>CAWVUS010000103.1:0-16207 GCA_963933195.1 uncultured Planctomycetaceae bacterium
AATCGCGTCGAGGCGGGGAAACCGGCGTGGCCAGCGTTGAATTCCTGTCCGGCGATGAGGTCTGGAAAGCAGCCAAGCAGGGCCGATGGTCAATCGAATTGGCGCACGAGGCGATGAAGGCTGAACTGGGAAAACCACTCGAGGACCTCAGGACCGTCCCCGGCGAACCCCGGCGGCCGGCCCACGCGCTGTTGATCACCTACCGCGACGGAACCAGGGCCACCATACTCCGTATTGGCCAAGACAGCACCCGCTGGAACTTTGCCTGCCGGATGAACGGGAAACCAACCATCCACTCCACCGCCTTCTACGTCGGCCCCTGGGACAACCGCAACCTGTTCAAAGCGCTGTCACACTCGATCCAGCACCACTTCAAAACTCGACGAAGCCCTTACCCGATCGAACGAACCCTGCTGGTGACCGGGACCCTGGAAGCGGTGATGAGAGCGACCCGGCAACCGGGCAAGCCACTCCCGACTCCCGAGTTGGGCATCGCATACCAACCGACCGACTTCCGGGCGATGCGGGAAATGGGAGCCACCTGGACCCTGCTGACACCCGATGTGCCCCAGCCTCCCGGCATCCACAAGCTGAACCGATCCTGACGGCTAGGGCCACTCGCCATTGACCGCCTTGAGGAACTCGACCAGGAAGCCCACCTCCGCGCGGTCCAACTCCAGGGGCTTCATCAGCGGATCAAGTTGTGGGCTCTTGCCTCCGCCGCGATTGTAGAACTCAACGACCTCGCGGAGCGTCTTCACGCTGCCGTCATGCATGTAGGGAGCAGAGCGGGCCACGCCGCGCAGGGTGGGTGTCTTGAAGCGGCCACGATCTCCGATTCGCCTGGTGACAGCCATTCGCCCCGGATCCCTGTCCGTCCGACGGACGCTGACGCCCGTGTTGTGATACTTCTCGTCGGTGAAATTTGGCCCCGAGTGGCAATGCCAACACCGCCCCCGACTCTCGAACAGCCACAACCCCTGTCTCTGAGCATCGTTGAGAGCCCCGGCATCCCCGGCACGAAAACGATCGACCCGGCTGTTTCCCAACAACAGGGTCCGTTCGAAATCCGCAATCGACCGCGAGAGATTCTTCACGGTCACCCCGTCGGTGAACAGCCGGCCAAACTCCCTTGAGTAATCCGAGTCCGCTTGCAGCCGGGCCACCACCGTGTCGAGTTTCGATCCCAATTCCCGAGGGTTCTCGATCGGAAAACGAACCTGGTCCTCGAGGCTGGTCGCCCGACCGTCCCAGAAGAACGACCGACCCAACGCGACATTGAACAACGACGGGGCGTTCCGACGACCTCGCGACTTGTTGATGCCGATCGAAACCGGCCGTGGGTCGGAAAACCCATGTGCCGGATCGTGGCAGGAGACACACGCCAGGCTGCGATCACCGGACAGGATCGGGTCAAAGAACAGGCGACGACCCAACTTCACGCGGTCCACCCTCGCCTGGTCCACCTCTTGCTTGGATTCGGGTCGCTGCAACCCCGCCGGGGAACGGCGGCGGGCCAGGTCCGACGGTAGCGAATCCCGGGGGATCGCCGGCGACTCTCCCTCAGCAACCAGGGCAACCGGCAGGATGCCCACCACGGCGACCAGGACAACGACGCCGATCCATCCGGTGCGTGTGGCAAAACAATCGCGCATCCCGGGTCACTCTCCGGGCCACCGGGAGGTCACTTTTCGCGATTGGGTCCAGAATGCCACCGACTCCTCGCCGGTGATGTTCCCAACGCCGAATCGTGAATCGTTCCAGCCTCCAAAGCCAAATGGTTCTCGGGGAACCGGCACTCCAATGTTCACCCCGATCATGCCTGAAGTGGCTCGAGAAGCAAATTCGCGAGCGGCCCCTCCATCGCGTGTGTAGATCGCTGCTGCGTTCCCAAACGGCGATCGTCGTTCAATCTCCAGCGCTTCGTCCATATCCCCGGCTCTCATCACTGCCAGGACCGGGCCGAACACCTCTTGCTGAGAGATCGCCATTTCCGGCGTCACACCGTCGATCACCGTCGCTCCGACATAGTATCCACCCTCGCAACCGTCGACCGTCACTCCCCGTCCATCAACCAGCACTCGCGCTCCGGCCGCTTCGGCCTCATCGATACAACCCACGATCCGGTCCCGGGCTTCAGCCGAAATCACCGCACCGAGGTTCTGACCCGCCACCACTTCTCCAGCCTTCTCACACACCCGCTGAATGATATGGTCCACGTCACCCACGGCCACCAGTGATGCGGCGGCCATACACCGCTGGCCAGCACAACCTGTCGCCGACTCGGTCACATTCTCGGCCGTCAACTCGACATCCGCGTCGGGCAACACCACCAGGTGGTTCTTGGCCCCGCCCATGCCCAGTGCCCGTTTCCCGGACGCGGCCGCCCTGGCATACACCGAACGAGCCACCGGCGTCGATCCGACAAATGACACCGCCGCTATCCCCGGATGATCACAGATCGCCTCGACAATCCCACGGTCCCCGTTGACCATCCCAAACACACCGTCGGGCAATCCCGCACGGGCCAGGAGTTCCCCCGTCAGCCGGGCAGTCAACGGCACCTGTTCGGACGGCTTGAGAATAAAGGAGTTGCCCAGGGTGATCGCAATGGGAATGGTCCAGTGCGGCACCATGCAGGGAAAATTGAATGGGGTGATCGAGGCCACCACCCCCAACGGACAACGGTCCACACGACATTCCACACCCGGGCTGACCTCCAGCACCTCCCCGGCCACCATCTGAGGAAGTGAACAGGCGAATTCGGTCACCTCGATCGCCTTGGCCACTTCCGCACGACCCTCGGCCAACGTCTTCCCGTTCTCCAGGTGCACCAGCTCGGCCAGTTCGTCGGTGTGCGTCTCGAGCAGGTCACGGTACCGGTAGACCACCTGGGCCCGTTCTCGCATCGTGCGAGCTGACCAGTCCACGAACGCCGCGGCGGCCGCCTCGACCGTCCGGTCCAGTTCCGCAACCGTCGATAGCGGGACGGTGGAAAGCACCGACCCGTCCAACGGACTCATGACGTCCAACCGTTCCAACCCCTCGCCGGGATCCCATTGTCCGTTGATCAGGTTGCCGACCGGGAGTTGAGCCATATCCTGTCTTTCGCAGTGTCGTTAGTGTTTCTTCTTCAAATCAGAACAACAGACTAACCGGTTCAGGACCCGGCAGCGACGCAGCGGAGAAAGGAATCGAGTATCCTCGGAGCCGCATCCTCCTGACCCGCAGCCTGTCATTGAACGGCCAACGCCAAGAGATTCCGTGATGGCTCACCTGGTGGCCGCAGGCCCCGAAACTGGACACCGGTGGTGCCGCGAGCTACCGAGCGGGAAGATGGTGCGACTTGGTCGATCACCGGGATCCGGATGGGACGTCGCCTGGGATCGCCAGATCTCTCGAGAACATGCCGACCTGGTCTTCGAAAACGGCTTGCTGACAGTCCGGAAGCTCGAAACAGCACAGAACCCGATCCATTTCGACGGCGAGCCCACTCCGGCTTGTGTCCTGGATTACGAGGACACTTTCCGGATCGGCCAGACCGTGTTTCAACTGGTCGAACAGCCTCCAGAGGCCTCAACAGGCTCCGACGATCCGCAACACATCGACGGCTACGTGATCTCGTCTCTGCTCGGCACCGGCGGCATGGGATCGGTCTACATGGCCAGCCACGGCGACACCGGACAGGTGGTCGCCCTCAAGGTGCTCGGATCCGAGCAGTCAAACAACCCGGAACTCGTACGGCGGTTCCAACTCGAAGGCGAAGTCGCCAAGGGACTCAAGCACCCCAACCTGGTGGATGTCCTGGATACCGGATCCACCGGCGACATTCACTATATCGTCCAAGAGTTCGTCGACGGAATCGATGTCGGACAGTTGATCTCACAACGTGGGTTGTTGCCCGTGAAGCGTTCCATCTCAATCATCCGCCAATTGGCCGATTCCCTGGCTTATCTCCACCAAAACAACATCATCCATCGTGACATCAAGCCGTCGAACCTGTTGATCTCGCGGGATGGCACGGCCAAGCTGGCCGACATGGGTGTGGCTCGATTGCTCGAAGGAGAATCCGACAGCGCGCGGGTGACGGTGGTCGGAACCGTGGTCGGAACCGTCGACTACATCGCGCCCGAGCAGGCCAACGACAGTCACGCGGCTGATGCCCGCAGCGATATCTACTCGCTCGGCTGCACCTGGTACGAAATGCTGACCGGGTCGCCTCCATTTCCCGACGGCAATCTGACTGCCAAGATCACCGCGCACGCCACGCAATCCCCTCCAGACCCCAGGGCACTCAATCCCGATGTTCCCGAGGGACTGGTCGCGGTCATCATGCGGATGATGGCCAAGCTGCCCAGGCAACGACATCAGTCGATCGAAGAACTGCTCGAGGATATCGCCACCGACACCCTGGTCCAGCCAGAAGTCAGTAGCTCCGTTCTGGCAGCACTGGCCGAGAGTGCCGGTGAATTCCGTCTCGAGGACACACCGTGCACCAGTGAACCAGCCACGGCCAGGCCACTGGTTGTTCGCTGTAGCAATTGCGGTCAATCCTACAAGGTCCGTGCCGAGTTGGCTGGCAAACGATTGAAGTGCCGCGAGTGTGGCAAGCCAATCAAAGCTCAGGCACAATAGCGGTCCGAATTGTCTTCCTGGATTCTCACACCACGTTCAACGGAGATTCTCATGTCACCCATTTCCGAGATCGCTCTCCGACTGCTCGTCGTGCCGCTGCTCACAGTCTCAACCGCGATGCCAGTGATGGCCGGGAACTGGCCGGCATGGCGAGGCACAGACGGCACCGGCCGCAGTAGTGAACGCAACCTCCCGGTCTCGTGGAGTCCCACCGACAACGTGACCTGGAAAACCTCCCTGCCAGGAGAGGGCAATTCCACACCCATCACCTGGGACGACCGAGTCTTCTTGACCTGCCCGGTCGAGGGAGGCAAGGTTCGCCGCCTGATCTGCCTGGACCGCAACAACGGCAAGATCCTCTGGAAACACGACGTCCCGTTTGCAGCCAAGGAAACGACTCATCGGGACAACCCGTTTTGTTCGGGGTCCCCGACCACCGACGGGAAGCGAGTCTACGCCAGTTTTGGTTCAGCCGGTGTCCTGGCCTGCGATTTCCAGGGCCATGTTGTCTGGCACCGCAAGCTCGGAAAATTGACACACGTCTTCGGACAGGCCACGACTCCGGTGCTCTACAAGAACCTGGTGATCGTTCACCGGGGCCCCGGCATCAAGACTCACCTGGTCGCGTTGGACAGCCAAACCGGCAAGACCGTGTGGGACACACCCGAATTCGCCAAGAACAGCAACCTCTACGGCTCCTGGTCGACTCCGGTCATCATCCGGGTGGCCGGTCGCGACGAACTGGTCGTCACGATGCCCCGCGAGATCAAAGGATACGATCCGGTCAACGGCAAGGAACTCTGGAAGTGTGGCGGACTCGGCACCGAGATCTACACGATGCCAACTGTCGGGAATGGCCTGGTCGTGGGCATCAGTGGCCACCAGGGACCGGCCATGGCCGTCAAACTCGGTGGACGTGGCGACCTCACCGAATCCAACCGGCTGTGGCTGACGGCCAAGAACCAGCAACGTGTGGGATCCGGAGTGATTGTCGGCGATCACCTCTACGTCTCAAACGCCACCGGCATCGCGCAGTGCATCGAGGCCCGTTCCGGCAAGGTTGTCTGGGCCAAGCGATTGGGTGGCACCTTGTGGGGCACGATGCTGGCTGCCGACGGACGGCTGTACGTCAGCAACAAGGAGGGCGACATCTTCGTCCTGGCGGCCGCACCAGAATTCAAACTGTTGGCCCGAAACCGCATGGCTGAACACATGAAAGCCGCAGTCGCCCCTTCGGATGGACAACTGTTTGTCCGCACCTACAAGTCCATTTACTGCATCGGCACACGAACACGCTGACAACACACTCGACACAACCCGATTCACGACAAGTCACACCTTCCGGAGATTTCCACCATGAGACTGACTCTCGCCCTGTTGACTCTGATGATGACCACTGTGTCGGCAACCGCCGGCGACATCCCCAAACCCGAAGGCGACAAACTGGTCGGTTCCGACGCCCGGCTCAAGTTGCTCTTCACCCGGAGTGCCAAGATTGAAGGCGGACTGACCGAGGGACCGGCCGTGGCCCCCGACGGCAGCATCTACTTCTCCGACATCCCGTTCGGCAAGGACAATGGGATGATCCACAGGTTCGACCCGAAGACTGGAAAAACCACGGTCTTCAGCAACAACAGCGGCAAATCCAACGGGCTGATCTTCGACGCCAAGGGCCACCTGCTGGCCTGTGAAGGTGCCGGTTTCGGCGGTCGACAGGTGTCGCGAACCGATGTCAAATCGAAGAAAAAGACGACGCTGACGGACAACTTCGGCGGAAAGCGGCTCAACGCCCCCAACGACCTCTGTGTCGACGCCCACGGCCGAATCTACTTTTCCGACCCCCGTTACGTCGGCGATGAAAAGCGAGAACTGAAGCATCGGGCGGTCTACTGCATCGAGCCAAACGGCAAGGTGTTCGAGGTCACCCACAATATCTCCAAGCCCAATGGCATCGCCATCAGCCCCGACGGCAAGATGCTGTTTGTGGCCGACCATGACAATGGCACCGACAACATCGATCCCGATGCCAAGGTCCCACCAACCCCCGGACCGATGAAGATTTATGGCTGGTGGCTGAAGGCAGATGGACGAGTCGAGAACGAACGATTCACCATCGTCGATTTCAGTCATTACGAGATGAAGGGCTGCGACGGTATGACCGTCGATGAGAACGGGTACCTGTACTTGACCGTCCGCGACGCCGCCCGTCCGGGTGTCATGGTCGTCGATCCCTTCAAGGGACAAAACGTCGGCTACATCCCCACCGGACCGATCGGACAGGACCAGGCCACTGCCGTCGGACTGCCCAGTAATGTCGAATTCGGCATCGGCAAGGATCGCGATGTGCTCTACATCACCGTCGACAAGAGCCTCTATCGCATCAAGCTGAAAACCCGTGGCTGGCACGTGCAGTACCAGGGCCGCAAGAAGAAACTGTAAGCCCAGGCAACGACGCTCTTTAGTCGGCCGAGCCGATTGCGGCGAGAAACACCTCGCCGTAATCGGCCGCCTTCTTTTGGCCCACTCCGTGGACCTCGAGAAACTCCGCCGGCGTGCCCGGTCGTTGACGAGCCATATCACGCAGGCTCGCGTCGCCAAACACCACGTAGGCTGGTACCGATTTCTCATCGGCCAGCTCTCGTCTCAACTCGCGAAGTCTCTCGAACAATTCGCGGTCCACGCCCTCCCACGAATCGTCATGCGCGCGCGATTTCCGGGCCCGGGCCGCTCGGGACGGCTTCAGCAGTCGTGGTGTCACCTCGCCGGTCAACAATTGCCGGCCACTCTCGGTCACGATCAACACGTTGTACTCGCCGACCTTGGCCAGGAACCCCTGGGCCACCAGTTGCTCGACCCACCCACGCACGGCTCTCACGTCCGCGTCGGCCAGCAAACCGTATGTACTCAGTTGGTCGTGCCGGTTGTCGAGAATTCTCTGTTCGCTCGACCCCCGCAGCACCTTCACCGTGTAATCGGCTCCGAACCGTTGCTCCTGCCTGACCACGCTCGAAAGAATCTTCTGGCCAATCACCAGTGGATCCTCGACCTGGTCGAGTTCCCCCAGGCAGACGTCGCAAGCGCCGCAGTTGTCTGAATCCAGGGACTGACCAAAGTACTCAACCAGTGCTGCATGTCGGCACACAACGCTGCCAGCATAGTCCTGTATCGCCTGCAGACTTTGCCAGGCTCCCTCGGTCGGCTCGCTGTCAGAGCCGTCCAGGATCGCCCGCCATCGCCCATAATCACCGCCGGTGTACAACAGGCAGCACTCCGCCTCCAATCCGTCACGACCCGCTCGTCCCGTTTCTTGCTGATAGCCCTCGAGCGACTTGGGCATCGCGGCGTGAATCACGTAACGGACATTCGACTTGTCGATCCCCATGCCGAAGGCCACCGTCGCGACAATCGTGTCGACCCGTTCCCCGATAAAGGCGTCCTGATTGTCCCGTCTCTCCTCGTCGCTCATCCCCGCATGGTACGGACGGGTCTGGTAACCACGCTGGTTGAGTTGTTCGGAGGTCTTTTCGACGTCACGTCTCGAGATGCAGTAGATGATGCCCGATTCGTCACGGTGGCGATCCATGATGGTCGCCATTTGATCGGTGCCGCCATCGCGAAGCATGATCTTGTACGACAGGTTGGGTCGGTCAAACGA
The DNA here is from genome assembly GCA_963933195.1 of uncultured Planctomycetaceae bacterium. Lineage (GTDB taxonomy): Bacteria > Planctomycetota > Planctomycetia > Planctomycetales > Planctomycetaceae > UBA8437. The sequence goes on from CAWVUS010000103.1 coordinate 8,291, forward strand.
TCCAACCAGCACCTCCGGCTCGGACAATTCCAACTCCTCGATCATGTCCTCACGGACCTGAGCGGTGGCCGTTGCCGTGTAGGCGTGTATCGCAATCCCCGGCAACCTCTTTTTCAAGAGCTTCAGTTGCCGGTATTCGGGTCGAAAATCGTGGCCCCACTGGCTGATACAGTGTGCCTCGTCGATGGCCACCAGGGACACGTTGGAGGCGGCCAGCGTATCGAGCATTCCCGGCTGCACCAGCCTTTCCGGGGCAATGTACAGCAACTTCAGGTTCCCGACCTCCAGGTCCTCAAAGACACGGCGACGCGCGTCGGGTTCCATGCTGCTGTTGAGACACGCCGCCGGGACACCGGCGGCGTTGAGTCCATCGACCTGATCCTTCATCAGGGAAATCAGCGGCGAGACAACCAGGCCCACCCCGGAACGGACAACAGCAGGAGCCTGGAAACACAGGGACTTGCCGCCCCCGGTCGGAAGCACCACGACCGAATCCCGGTCCTCCAACACACACTGCATCGCCTCTTGCTGTAACGGCAGGAAGCCGTCATAGCCCCAGTGGGTCTTCAGAACGTCGCGGAGTTGTTGGATCGTCATTGGCTTCGTGCCGACCGCCGGTGCATCATCTGCGACAGATCACAACCTCTCACACCAATCATTGTCAACCGCGACACGTCGTGGTTCACCGGGCCCCCATCGCCTCCATGGCCTGTGTCACCACAGCCGAATCGGGAGCCGCGGAACCGCGGATGTAGTATGGAGCGGTCGCCAGCACGTGTGGACGATAGGCGGGACTGACCAAATCAAGATTCTCAAATATCGCCATGCCATACTTGTAGTGGTGCGCGTCGGTGGCCTTCTGAGCGATCAACTGGCGAGCAGAATTGGTGAAGGAATCGATCCAATCGGGACGCCCGGCCGATGCCGCTCGACTGGCCAGGCGGTAAGCGGCCGACGACGCGGCTGCCGTATCGGGTCCCACTCGGGCCAGGATCTCCGACACCTCACGACCGATCGGAACCTCGCCGGCGTTCTTGATCTCCCGTCCCGCCGAATTGGTGATGTCACCCTTGTTCAATCCCCCGCGAGCCGTCGCCATGAACTCGCGGAACTGGGTCATCCATCCGACCGCCTGCAACACCAACAACAACCGTGTCACCGGATACGCGGCCGACCGGTAGGCGTAGTGCAACGCGTTGGCCGAGGTGACCGTGTGAATCCCGTAGATCCCCGGCTGCCGCACCATCAATTCCGCGGCCATCAGGTGCACCGCATCCCAGACCGCCTGGGCACGGCAATCTCCCCGCCCCAAACGTTCACGCACCAGGCGACAACACGCCTCCGGCTCCAGTTCCCTCATGCCACCCAGCAACTCCATCACCTGCTGGGGCTGGCTGCCCGGCTGGATCCACTCGTACCGCCACTTCGCCGACACCCCGGCGTCGGCCCCCTGTTTCAACACCTCCCGGGCGAATTTCAGGTTCGACAAATAGGTCTGGTCGGCGAAGGCGTACTTGTTGACGCGTTCGTCGGGACCGAAATCAAGAAGTCCCAGCACCAGTGACCTCATCGCCGGTTCGGCGTGCCGCCAGCCAATCGTCTGCAGTGTCCGCCAGGTGTTGGCAACAAAGATGGCCTTGTGTCCGATATTGCGGTAATCGCGGCACCCGTACTGCCACATCCTCTCGATCACATGGCTGGCTCCCCGACTGCGAACAAGCGCCACGATCGCCCGATCGGCCCGCTGCTCGTCCCATTCGTTCATCGCTCGGGTGAATTCCCGCCCGGCCTTTTCGGGCGAGGGCAACTTGCCCCGGACCGGCCCCAACTTGAAATCTCCCTCCTCGATGTCCTTGGCCTGGGACGCCTTGAAATTGTCCAGCGACCAGAACAGTGGCAGCAGTCGTTGATCGGCGGGCAAATCGAGACTGAGTTGATGTGCCGCGTTGATCACAAAAACACAATGGAACTTGAATCCCGGTGGTTGTGGATTGACGTTCCGGATGCCGGCCAAAAACAGGGACGCCAGCAACTGGCGGTACGGAACGCCCCGCTTGATCTGGTCCGAGAGCAACCCCACACATTTGTCACGGGGAGTCCGTTCGACCAGTCGCACCAGCGGTTCGATACCCGGGTGGAGCTTGACCAGTCCCTTGGTCACTTTCAGTTGGTCATCGGCCAGGGACGGCAATCCCGTCGCTCCCAGCAACCCCCCTGCTCCGGCGGCCAGGAATTCACGTCGTGTCGCCATGAAACGTCCTTCCCCTTTTCCTGCTTGGTGCCCGCAGAATGGCATCGTCTGCCCTCGGGTGCAAGTTGCCGACCACAAGGATAGGATCGGACCACGAAAACAGGTACCAGCCACCGGAGCCATCCGCCATGAAGATCACCAGTATCGAGGCCCTGGGTGCGAACCTCGGCGGCGGCAACCACATCTATGTCAAGGTGGTCACTGACGAACACCTCGTCGGATACGGGGAAGCATACCGGGCGGGTCCCGACACGTCGGTCGTCGCGGCGATCGAGTACCTCAAGGACTGGCTCATCGGCGAAGATCCCACACGGATCGAACACCTGTGGCGGATCATGCACAACGGCTCCCGGTTTCCGGGTGGATCCATCGTCAATGCCGCCATCAGTGGCATCGAGACCGCGCTGTGGGACATCAAGGGCAAGGCCCACGGTGTGCCGGTCTACCAATTGCTGGGAGGTCGGTGCCGCGACAAGATCCGGGTCTACCTGGGCACCGGGGGCGGCACCCCGGCCGAAGCTGCGGCTTCTGCCACCGACGCCGTCCGACAGGGATTCACCGCGATCAAGATGAGCCCCTTCCCCGCCGGTCCCGAGACGATGCCCTGGTCACAGGTGCTCAAGGGAGCCGCCGCCAAGCTGGAAGCCGTCCGCCGTGCCGTCGGCGACGACATCGACATCGGTCTCGATCCACACGCACGTCTCTTCGAACCGTACAAGGCCCTGGAATTGGCCGAGGCCGTGGCCCCGTACCGCCCCATGTTCTTCGAGGAACCACTACGTCCCGAGAACATCGACGCGATGGGACAACTCAAGGACAAGCTGCCGATCCCACTGGCCACCGGCGAGATGCTCTATACCAAGTACGAGTTCCGTGACCTGATCGCCGCTCGCGCGGCCGACATCCTGCAACCGGACATCGTGTTGTGTGGAGGCCTGCTGGAGACCAAGAAGATCGCAGCGATGGCCGAGGCCAACTACCTGACCATCGCCCCCCACAACCCGCTGGGAGGCATGTCGACGGCCGTGTCTGCTCACTTTGCAGCCTCGACGGGGAACTTCCTGATTCTCGAATACCGGATCGACACGGTCGGCCCCAACAGCAAGCTGCTCAAGAAGCCAATCCAACTCGACGACGGATACCTCGTGATCCCCGAGACGCCCGGATTGGGAGTCGAGGTCAACGAGGACGCCATCAAGAACCACCCGCTGCAGTACTGGCGTCGGCCACTGGTGATCGAACCGGACGGCAACGTGGCCTACCAGTAGTCGCGACCCGCCGCAGCCCACCCGGAGGAAGGGACAGCTGCGCCCGTTCAAGAACGTCGCCTATTTCTTCGTGGCGTCGGTCTTGGTCGTGCTGGACTCCTCGAGCACCTTCTTCGCCTCGGGCACCTTCATACGTCCCAGTGCCTGTCGGACGGTGGTCTTCAGATTGGCCGGTCCTTCGCGAAGTACCCGACCCAATGCCCGTGCCGCGTCTGCGGTCCCCTGCCGCTGCAGCGACTGGACCCCCAGTCGACCCAGTTGAGGCGACCGCAGGATCGCATCCGCAATCGCTTCACTGGCCGCCTTGGTCTTGAAGGTGGCCAGGCCAAACATACCGTACTGCCTGGACAGCAAGTCCTTGGACTTGGTGCCCTCGATCAGAGCCGGCACCGCAGCCTTGTTGCCTTTTTGCGCCAGAGCATAGGCCGCCAACACCCGTACCGGAGCGGCCTTGTCCTTCAAGGCCGACTCGAGCGCCGTTTGGGACGCCCGCGAGCTACTACCGGCCCGCAGCAGCAGCCTCAAACCACTCTGGCGAACATCCGCCGATTCATGCTGCAACAGATCCCGGGCCAACGGAACGACTTTCTCGCCGGCCGATGCGGCAATCTGTTCCAACGCAAACCGCGTGTTGCGGACCAGTTTCACGTTTTTCAGTTCCTTGGCCGCCAGCGGAGCGACGTCCGGATTCTTCAAACCGGCAATCACGCGAGCCAGCGCGAATTGTGACGCGAGCGATTTTGCTTCACCCATATGCTTCATCAACAACGGTGCCGCAGCCGGACCCAACGATTGCAGTTGCTTGGTCGCGGCCTGGGACGTTGATCGGTTGGCCAACTGCGGAACAAGATCCTTGACGTCCTTCGAGATGGCCTCTGTCAACGCCCGGCGAACCTCCACGTCCTTGCTCCCGGTCAGACGCTTTCTCGCCAGGTTGCGGATCGTCGGATCGTCATCCTGAAGTGCCTTCAGGTACAACGACTGGGTTTCGAGTCCCTTCAGACTCGCCAACGCAGCCACCGCCTCGCGACGCACAGCGACGGACTCGTCGCCCAGGAACCCCTGGAACGCTTCACCACTCGCCTTGTCGCCCGACTGGTACAACGCCGCGGCAATCCGCACCCGGGCCGGGTGGTCCGGCTTCGAGGACAACGACTTCAACGCCGCGGTTCCTGTCTTCCCACCGACCTGGCCCAACGCCGCGATCGCGGCATGAGACACCGAGGTCTCCTTGTGAGACGTCAACGTCTTCAACGCACCAACTGCCTGGCTCGCTTTCAACTCACCGGCACTCCCAATCGCTGCAACCAGGACACCGGTGTCTTTCGAGCCAAGAGCCGCAACGACGATCCCCGCCGAACCGGAATCACCCGAACGACCCAGCACCTTCAGGCTGGCAACCTGCACAGACGGGTTCTTGTCCGTGGCCGCCTTCCGCAGCAACTCCAGCAAAGGCTTGGTCTCCTCGCCCAGCAGAGCCAACGCGGTCGCCGCTCGCTGACGGACCACCGGATCGGTGTCTTCCATCAGGTTCGCGATCGACTTCCTGGCCCCCTTGACTCCCGCCGAACCCAGGTAGTACGCCGCCATTCCGCGCTCCTCGGGCTTCACGCTCGAGAGATCCTCGGTCAGCTTCGTCGTCGCCGTGGCCAGAAGTTGGTCAACCGCCGTGTCCATCTTGGGACCACGGACGTTCTTGTAACGGATCACACCACGATCATCGATCACGTAGATCGTCGGCCAGCCCCGGACTCCCCAGGACTTCGCGATCGGGCCGCCGGTGCTGCCGCCGTCCCAGAACGATCTCCACGTGATGTTGTTCGCCTTCATCGCCGTACGCAGGCGGGTCTTCGGGTCACTGTTGACACCGATCAGGACAAACGGCTGGTTCGCCAAACGCTTCACGAGCGACCGCTCGTGGGGGTACATCGCCCGGCAAGGCGGTCACCAGTCACCCCAGAAGTCCAGCACGACAACCTTGCCACGATAATCGCTCAGCTTGAACTTGCGGCCATCCACGTCGACACCGGAAATCTCCGGTGCGACCTTTCCAATCGCCAGGTCAGACGGCGAATGCGCCTGCCCCTGAGCCGATGCCAATCCGCTCGACAGCAGCAATGCTGCAGCAGCCAAACCGATTCGTGACAAACTTCTCATGCGTATCATGGTTATTTCTCTTCGTCGGATTCTTTCGCCGGCGGCGCCGCATCCAGGATTTTCTTCGCCGCCGGTGTCTTCATCCGCCCCAGGGCCGTCTCGGCCTGTTTGCGGAGCTTCGGGTTCTCGAGCAATCCGCCCAAAACCCCAGCTGCGGCTGGCGTGTCCTGTCGTTGCAGCGAGAAGATGACCGTGCTCTGCAACCGCAAGGCATTGGGTCCGGCCCCCTTCTTTTTCAGTGCCGCCGCCAGGGCATCAGTCGCCTGCTTATCCTTGTACCGACTCAAAGCCCGAACCGAGTGGCCGTTGAGCACTTCAAAATCGCTCGCCGCAAACTCTGCCAGGGTCGGCAAGAGATTCGGGCTCGGACCATTGAAGTGCAGCAGGAACGCCGACCAGCCCCGGACCACGCGGATTTCACTCTTGAGGCCCTTCCGGAGAGCTGCCGAAACCTCCTTGTTGCTTCGCAATCCAAAAATGGTCCGTGCGATGCCGTCTTGCCCGGCAGCTGTTTTCTCGGTGGCAAGCCGCTCCATCAAAAACGGAACCACGTCCACGCCCAGGGTCACCAGTTGGCTGCTGGCACTCGTGACAGTTTTCCGGTCCCTCAACTTCGGTACCAGGTCATCAATTTCCAGTGCGAGCACATCCTTCAGGGCCTTCTGGACCTTCGGATCCTTGCTCGTCTTGAGAACGTCACGGGCCACCTTGCGAACGTCGCCATCCTTGTCCTGAAGTGCCTTCAGGTACAACGACTGGGTTTCGAGTCCCTTCAGACTCGCCAACGCAGCCACCGCCTCGCGACGCACAGCGACGGACTCGTCGCCCAGGAACCCCTGGAACGCTTCACCACTCGCCTTGTCGCCCGACTGGTACAACGCCGCGGCAATCCGCACCCGGGCCGGGTGGTCCGGCTTCGAGGACAACGACTTCAACGCCGCGGTTCCTGTCTTCCCACCGACCTGGCCCAACGCCGCGATCGCGGCATGAGACACCGAGGTCTCCTTGTGAGACGTCAACGTCTTCAACGCACCAACTGCCTGGCTCGCTTTCAACTCACCGGCACTCCCAATCGCTGCAACCAGGACACCGGTGTCTTTCGAGCCAAGAGCCGCAACGACGATCCCCGCCGAACCGGAATCACCCGAACGACCCAGCACCTTCAGGCTGGCAACCTGCACAGACGGGTTCTTGTCCGTGGCCGCCTTCCGCAGCAACTCCAGCAAAGGCTTGGTCTCCTCGCCCAGCAGAGCCAACGCGGTCGCCGCTCGCTGACGGACCACCGGATCGGTGTCTTCCATCAGGTTCGCGATCGACTTCCTGGCCCCCTTGACTCCCGCCGAACCCAGGTAGTACGCCGCCATTCCGCGCTCCTCGGGCTTCACGCTCGAGAGATCCTCGGTCAGCTTCGTCGTCGCCGTGGCCAGAAGTTGGTCAACCGCCGTGTCCATCTTGGGACCACGGACGTTCTTGTAACGGATCACACCACGATCATCGATCACGTAGATCGTCGGCCAGCCCCGGACTCCCCAGGACTTCGCGATCGGGCCGCCGGTGCTGCCGCCGTCCCAGAACGATCTCCACGTGATGTTGTTCGCCTTCATCGCCGTACGCAGGCGGGTCTTCGGGTCACTGTTGACACCGATCAGGACAAACGGCTGGTTCGCCAAACGCTTCACGAGCGACCGCTCGTGGGGGTACATCGCCCGGCAAGGCGGTCACCAGTCACCCCAGAAGTCCAGCACGACAACCTTGCCACGATAATCGCTCAGCTTGAACTTGCGGCCATCCACGTCGACACCGGAAATCTCCGGTGCGACCTTTCCAATCGCCAGGTCAGACGGCGAATGCGCCTGCCCCTGAGCCGATGCCAATCCGCTCGACAGCAGCAATGCTGCAGCAGCCAAACCGATTCGTGACAAACTTCTCATGCGTATCATGGTTATTCCTTTGACGAAACTGGCCGGGCAGTACGATCGGGCCTGGCAGGAATCAACACCTTTTCCTCACTACACCATGTTGCGAAGAATCTCGCGGTTACACCAGTCCAGCAGGCTCGAGACACCGCAATTTGATCGAGGTTTCGCGGGCGACTCTCATCTCGACATACCGCACTTCAGCAACGATTTCGTCAATTCAGCGATCCTGTTTTCATGGTTCTAGAAACAACAACTTCCACCCGACGACAACATGTTCTCGTCTTTGCCGATTCGACGAATTCCACCCCGGAGGCGATCAAGA
>CAWVUS010000104.1:0-16162 GCA_963933195.1 uncultured Planctomycetaceae bacterium
CGGGACACATCTCCCCGGACAGGGGAGCGTTGTCTCCACTATGGTCGAACAAAGCGTGTCACACGACTCGGGAATGAAGGGGCGAGGTTGGGATGGCGATCGGTTGAAACGAATTCGCGGCAATGGGAAATCGACGGGAGATTCCGCGTGCCAGGGGCTGGGGCTCGCACCGGGTTCGGCCGCACGGCGACTGGGACAACAAGACACGAATCGCCCCAAGAACCTGGTGGAGATGGAGGAACGTCGTTCGCGAGCCCTGGATGCGTGGATCAGAATGGCTGAAGCAGGAGGTCACCCGCTTGAGATGTTGCAGGCCGAACTGCTTCCGCTGCTGCGACCGCTTGGGGAACATCGAGCCGGATGGAGGCTTTGGGGGATTTCCCAACGTTTCAAAGATTCAGGCCACGTCGGTGTGTCCGAGTCGTTGCTCAAGGCCTTGCTCGAGAGGTTTCCGGATCACGAGGCCTCGTCAAACGCCGCAAGGTTGCTGCTGGCCAGCACCGTAAGTGGTGAAAGACGTTGGCAAAGATTGAGACGAACCGCCCGTGAAACTGCCGTTGTCTCGAATCGAATTGACCCGGGTCAGGGTGTCACTCGGTCGGCGACCCTGACTCAAAAAGGTTCCGTTCGGGTGGCAACTGGTCCGGATTGGCGTGCGGAAATGACTCGCGTCGAACTCGACAATTCGATCCAATTGGCCCGCCACTTGAAGAAAAATGCGCCGCGGAGTTATGCGGCCGGAAGCACCCAGTTGACCCTGGCCGCACTGTTCAGGTCACGAGGTTCGAACCGCCTGGCAGATGTGTGTGTCGGCCGCCTGGCAGGCCGGCCCGGTGACTGGCGAAAGGTGGCGAAACAGGAACTGTGGCTCGGGACTCGGAGTGGGAATCCCCCGGCTGTTACGACCACGTGTACGGTTGCGTTGAAAAGACCAATTGTGGACGGAGTGATCTCGGATCGCTGCTGGGAGATGGGCCAGGAAATGCGTTTGAAATCTACCACTCGCACGCTCGATTCGGCTGCGAATGGTTTCGTAGTCGCAGCCGGCGACGCCGAATACTTCTACGTCGCGGCCAGGCTCGAGCGGCCCGAACCATCCCGTTGCGTTCCGAGCCAGGTTCGTGGGCACGATGCCGATCACACGGGATTCGATCGCCTCACAATCTTTTTGGACGTCGACCGCGATTATCAAACGGGATATGAATTGACGATCGATGAGCGGGGCGAGGTGAGTGAGGCGTGTGGAGGTGACCCGTCCTGGAACCCACGGTGCGTCGTGGCAATTGACAGTGATGAAAAGGTGTGGCGGTTGGAATTGGCTATCCCCTGGTCAGAAATGGTTCCCCGTCGCCCCCCGGCCGGTTCGCACTGGGGGCTGAGACTCGTGAGGACCATGCCAGCGGTTGGATGGCAGGGGTGGGGCGGCGGAGTGGACCAACGAGGCGCTCCGACTGTCGGTGCCGGCTTCCTGTCCTTTGGCGGCAACGGTGGACGTCGCCGCCGTCGTTGATCATGTTGATTCCGAGCCGGCAACAGAAAACGGTCCGGCTGATGTAGACGCTTTCAGTCGGCGGGGGGCTTGATGAATTGGTTGGTGGGGATGGATGAGGCCGGTTACGGGCCGAACCTGGGGCCGTTGGTGATGGCGGCGACCGTGTGGAACACTCCCGGCCCGCCGTCGGAATGCGACGCTTGGGCCTTGTTTGAAAACGTCCTGGGGCCGCCGCGAGCGGGTGATTCAAGATTGGCGGTTGGTGACTCTAAGGCTGTGTACAAGGCCGGAGGCTCGTTGGACAGGCTCGAGACAACCGTCCTGGCGTTTCTTCAACTCTGTGGCTTCTGCCCACAAAACCTGGTTGAGTTGGGCGAGATGGTGGCCGGAACCGATGGTTGCCTGCTTGGTAACGCTCCCTGGTTTCAAGGAGGGGGAGTGAATTTGCCCATCGCCGTTTCAAGGGAGGAAGTTGCGAGACAGGCCGAGCGTTGGGGCGAGGCATGTCGTGCGAATGGGATGAGCCAACCACGAATAGGCGCGACAATCTTGTCGGCCGAGAAGTTCAACCAGCAATTGGCCGAGACAAACAACAAGGCGGTGGTTTTGTCGCAGCGGAGCCTGGCGTTGCTTGCGACCCTGGTGGACCCAGATGGCAGCAGCAAGACCCATGTTCTATCCGACAAGCATGGTGGCCGAAATCGGTATGACGAGTTTTTGTCCGAGGCGTTTGATCACAGGCTTGTGATGCGGCGGCAGGAGTCGGCCGCGTGCAGTCAATACCGTGTGGGATCCGTTGAGATCCTGTTTCAACCCAAAGCCGAGCGTTACTTTCCTGTAGCCCTGGCGTCGATGGTGGCGAAGTACATTCGAGAGGTTGCCATGGAGGGTTTTAATACCTTCTGGGCGACAGCCTGTCCGGGGATCAAACCGACCCGCGGCTATCCTGTCGACGCGCGTCGTTTCCGGGACGAGATGGGGGGGCAACTGGAACCACTTGGCATTCCCATGGACACCTTGTGGCGGCAGCGGTGATCAGGCACCTTCCAACAATCTCGCGGCGATCGCTTCTGTGAGGGTTTCGAGACAACCTGCCGCCAATAAGCTGACGTCGACCTGGTAAAGTTGCTTCGAATAACTCTCGAGCGTCGGCATATAGCTGCACCTTGAACCCTCCGACAGTACTCCAACCACGATTTCACGGTCCGGCACAGCAGCCTGGAGATCGGTGAGCAGTTGGAAGTAGGGTTCCCCCTCGACCAGGATCACGTCGATCGTGCCAAGCCGAAGATGGTCCACCTGGAGAGGATAGGTGTCTCCGACTGGAAGTGGTTCCACTCGTTCCCATTCTCGCCGGCATCTTTCCGCCATAGCTCTCGCAGTTCCAGCCCGGTCCGGCTTGCTACTGTCGGCTGTCTCGCCCTGCGCCTCCCATTGGGCGAGTTCGTCGTTCACCACGGCTGGGGATCGCAGGTCTTTACGGTAGGGGAGGTCAACTTGGAAACGTTCGTGGAAAAAGGGGGTTTCCTCACCACTCCATCCCTCGTAACGCCATTCCCCAAGAGTGGCTCCGGACAGAACCGGTCCCTGGTAAACAAAGTCACCGTCGGTGTGGTCAAGTGAATGCCAAGCCGAAAGGGCCGAATGGCCAAGTTGGCGGCCATTAGAATCGGCGATGCCCGGGTCTCCGACGAAACCGTGCCTGGGACCAATGTCTCCGCAGGGCGCCAACAGGAACTGGCACGGAACCCCTGATGAGAGTTGAATCACTTCCCGCATCGCCCCAATGTAATCTGGGCTGATCAACGAGTTTTCCCAGGCCAATGTCGTGGGATGACAGGGGTAGGTGACAAGTGATCCGAGTTCACGTCCGTCCGTCGTGCGAACTCGGAGGACTTGGACCGGCAGCGACATTTTTTGCGAGGGATTGAACCCACACACAAACCGGCCGTCAGCCGGGTCCTTGAAATCGCGATGGGCTCCCATGGTGCACGTGGTGTTGGCGAATGTCACCCGTGCCGGTTCCATTTCGGCCAGGGCACGACGGACGGTTGTGATAGTGTTTTCGAGCAACAGGTCCAGATAGGGGGCGATCAATTCTCCACCCGGCTGGTCCCCGCGATGACTGCAGATGTGCCCAGCGGAATGGGAATGCCCAAACGAAAAAGACACCCGGACACCTGGTGTCTCCTCGAGTGATTCTTCGACGTGTTTCCGCAACCACGCCATGTCCTGGGGGCGCAAGATGCAGTGATCACTGGTAACCAGGATCCAGGTGTGGCTGTCCGGCTGTGGTCCGGCCAGCGCTGAGGCGGTTACAAAGATTGGACGATGGACATCGGTCGCCACGTCGTGATTGGCGGCACCCCAGAACCGGTGAAAGATTCCGACGGGAGGGGTGACGTCAAGCTGGCTAATGCCATATCGGATTTCGGCGTGATGTGGTGATTCACTGGGCGGTGTCATGGCTCGGCCCTGGGGTGTTCCAGACGAGCCGCCATAGGCATCCTGCGGCCACTGCCAAACGCTCGGGCAGAAAGCTTGATTCCAGGAGGCATTTGGCGGCGTTTAAATTCATTCTTGTCGAGCCGGGATGCGACCCATTCGACGGTTGCAGCAGGGAATTCTGTAGCCAGGCTTTGCACCGACCGCTCTTCCTCAATCAGTCCTCGCAGAATTCCGTCGAGTAACGGGTATTCGGGCAACGTGTCCTGGTCGACTTGGTTTGGCGCCAACTCTGCACTGGGTGGTTTGGTCAAAGTTCGGCTGGGAATCGGAGGAGTGTCCTGTGCGGAAGAATTGATGTGTTCTGCCAAGGCGTACACGTCCTGTTTGAAAACATCACAGAGGACGGCAAAACCGCCAGCCATGTCTCCGTACAAGGTGCAGTATCCAATTGCCAATTCACTTTTATTTCCGGTGGCCAGTGCCAACCAGCCGTTGTGGTTGCTACGCACCATTACCAGTGCGCCCCGAATTCTCGCCTGGAGATTCTGATCGGCCAATCCGGCTGGAGAATCAAGAAGGTCCTCACCAACGGTTGCTGTCTTTGTGTACGCACAATGAATGGGTTCGATTGGAACAATGTCGTGATGGATACCCAGGGCGTTGGAGAGGTCCACAGCGTCGTCGACGCTGTGGTCGCTACTGAACCGGCTGGGCATCAACATCGCGTGCACATGTTTGGGCCCCAGGGCGCGGGCGGCAATGCACGCGGCGACTGCGCTGTCAATTCCGCCTGAGAGCCCGAGAATACAGTCGCTGAACCCACATTTTCGCATGTAATCCCGAAGGCCAAGCGTGAGTGCATCCAGCAGCGAGGCTTCGCGGCCGAGTTGCCGAGGACCGCTGCGGGTATTCAGGTCATCCGTGTCAATGACCGTGACGGACTCTTCGAACGCTGGGAGGCAGGTCGGGTGCGCGATGTCCGGGCCAAGAGCGAAACTGCCACCATCAAAGACAAGATCGTCGTTGCCACCCACCTGGTTGACAAACAAAAGGGGCCGGTCGTGGGTAGCCACATGACGCGTGGCAATTTCGAGCCGGCGTCCGGGCTTGTTGAGTTCGAATGGACTTGCCGAAAGATTGATGAACAGGTCGACGCCGCTGGAGGCCAACTGGCTGATCGGATCGGGTTGCGGCGTCGGCGGGTCGTCATAAAACGTGGTGGTGTCCCCCCACCAGGCGTCTTCACAAATGTGCACCCCCAGTCGCAGGTCCTGGAATTGGATCGGGGTGGTGTTGGCCGAGGGGCGGAAGTAACGCTGTTCGTCAAAGACGTCGTAGTTGGGCAGCAATGTCTTATGAATTGTCTGTTGGACCTGGCCATTGAACAGCAGGCTGGCGGCATTCGCGATACGGTTTTCGGGGACCAGTTTGTGAGTGGGGTGGCCCAAAAGCAGGCCTATGTTTTGGGGGAGGCGGCTAGCGAGTTCATCCACAATTCGATCACATTCCACGACGAACGATTCCCGAAGCAGCAGGTCCTTGGGAGGGTACCCGCTGATGAGTAGTTCCGGAGTGACAACGAGTTGCGCACCTTTCTGAAGTGCCTCCTCCACGGCAGCAAGAGCCAGATCCGCATTCGAACGGAGGGCACCGACAGTCGGATTCAATTGGGCGAGGGCGATTTTCACGGAGAATCGTATTTTGGAGTGGTGTGGCAAAATCCACCCTAGTCCGACGATTCAGAAGGTGGAAGTCCGTCGAATAGATCGGCGTGTGCCGGCGGTTACAAGAATGGTAGAATCTTGGAAAAGCCCCTACCGGATCCGCAAAAGAAATATGTTTGGAGAACACCGCGCATCGCTGGGCATCGCGTTCCTTGTGGCGATGGTTGCCACTGGAATTCAGGCTCAAACTCGTGAAAGACACGATCACTGGGCTTTCCAGGCAATTTCCCGGCCACGGGTTCCCAGGACCCAATTTGAGAACCGGGTGAACACCCCGATCGACGCGTTCCTTTTTTTCAGCCTCGAGAAGGCCGGCTTGGCGCCCAGCCCTCGGTCAAATCGTTCGACATTGCACAGGCGTCTTAGCCTCGACCTGCTTGGTATCCCTCCAACACACGCCGAACAACAACGTTTCGCCAGTGACACGACGCCCGGCGCGTGGGGACGGCTTGCCGACCGCCTGCTTGCGAGACCGGAATTTGGGGAACGTTGGGGCCGTCATTGGCTCGACGTTGCACGGTACGGAGAGTCCAACGGTTATGAACGAGATGGGACAAAGCCGAATGCCTGGCGGTTCCGAGACTACGTCATCGATGCATTCAATGCGGATTTGAGTTTTGATCGATTTCTCACTGAACAATTGGCTGGTGACGAGATCGCCGGCAGTGACGCGAGAACCCAGATTGCGACAACGTTCCTGCGGCTTGGCACATGGGACGACGAACCGGCTGATCCCTTTGCCGATCGGTTTGATCAACTCGATGACGTGCTTGGGACGACGACGTCGGCATTTCTTGGTCTGACGTTACGTTGTGCCCGTTGCCACGACCACAAGTTTGAACCCTTGTCGCAGGAAGATTACTACGGAATCCTGGCTGTATTTTCACCGTTGAAACGTCCCGAAAAGATCAAGTCGGCGACCCACCGCGAAGAATTCGACCGCGAAGTGGGTTCACCGCGTGAACTCGAAACGTACCGTGTTCAGGCCAAACAGGCGGATGACGCGTTGGCGCGGTTCAACAAGGAGAAAGACGTTTTCCTTAGCAAGGTTCGCGGGCGTGTCCTGGATAACGCTGCAGCCGGAAATGACAAGGACCTGTCCAAAGAGTGGGCCATAGCATTTCGCAAAACAGCCAAACAAAGGACCAAGCAGCAAACGAAACTCATCAAGGCACTCTCCAAACAGTTTCAACGGCGAATCGTTGAAACAATGACTGACGCGGAGAAACAAAATGATTTGCGATTGACCGAAGAAATCGGTCGGGCAAAAGCGTCACGGCCACCCAAGCCGCCTCGTGCTTACATCTGGTATGAGGACACGCCCAAGGCGCCAGAAACTCGCCTGTTTGAACGTGGAGATCCGTATCAACCGAGACGTGCGATTGAACCTGGGATCCCCACTGTGCTTCGTGGAGAGGCTCTGACGGGGCCGAACCCATTAGAGAAAAGCGCTGGGCGTCGAATCTGGTTGTCTCGCTGGATGACGTCGCGTTCCAACCCGTTGGTGGCACGGGTTTACGTCAATCGGGTGTGGCAACACCTCCTGGGTGATGGACTCGTGGCTAGCGAAAGTGATTTTGGAGAGATGGGAGATGTGCCTGTTCACCAGGGTTTGCTCGACTGGTTGGCTGCGGACTTTATCGAGTCGGGCTGGCAGACCAAGCGATTGGTGAAGCTGATCGTTTCGTCGGCGGTTTATCAGATGGATTCCCAGTCGCAAGCATCTGCTGCGAAACTGGACCCTGAAGAGCGATTGTTGTGGCGATTTCGGCAACGGCGGGTCGATGCCGAAGCTTTCCGTGATTCGGTACTCAGCGTCTCCGGCCAATTGAATCGGTCGATGGGTGGGCCCAGTGTCTACCCCCAACTGCCCGACGCAGTCCTGGCTGGCCAATCCCGGCCCGGTAGCGGTTGGGGAAAGCCGACGCCGCAGACCGAGGGGCGACGGAGTGTTTACATATTCTCCAAAAGGAGCTTGGCCGTCCCAGAACTGGCCTTGTTGGACGCTCCCAATTCGACAGACAGTTGCTCTCAACGATCCGTGTCGACAACGGGGCCACAGGCGTTGACGTTTCTCAATGGCGTTTTTATTAACACCGCCGCCACCGCCTTTGCGGAACGTCTGATGCGGGAATCCGGTCCGCAGCCTGTTAGCCAGGTGAAGCAAGCCTTTCGGCTGGCATTGTGTCGTGATCCAAGTCGAGACGAACTCGAGTCGTCCACGGCGTTTTTGCGGTCGCAGGCGGCTTTGCGATCCAAGGGCGAAACCGAAATGGCTCAATCGAAAAGACGGGCGTTGGCTGCTCTTTGCTTGGTGTTATTGAACACCAACGAATTTGCCTATACGCGGTAACCAAACGTGTCGCGAGAGACGTAACGAATGACACCTCATCGAACTGAACCCGTGTCTCCTGGTCTCGGTCCAACACGACGGGAGTGGCTTTGGGAAGCCGGTGGTGGGTTTCCGGCACTGGCACTGAGTTCTTTATTGACTTCAGATGGGTACTTCGATGCCGCAGCCGCAGCCGAGGGCCCCTCGACTCCGCGACCACCTCACCGAAATCATCCGACCAAAGCCGTCATTTGCCTTTTCATGTATGGCGGTCCAAGCCAGGTCGATCTTTTTGATCCGAAACCGATGCTCACGAAGTTTCACGGCAAAACAATGCCTGGAATTGAGAAGGATCGCCTGTTCAAGGTGCGAAATCCAGGCAAATTGCTGGGTTCCTCGCGGCGTTTCATCCAGCACGGTGAATCTGGACTGCCGATTTCTGATTTGTTCCCCAACCTGGCCAAGCACGCGGACGATATTGCGGTTCTCCGCAGTTGTTACGCAGACAGTTTCGCCCATGGTTCAGGAATGCTTCAAATGAACACCGGCATGGTCCGACAAGGCTACCCGAGCCTGGGGTCGTGGGCGGTTTATGGACTCGGGAGTGAAAACCAAAATCTTCCCGGTTATGTGGTGATGCTCGATCAACACGGGGGACCGATCAACGGGCCTCCGAACTGGAGTTCCGGGTTCATGCCCGCAAGTTTCCAGGGAACGCAGTTTCGGACTTCTGGAACTCCCATCCTGAATCTCCAACCACCAGGCCGGGTGACCGCCGCCCAACAACGTCAACAGTTGGACCTTCTCAAGCGATTCAACCAGAAGTACTCGGCCACGAGCCCGGACAACACCGAGTTGCAGGCACGGATCGCAAGTTACGAACTTGCGTTTCGGATGCAGGCCCACGCGCCTGAGGCCGTGGATCTGTCGCAGGAGAGCAAGGCAACCAGGAAATTGTATGGCCTGGACAGTCCGCGGACCGAGAATTTTGGGCGCCGATGCCTCTTGGCACGGAGGCTTGTCGAACGAGGCGTCAGGTTTGTGCAGGTGTATTCCGGAGGCGGCCACGGTGACGACACGTGGGATGCTCATGGTGATGTCAATAAAAACCACGAAAAGCATTGTGGGGCCACTGATCTTCCGATGGCCGGCCTGTTGACCGATCTCAAGCAACGCGGCCTGCTCGACGAAACATTGGTCTTCTGGACCGGAGAATTTGGCCGAACTCCGACGGGCCAGAATGGCAAAGGTCGAGACCACAGCCCGCGTGGGTTTTCAACGTGGATGGCGGGGGCCGGTGCAAACGGAGGCCAGGCGATTGGCGCCACTGATGATTTTGGATTTGCGGCGGTCGAAAACAAGCTCCACGTTCACGATGTGCACGCAAACATGCTACACCTCATGGGCCTTGACCACGAAAAGCTGACCTATTTTCATGCTGGCCGTGACCACCGCCTGACGGACGTGTCCGGACGAATTGTTCCGGAACTCGTCGGCCGCCCGGCGTGACGGGTCGCTCGCTCAACGTGGAGCTGGCACCACCTCGATGCACGTGATGGTTTCGTCGTTTCGAACATACACGCATCCCCACGCATAGGCAGGGTGGGCCCATGTCGGGCCGATGACACGGGTTCGCGAAATCTCGTGGTATCCACCGGGTTCTAATCTCACCAGCAAGAGTTCTCCATCGGAATTGAGCACGACCACGCGGTCAGTGTCTCCGAGCCAGACCATCGTCGCTTGTGGATTTCGTCCTTTGGGGGTCATTCGGTTTCCGTCGTCCCAGATCTTCTTGCCGGTGGCCAACTCGAAGCACGTCAAACCGTGGCGTTTGTCGATCAGGTATCCATGGTCTCCGCGGTATAGCGGTTGAGACATCAAGCTGCGGAGGTTGCGGCGATCTTCCCAGGCAAAAGTGGCCTTGGCCAGGTTGTCGGTTAGCTTGATCGCCTGGACGCCCTCCCAGTAGTTGCTGACGAGGACTATTCCGCGGTGAAAGATGGGCATCGAAATTGATACGCCATTGTGTACCTTGTACTCATGCGACCACGCCACCTGTCCGGTCCTGGGGTCGAGTCCTCTCACGTGAGAGGGAGTCCAGCAAACCAGTTGGTCGCGACCGCCGTTTTGAATGATCAGTGGGGTCGCATATCCAAGCGGATCTCCAAGCGCTCGCCACACCTCTTTACCAGTTCGCCGGTTGAGTCCGAGAAAAGATCCGCCCGGCGTCGCCCCGGCGTGAACAATCACCAGGTCACCGACGACAACGGGAGACGCCGAAAATCCCCAGAGTGGAGTTGTCGACTTGGTCTCTTTGACCAGGTCACGGCTCCACACGACTTTTCCAGTCCGAGACTCGAGGCAAACGAGATGTCCGACCGCTCCGAGCGTGTACAGAAGGTCGCCAACCACTGTCGGAGTGGTTCGAGGCCCATTTCCGTAGGAGAGGCCCTTATAAATTGCTGTGTAACGGTGTGACCACAACGGAGCTCCGGAAGCCGCGTCCAGGCAAACGACCTGTTCGGTGTTCTCTGGTGTTTTGAGTTTTTCGAGTGTGAAAATTCGGCCCGCCGAAGCCGCTATTCCCGAGTACCCGCCCCCGATAGGGCGACTCCAGAGTGACTTGAGTCCATCGACAGGCCATCTCGCGGGGAACCGCGGTCCTTTCCAGGTTCCGTTGCCCCGGATGCCGCGCCAACGGGGCCAATCTTCCCCCCCGACGGCCACCAATTGATCGCGCGTGGGTGCTGGCTTGGTGGATGCGGTTGCCCCAGCACCGGATGGGCCGGCAGAGGTGTCGATGGCGTCCCAACGTTTTCGAAGTGTCTGCGAAACCTTTGACTGCTCGGTCATCACAACTCGAAAACCCATCACGTAGTAGGTCCCCAGAGGGTGTTCGGCGTACCGAAAACTACTTCGGCAGTCTCTCGCATCGCTGTACCAGCCACCGCCACGGATAACACGGGAAGTTCCGGTAAGCGGTCCCAGGGGGTCGGTCTCTTTGTCGGCTTGATACGCGTCGACCTTGTACCAATCGAGACACCATTCCCACACGTTTCCGTGCATGTCGTACAACCCGTAGGCGTTCGGTTTGAAACTGCCAACACGATTGGTTCTCGCTCGAAATACCCCGGTACGACTTCGGTAAGGATATTTGCCATTGAAATTGGCCTGGGTGGAGGACAAGGAATCGCCAAAATGAAAGGCTGTCGTTGTCCCAGCACGGCAGGCGTATTCCCATTCGGCTTCAGTCGGAAGTCGGTAGAAACGGCCGGCTTTCTTTTCGGATTCCGACGCGGTCAATTTTCGGCAAAATTCCACTGCGTCAACAAACCGGACCTGTTCGGCAGGGAACCGTTTCGTGTCGAGCCCCTCCACGAGGGACTTACCGGCTCCATCGGCTGCGTAGAACGAATGCGAGAATTTCATCACATCCCGGAACTCTTGTTGGGTGACCTCGTGGACGCCGATGTGAAAATCGCGGGTGAGTCGCACGGTGTGCGCCGGTTGTTCATCAGCGCCGGCATCTCGCAAATTGGGCCCAGCTCCCATTTGAAAGTCGCCGGCTGAAATCCTGGCGAGTTTCATTCCCAGCGAATTGGTAACAACACGAGGCGATTGGGCGTCCGCCGAGGACAGCAGGAATCCGAACACGACCGCCGACAGCAGAATCACGCGGGGCATCACTTGGAATCCGGTCGAAGAGGAGAGGAGAAGCGATTCAGGCGAGCAGTTGGCCGACAACCTTGCCGTGGACGTCCGTGAGGCGGAAATCTCGGCCCTGGTGGCGGAACACGAGCCGTTCGTGGTTGATCCCCAAGCATTGCAGGATGGTCGCATTGAGATCGTGAATGTGAACCGGGTCCTCCAACACGTTGTAGCTGAAATCGTCGGTCTTACCGTGAACGATACCGGGCTTGATTCCACCACCCGCCATCCACTTGGTGTAACACCGTGGATGGTGGTCGCGTCCGTAGTTGCTCTTGGTCAGTCCACCCTGGCAATAAATTGTTCGGCCGAATTCACCACCCCAAATCACCAGCGTGTCGTCGAGCATCCCCCTTTGCTTGAGATCATTGATCAAGGCCGCACACGGTTGATCGACGATCCCGCATTGGCGGCGAATGTCGCGGGGCAGGTTTCCGTGTTGGTCCCACTGCCGGATAAACACCTGGGTGAAACGAACACCGCGTTCGGCCAGGCGGCGGGCCAGTAGACAGTTTGCTGCAAACGTTCCCGGTTTCTTGACCTCCGGGCCATACATGTCGAGCGTGTGTTTGGATTCCCCAGAAATGTCGGTCAATTCTGGGACCGAGGTCTGCATTCGGTACGCCATTTCGTACTGGGCAATCCGTGATTGAATTTCCGGATCACCAACCTCAGAAAAACGTTCGCGGTTCAATTTCGCCAACTCATCGAGCATTCGGCGTCTCATCTTTCCGCTAATTCCATCCGGGTTGGACAGGTAAAGGACCGGGTCTCCGCTGGACCGCAGGCTAACACCCTGGTGACGCGTGGAAAGAAATCCGGAACCCCACAACCTCGCGTAGAGTGCCTGCCCGCCGAAACCGCCGTTGACGGTGGAATGCAGAACCACGAAAGCGGGAAGGTTCTGGTTCATGCTTCCCAGGCCATAGGACAACCAGGCCCCCGCACTGGGGCGACCTGGCAACTGGCTACCAGTCTGGATGTATGTGATCGCCGGATCATGGTTGATGGCCTCGGTATTGACCGTCCGAATGACGGCGAGGTCGTCGACAATCCTCGCCGTATGGGGCAACACTTCGCTGACCCACGTGCCATTCTGGCCGTGTTGGCGAAACTTGAACGTCGAGGGCGCGATGGGAAATCGCTTTTGGCCCGACGTCATGGTGGTGATCCGCTGCCCATTTCGAATCGAATCGGGAAGATCCTTGTCGAACCAGTCATTCATCTTGGGCTTGTAGTCCCACATGTCCAATTGGGAGGGCGCCCCGGACATGAACAGGTAAATCACTCGTTTAGCTTTTGGGGCAAAATGAGGGAGCCCCGGTAAACCGCCGGCAGTTGTCTGTGGTGCCGATTCAGCCGAAAACAAGTCTGGATTCAACAGCGATGACAATGCTGCCGTACCGATTCCGGCCGCGCTTCGGCCGAAGAAGTGCCGCCGCGTTTCGATCAACTTGGCTTCGCGTAATGGATTCATCTCTCGCGGTTCCTATCCCTTGGTCACAGTCTCGCTGAGGTTCAACAGCAGATGAACAATCATTGCCCAGGCCGCGTGCTCGTTTGCGTTCAGTTTTTGGTTGCGTGACGATTCACCGGAAGCCAGCAACTTGCCGGCTGTACCCGGAGCGGCCTTGAATTCGGACTGATAGTGAGCAAACAGGTTGGTCAAAGTCGTCAATTCACTGCTAGTGGGTTTTCGGGCCAATACGGTTCGGAAAGCAAACGTGGCTCGTTCTGCGACGTTCGCACCTCCGTCACTGATTACGCGTTCGGCAAACTTCCGAGCGGCTTCAACAAATTGCACGTCGTTCATGAGGACAAGGGCCTGCAACGGGGTGTTGGTTCGGCCGCGGCGAACCTGGCAGGTTTCTCGATCCGGCGCGTCAAAGGTTGTCATGGTTGGCGGGGGGGATGTTCGCTTCCAGAACGTGTACATGCTGCGTCGGTAAAGCTTGGCACCCTTGTCCTGTCTGAAAACTGAAGTATTGCTCCCCCCAAACCCAACCGGTTTCCAGAGCCCGGCTGGCTGATACGGTCGCACGCTTTTCCCGCCTACCTCTTCAACCAACAATCCACTGATGGCGAGTGCTTGATCACGAATCAATTCGGCGTCGAGACGATACCGCGGCCCCCGGGAAAGCAGTCGGTTTTCCGGGTCGGCCGCAAGTGATTTTGGCGAAACACGCGACGACTGGCGGTAGGCAGCCGACATCACAAACATCCGTTGCAGTCGTTTCATATCCCACCCGGATTCGATGAAATCGACCGCCAGCCAATCGAGCAGAGCCGGATGCGATGGGTGTTCGCCCTGGATCCCAAAATTTTCGGAAGTCTTCACCAATCCGGTGCCGAAATAATGTTGCCAGAAACGATTCACAGTTACACGGGCGGTCAGCGGATGTGTTGGACTCACGAGCCACTGCGCCAGGCCAAGTCGATTCGCCGGTGCACCTTCCACCGGTGTTCCCAGCCAGGACGGTGCACGGGATGCGACCTTTTGACGCTTCTCGGTGTATTGCCCACGTTCGAGAATGTGAGCTTGGCGAGGCTGTTTGCGTTCCTGCATGATCAAGGTTGCCGGAATGGCTTTGTCGATGCTCGCCAACTCCTGTTTCCAGGTCTTGATATCCTCAAGCGGTTGGGCAAAACGCTTTTGAGATTCAGGGTTCACGTGTTGCAGGTAGTACCGCAGAAGGACTTCGTTTTGTTTCTTGGAGCGTTTGTCTTTGGCCACATCCAGGACCTTTTGGACGTCACCGGGAATTCCCGGCTGCTTGACCGTGCCTCGGAAATGTTCCCACTGGCGGAGTGACGCTTTTTGTTCATTTGACAACGAGGCGATCGTGACGACTCCGGCTTTGTCCCAATGAACCGTCCCGTTGAACTGCGTGAATGCCCAGCCATTGATTTTGGCGCCGGGTTTCAAACCGACTGTGGCTGCCGAAACTTCCAGCCTTACCCATTTGCCGGTTTCCGGCAGCGGCCCCATAGCCTTGTTGGATGCATTGTTCTGTCCGGGGCGAAACGCCTTGTCTGCGCCCCAGTGGGCCCGGTGTTCCCAAGTCCCGTCATTGAATTGCAGTTGAACCGTCTCTGGCGGGTCTTTCGGATCGAGAAAGACGTACGCGAACAATGTGTCGTTCGCGTGGATGGGCAGCGGTTGTTTAGCACCGGTAAAAAAGTGCTGCGTGATTCCCTTGCCGGTCCGGACGGTCGAGTTCTTCCCACTGAAGACCGGATGCTTGGGGGCAGTGACAAATTTCCACGGATTGGGTCCGTTTCCCTGGGGTTTGGCGCCAGCTGGCAGCTCGTCGTCAAACCAGACCTTGTCATTTTGTTTCAGTGCAGTTGGCGTGAGATCTCCAAGGGGGTCTGTGTATTTCCAGTTCGCGACTCCCGTCCGGATCGTCTTTTGAGCAACTGCCATTTGTTCTTTCAGTTCCGACTGGCGCACCAGTTGCGTTCGGGTGGGCACGCGAACCACCGGAGGTGGCAACAGGGCATTGCCGTCCATCGCCCTCTCGGTGAGGCTGAAGAAATATGAAAACAGTTGGTAAAATTCTTTCTGCGTGAGGGGGTCGTACTTGTGGTCATGGCAGGCAGCGCAACCGGACGTCAATCCGAGCCAAACTGTCGACGTTGTCTCGACACGGTCCACGGCGTAGCGCACGTAGTACTCTTCGTCGATAGAGCCACCTTCGCTGGTTGTCACGTTGCAACGGTTGAAACCGGTTGCGACTCGCTGGGCAAGCGTTGGATTGGGCAAAAGGTCGCCAGCCAGTTGTTCGATCGTGAACTTGTCGAAGGGCAGGTTCCGGTTGAAGGCGTCGATCACCCAGTCGCGGTAAGGCCAGATCGAGCGTTCGTTGTCCAGGTGTAACCCGTGGGTGTCTCCGTACCGCGCGGCATCGAGCCAACTGCGGCCGAGATGTTCTCCATAACGGACTGATCCGAGAAGCCGGTCGACGAGACGGCGGTAACTTCCCGGTTGGGTGTCGGCCAGGAAACGGTCAACAGCCTCGATGCTCGGAGGCAATCCGGTGAGGTCAAGTGTCACGCGGCGGACCAAGGCCTCCCGAGTGGCCTGTGGGGAGGGTTCCAGCCCCTCGTTGCGCATTCTCGCCAAAAGGAAGGTGTCTATGGGGTTATTGCCCCACTTGCGTCCGACGATGGAGGGCGGCGTGGGACGTGAAGGCGATTGGAACGCCCAGTGCCCCTGCCATTTGGCTCCCTGGTCGATCCAACGCGTAATCAGTTCGATCTGGACGGCCGAAAGAGTTTTGCCACTCTCCGGTGGCGGCATCTTGACCGTTGGGTCTTTCGCCAGGATGCGGACGACGACCCCGCTACGTGCCGCAGAGCCGGCTTCGATCGCCTGGTGCCCCGATTCCAATCGTTTGCCGACTACCGACTCGACGTCCAGGCGAAGTTCGGCTTGTCGCTGCTTGCCGTCGGGCC
>CAWVUS010000105.1:0-16104 GCA_963933195.1 uncultured Planctomycetaceae bacterium
GTGCGAGTGAACTCGCCTTTCGCAATGAAATCCTGAGCCGGTCCGCCTCCTTTTGTTGGTCGGATCCAAAACTCGATGGACACCGCGCCGTCAAATTCGTACACGTCAGGATCGGCTGTCACGTTCACGTAAGACGAGCCTGTGAAACGCGCTGCCTGATTCCTCGTGCCTTTACGCGTCAGTAACGCCCCGTCTGTCGACACATTCAATTTGTGCGAGGTTGCAATTCGTCGGGCGTGCTCGTTTGAGAGAAAGTCCCGGACTTGAATTCCGGAGTCCTCTTCAAAGCGAAAGTACGCAACCGGTTTATCCTGCATCACTGTGTGCGGGTAGTCCGCAGCGCTCGCCCCGGTGCTGAACCCGACGGCAAGACCCACCGCCAAACCAAAGTGGGCCACAGTTACGTATTTAGCCATCTTGCCTGTCACGTGTTTTGACCGGGACATCTCATTTGGGTTGAACCAAAAATGTCCTGGGATTGCGCCAGGCACATTTCGCTCCCCACTGTAACATTTGCCCCTCCCCCCCCCGCACCATATCTACCGCGACACGAATGCCAACCTGCGAACTCGACGCTTGGCACACGCTACCACCCGATACTCTTACGGAGATCCTGGCCATCGTCGAGGCCGTCCAGGGGCGGTAACCGCCAAATCCGAACCACGCCCCCGCCCTTCGCTCGCGGCGTGACTCAGGTTATCGCGTGGATGGCACAGCGGGGAGTCGGCTACCCGCCGTCCTCGTCCCAGCATTCGAGCTTCCGAGACGCTGCCTCTCTTGGCGGTTTCATTTTTTCGACCGATACCGTGGTCCAATAGTGAGGCTGTTGTGGCCGAATCCCACGTTGAGGAACCTGGGATTCTTCCGCAACTCGTAGTCTCCCACCACATCAAAGACTTCGATTCGTCCTGCTATCGGAGAGCCGACGAAGAGCTTGTCGCCTTCGGGAGTGAACTCAATGCCCTGGCTTCTGCCCTTGGCGTCGAGCGTGTAAAGCAATCGTGGGGGCTTGGAAGCGATGTCGAGCACGGCGATGCAGTTGTGGTCCACCCCCAGCGCGGTGGCCACAGCCATCCGGCCGTTGGGATGGAATGCGAAGCTTTCGGATCCATCCGATACCTGCTTGATGACACCGTTGATCAGAGGCTTCTTCCGTGTCAGGTCGGCAAAGAGAATGTCCGAGTGATCAATGCCGTTGCCTGCTGAGCGTTGACAGATCAAAGCTCGCCGTCCGTCGGGGGTGACTCTCAGGATGTATGAGAAATCCAGGAGCTTGGAGGGCACATCGGAAGCCACCTTGACCTCACTCAAGTGCTCGATTCTCTTTCGGCCAATCGAGTACCACTGAACTGTTGCCGGAGTGCCACTGGCAGGGACCCCCTGGGTGGCGATCAACCGATGTCCCTTCGGGTGAATCCAGAAACAGGCCAGGCCGTGCGATTGCGGGCTCCTGCTGACTTCACGCAGCCGACCATTTTCAATCCGATGCATGTAGAAGTACTTGTCCCCACAGGTGATGAAGCGTTTCCCATCCGGATGGGCGAGCACATGCAACGGGCGATCTTCAAAAAGAACGCGATCGGCCACACGGCACTCCGGCGTTGACAGGTCGACGAGGGACAGCATGTTGACGAGCTGCGCCGTCATCTTGGCTCCCTTGAGCAACTCCGGTGTCAGATCGCCATTCGCCTGGGGCCCCTTGGGGAGTATCAACTTCTTGGCATTCTCTGGACGCCAGCTGTGATTGGCCACCAGGGCATAGCGGCCATCACGTGACATTCCCATCGTGGGTGTCCCGTAAATCGAACACGGGACCGTGTCGTAGATGGTCCTGGTGATCGGTGGATGATCCGGACCGAGATGAATAACGGTGAAAGAGTCCTTGGTCTTGAGTTCCCAATCAGTCGTCTGCTCGTCCGTCAATTGGAACAACTGGTTGTATTCTCCGTCATTCGTGCTGAACAACGTGATGGGCGTTTGCGTGGTGAGATACGGCCGGTCTTCGGCCTGCGTATCGAGCACCGATACGAGTACAAACAGGCCAGCAAAAGTCGCGGTGAGATGTCTCAAAATGTGGTTCCCGAATTCAATGAATAACTGTGATCGCAGGCCTCCGAGACCTGCCTGATTGTTTGTTACCGGTCGGCCACTCTACCTGAAAACAGATTTCGACCGCCAAAGAGCACGGCAATCCGAAAGTCTCCCCACTCCAGCCCCGGCGTTTCGTTGTGGCGACCGCCTACTCTTCTCCAACACTCGAGTTGGTCACTTCACCGTGAAAGTCGGAATTCCACCCGAGCTGGTGCTTGGTCAAGGCCTGTGCTTCCGGAGGCAACTTCTCCCAAACTTCGCGATCAATCGGATAGGCATCCATCGTGAGCCGGCCGACCCACCAGGGTTGATAATTGCACGCAACAGCGACGCGAGGCTCCTGGGTCTGATTCGCACCGGCCGCGTGCCAGACGGTGTTTGGCACCACGAGAACACTGCCGGGCGGAGCGCAACAGTGAGCCTGTCCCTCCAACGCGTCCTGGGTTGCCGGCGGAAGGTGGCGGAAGTGTTGGCTTCCCGGCAACACGCGTGTCGCGCCGGTCTCTTCACGGAAAGGCGTCAGCATCCAGATCGTATTGACAATGATGGGAAAGTCCGGCAGCGGACGGGATTGGTTGAGTTGCCCCATGGGTGAATCCATGTGCCACCAACCGGGATCTGACCCTGCATGAGCAACCAGGCCGTCGACGCTTCCTAAAAGGATCTGCTGTTCCGCCGGCCAGGCAAACGCGTTGGGAGCTGGCTCGGTGCGGCCACCGAGCAGGTGTCGCGCAAGTTCCAGCACTGTCGGGTGCATCGCGAGTTTGAGGAACCGCTGGTCCTGATTCAGCAGACAGACGACGAATTCGTATCCCGAGACACCGGGCGTGCGTGTGGGCGAGTTCAACACCAGTTCGGCCAAGTCGGCCGCTTCCGACTCGCTAACAGCGTTTTCCAGCACGACGCAACCATCGGAAGCGATTGCCTCAATGGCGTGTTGGACATCATCTGATGCTACGTATTGCATTACGTCTCTCGATCCATTCGTTTCGACCTTCGCCCGGTCGCTGCAGTTCTTTACAGGCCTGAAAGTCCTTCTCGATGGTCTTCTCCAGTTTGGCGGCAAGTGGGGACGTGGCGACCTTCTTGGCCAACACGAATACTCCGTCGCTCTCCTGGAACCACCGCAGTCTCTCCACTCCAGGTCCGGCGGTCAGCCCGTTGGCTTTGTTTGTGTCCTCAGAGACAAGTCGGCGACCGCCAACTCACTGTGTCAACTGGTTGATAAATGAGACCGCCTTCGAGCGGATGCTTCCCAGGTCTTCTGGTGGGCGTTTTTGCGCCTTCCATGACTTTTGTTGCCATGGGTTCTCACCTTTCAGTTTCTCCAACCACTGCATGGCCTCGCGGGCGGTGCCGGTTTTGCCGGCCTTTTTGATCGCCTTCTCGAGCGTGGCCATGTAACGGACATCGTCGACACCCTCGCGGAAGCCCTCCCACTGCATCGTCCCGACAACGCCATTCACCGTCGGGTAGGCGAAGCAGTGGTCGCGGAACCGTTCACTATCGAAATCGTTCCAGATGTGGCCGTAGGCATACTGGTATGCAAAAGTCATGGCACCATCGTAGTCCGCTTTCCACAGTGCCAGGCCGTAGTTGTATCGATAGAGCAATGGCTCTTCCACGCCCGCCTGGGGATTGCTGTAACTGAAGATCTCGGACCCGACGCTGTGCCATTGCTTGGCCTTCTCCGGCTGCACTCCTCCGGACCAGACCGCCACGTTGAGCAGGCTCCCCATGATCTTGAACGGATCCTCTTTCCATGCCGAGGCAAACATCTTCCCCCCGGCTTTCTGGGCGTTTGCCCAGGAAGGCTTCTGGACACGGAGCGGACCACCAGACGCCTCGTCCAGGCCGTAGAGATAGATGTCCTTGTAGCCATGGCCATCAGTGAGTTTTCTCCAAAGCTTGACCATGATCGCAGCGCCGGCTGGAGGACCGGGAGGCGAGAGAATGAACAATTTGTCGTTTGGCAATCCCGCCTTCTTACGCAATTCCAGCGAACGCGGCACGAGACCGCTTTGACGCGTTTGCCACAGGTTGGGATAGCGGACACCGTGCGCCAGCATGTCGCGTGTTTCCGCCAGGTACTGTTCTTCCGACTTGTAGTGCGCCGCAATCGTGCCCTTGGAGCTATTGGGATCCAGCTTGCCCGAATAGTAGATCGAGTAAGTCTTCTGAGACCGAGCCAGTTCGAAGGCGTGCACGGTCACCTCGATGGGAATGTCGACTGGCGTGATGCCCTGGGCGGACAGTCGAATTGAGCCCCGGTATTTCCCTGCTGCGGCATCTGCAGGGACGTGCAGCCTCAGCCAGAATTGCTTCAGCGTCTTGCCGGGAATTGTCACCGGCTGCAGCGTCGAGGCGTCAATCGGACGCAGTTCTTCCAGGGCCTTGGGATCCTTGCCACTGGCCGGCAGGTATTTCGTCGAACCGTCTTCATTCGTACTTCGCACGGCATTGGTTTGCTTCTTGGTGTCCACCTTCACGAGCGCGTCATCCTTGAGCAGCAACTCGGGCACCAGTCTCTTGACGCCGTCATGGAACATCACGTCGCGACCTGCCTGGTACCAGCACTTGACCACAAACAGATCGAACCGCGACTTCGGCAGGACGTGTTTCCCGAAACGAACGTCGTTGATTTCCAGTCGCACGTTCTCCAGGTCCTGTGGAGCGTAAACCGCAAACGAGGCAGACTCGTATTCACTGCGACATGCTGACAGGCTGAGTTGGCCCCCCGCCTTGCCGGGTACATCCGGAAAACAATCTGGCAGCACTCGCACGTTAGTGATCGTGTTGAGCCGGTAAACAATCGGTTGCCTGCCATCGCGTTTGCCGGATTCGGCGACGTTCTCCGCCAACGCATTCCGGTGCGGCAGTGGACACGCAATCACTCCCAGGATCGTACTCACGACCAGCAATTCGAGACTCGCGGCACAATTCGTCTTGTTCATTTGCAACTGCTCCTCGCGACCGGGTTGAGTGACTCATTCCAAAACACTTTCCAGTGAATCGCCATGAGTGCGGCGGTCAACACACTCCCGACGGCGGTGTCTCACATCATTTCCACGTGCCCGTCTATTTCTTCTCCACCGCCGAATTGATGGTTGCGGGGGAGAGCTTGGCCTCCTCCATCCACAGGTTGACGTGGCCATTGGGCGGGACGGGCTTGCCGTAATAGTCGCGATGGGGCCCAAAGTAAGTGGTCTTGTCTCTGAAGTGCGTATAACGCAGGAAATTGATAATCGAAATCGTCACCGTCCCGCGTTTGAACTCTGGCAGGATATCGTTGTAGATGTTCGCACCGCGGATTCCCGAATAGCGGAAGAATCCACCATCGGACTGGGTGAGTAGCTTTCCGTTGACATAAATCGCAAAGCCCTCACCGGACCGATCGCAGCCCGCTCCGCCCAGGATCAATCGATAGACATGCCCCTCTTTGAGCGGTGGAATGTCAAAAGTCTGCCGCATCAAAAGGACTTCCTTTTCCCAGAGAGTGACCGGTTTCTCGCAGCAGCCGCAGAGCCGCCCGTTGCACCTGGGACGCCGCCTGTCGAGCTTGTCCCCCATCCGGCCGAACGGGGCTTTTCCCGACTTCCAGCCGGCCTTGGCTGCATCGAACTCAGCAGCAAACCAGTTCCCCATCCCCTCCGGGAAAGTGATTTCCCGGTAGCGATTGCTCTTTTCGAGTTTCTGTTTCTCTGGCGGATCAAAGCTGAAATAAGACCAGGTCGCGTTACGCATCTTCGAGCCGAAGGGCTTCCATGCGTACCCCGAAACAGCGGCCATATCGTAGTAGTCGATCAGTGTGTCCAACTGGCTCCGAATGTCCAGAGGCATTCGCGAGGGCTTTGTACCCGTCACGATCCCCCGGAGCGAACCGCGACTGTCGGTGATGGCGGATTCCAGAAATGTGGGGACCATTTCTTCCATGATGATCGGTTTGAGAGCCTGCCCCATCTCGCGATAATACTCCGGAGCGTAGTGAGGGCCTCGCTTGTTGAACCTGCCCGTGACGGCGTCCGAGAAGACTGTCTCGACATCGGGGCTCCGCTTCGGCCTCGCCGGGATTACGAGGTTCTCTGCCTTCCCGCCGTGTAGTCGCACCATGGCGCGCCCAAGGGCGTCACCGGTGAGGACATAGGTCTCGGCGTTGTGGTTGTAGTGATAGCCCGTGTTGGTGGGAGAGTCTCCCCGAGCACGCCAGAACCCACGGGTATCGATACTGGCGACATTGCCAGCGAACTCGGGATGCTGCCTGGGATCCCCAACAGCCATCTGCGCCTCCCAGGTCATGAAATGACCTGGATCCATGTCCATCCCGTTAAAGCCAACCGAAGCAACCACCACCGGCATCTTCGGGGTATGAAATTCCTTGCGCAGGTCCTCGATCAGGTTGACCAGGTGCTTCTCGTAGACCGCCCTGGGAACATTCTTGTCCTTGTGCCCCTGGAACCAGACGAAGCCGGCGATTTCATAACCCTGCCCCTGGTAGTTGGGAACGACCTTGTTGATGTTCTTGAGAGTTTTGTGCACGCCCTCGACCATGGCGTCATATTCAAAACCGCAGAACTTGTTGGTCTTCTCCTCCGGGGTCTTGCCACTGGAGGGTGGACGGAAATCGAAACTCAGCGACCGATTGCCCATGGACGACTCGATGAGCAGAACCGGTTCCTCATGGTAGTGGCCCATCACGTAGCCGAAGGGCACTTCCGGGCCGATAAACCTTCCATTGGAGGTGGTGGACAACGGGCCACCGCTGCCGCCTTCTTCTTTGGAGATCCGCGTCTCCCAGTAGGTCACATCGTTGCGAACCGTCCACTTGCCCTCTTCGTCGGCAAACCAGGTGTACTTGCCTTCCCGGATGAGCGTGGTGAGATCGCCCTGGCCCTTGAGATCAATATGCTTGAGCCAGAAGGCGGCTGATCCTCCCCGCAGGTAAGTAATAGTGACCGGATATCGCTTTCCCCGCCGAAGGGGAACCGGCGTGACCACGGCCTCTTTACCGGGTTCTTTGCGATAGACCTCTTTGCCTGCAAGAGAAACGACGGCGTGAGTGCTCTCATCGAAACCGGTGTGAATCTCGTGAAGACCACTCATCGGAACATCAATGAAAGCCTTGGCCACGACGGTATGAGGCCCTTCGATTGACGGTAACCGGGCGGCCACCGTGCCCAGGGCGACGGACGTCTTTTCAACCGGCTTCATGGCGTTGTAATTCGCATCCGCCCTCCAAGCTCCCCGATAGATGGCAACCGTGGCGCCCTTTGGTGCATCCCTTTCGGCCGTCTGATAGACGCCATGCCTGAGGACCGCCGACGCCCCGACCGGCATGCGGCCGACTTTGATTTTTGGATCGGCCGAGAGGTAGATGCTCGGATAGACCGGCCGCGATCCCTGGAGGTAACCGAACCCAACCATGTTGGATTGCCCCGCGAGAATGTAGACCTTGACCTTACCGCCTGAGGGCAGAGTCTTCTCAGGCCTCGGCAAAATCGCAGGCACGTCCGAAGCGTTGGCCGAATTACCGACAACCGCCACGCAGAGCATCACCGCAAAATGCATTCGGCTCTTCGAAACAGTGCGTATTGTTCTCATGGCTAGATTCTCTTTTTCACTCTCCGGCACATCGTGCTTGCGATCGCATCCGTCTCGCCGCAGCGTGACGACGACGCGATTGTTCCCACCCCAGCCCCGGCGTTCAACCCGCTGGATCCGCGTCCAGGGGTACGACGAGAACACGCCAAACAACGGGGATCCCAAAGGGTGTGCGAAGGCCCTTTACTTCAGCTCTTTGATGAAGATGTTGGCAAACTGACCACCGGGCAACAGTCCGATGGAAGCGGGCTTGAGTGGCTCCTGATCCTTGACTGTCTTCTTTGACACCACCTTGCCGTTAATCGTGATGAGTGTCAGGCCAGGTTTTCGTGTGACCTCCAAACGGTTCCAACGAGCTTTTGAGTGAGCGAATTCCCCAAGCGGCCCGATCCCTGGCAACTCAAAGGGAACCGACTTGGCCTGACTGCGCCAATCGGCGAAAAACGAGTAGCTGGCGAATTGTTTTCTGGAAAACAACTTGGTCGCAGTCCCACCAGTTAGTCGCCAATCGTTGGATTTCCAGCCATCACCAGTCCATCCGGAAAGATCGACCCCTGTATAAAGGCTGTAGAACCCTTCCTCTTTCGTCGCTATTTCCTCAGGTGTTGGGTTGGTGCCAGGAAGTTCCTTGATCTTCAAGTTGCGGAACTGGACCGGTGAGCCCTCGGACTCAAGGCAAATGTAACCCCGGCGAGGTTTGGCTGCCGTACCACGTGTTACCACCTTGCCATTTACCGCAAGCGATATCTCGCCATCGTCGCAGACAACCCGATAGTGATTCCATTCCGGAGAAGGCTTACTACGGTTTTCGGTGGGGAACGCACGCGAGCCACCCCGGCCGTTGATTGGCGTCATTGTCGCGCCATGGATCGGGAAGATATCACCGTGCGTTGTGTAGCCACGAGTGTTTCCATAGGCGTTTTCGAGCACCTGCACCTCCACACCCCGGTGAAAGGGCTGGCCCTTGGCCGGGTAGGCATCAGCCCAGACAAAAATGCCCGCGTTGCCACGCGGCTTCAAATGCCGCCACTCCAACTCGAGGATGAAATTCTCATACATCTTCAACGTCCGCAATTCCCCGATGGGCTTGCCGGTACAGTGAATCATCCCGTCCTTCACCGACCACGTTTTCGGCCCGCAGTTAATATTTCGCCAACCGTCGAAGCTTTTGCCGTTGAAGATGGGCCTGAAGCCATCTTCGGCGAAGCCAATTTTGGCAAGGAGCAATAGTGGAATCAGGGCCAGGTGAAAGAGGGTTTTCTTCATAACACTACGTAGCGGGCTCACAGGTCCCGCGGTTTCCTGAATGCGTAGAGGTCGGGGCAGTGGAGTTGAAGTAGCAAAGTCACGCGGATCCGGGTGGTCCTCTCATTTCCACTGGTACAACGAGAGACACCTTTCTTTTTGATCAAACACCGTACCAGTTCGGCCATCGCCTGCGACGCTCATTTCGGTAACCAGCAACACCCCCGGCAGAACTCGCATCGCATCCTCCCAGGCTCGCAATTGGCCACTCCAGTCTTTCCACCCCAGCCCCGCGCGAACAATGTTTTCCGGATGCCCGATATTTACTGCTGCCACTCTTATCCTGGGACTCGCGTCGTCAGCGAGCACGTTCGAATGCGCCCAGGTCGGGTGCTTTGCCCGAAAACGATCCGCGAGGAATCTTCAGAAGGACCGCCTTCCCCTGCCTGTACAGACTCGTCCCGGCATCAATACAGGGGCTGTTGCCCAGCAGGCGATACTTGTCGTCGAGCCCCGGGTTCTTCTTGATCGTCGACTTCTTCACCAGGCGGCTTCCCTCGTTGTCGACCGTATTGTCCCACAGCAGGTTGAACGCCAGGACAGACTTTCCATCGACCCGTTTCAGGGCAATCTTCTCAGTGCCGGTGATCACGTTGTTGAAGGCAAACAGGGAATCACCCCCGGTGATGCCGTAGTGGTTGTCGACCAGCGTGTTATTGATCACCTCGATTCGCTCGGGAATGTCGGCGGCCTCGTAGTTCTCTCCGGTCCTCCCGTTCGCCATACAGCCAAGTGCCGCCATTTTTGTTCGGGCAATGACATTTCGCTCGATGCGGATAATGCGATTGGACACGTCGGGATAATCAATGATCTGGATGCCGTCTTCGCCGCTGCCGATAATCCGGTTGTGGCGAATCACGATGTTGAGCATCTTGCCGCTGTACCCATGCAAGCGGATTTCAATGCCATCATCCCGACTGTTGAGAATCATATTGTCTTCGATGACAGCCTCGCTGGCTCCATCCAAATCGACCGCATCATCACGGTTCTTGTCGAAGATATTTGACCGGCAAATGCCACCGCCACTCTCGTAGTCGATCGCGTCGCCATTGTTGATGAAATGATTGTGCGAGATCTCGATCTTCGCGTAACAGATGATTCCATCGTCACCGTTTCTGATCGTGAAGCCGACAATGCGAGTCCCGGCCCCCGCGTCCGCTGCCACGGTGATCGGCGTGTTGCCACTTATGATCTTCCCACCGCGCGAGATCGAAGCGTCGAGTACCGTTCGCTGAATGTCCTGCTTGTCACGGCTGACCAGGAATCGTGAGGCCAACGTGATCTGCTTGCCTGCCAGGCGGAGCTGTTCACGATAGACGCCGGGGCTGACCAGGACGGTGTCTCCGTTCTCGGCCGCGTTGATCGCCTGCTGGATCAACTTGTGATCCCGCGGGACCTGGATAACACGCCGCTTGCCCTGTTTGTCTCGGGACTCCTCGGCCAACACAGAAATCGGCCCGGCGGTGAGCAGCCAGGCAACGAGCAGTATGAAGATCGAAGGAAGTTTCATGGCCCAACCTCCCTGGCAATACGGCCGGACATCGGGGCCATGTGACGTTGATGAGAGAGTTTCAGGTCAGCGGTCGTTTTGTGTTCTGGTGGCCTCAACCGTGGCCGGGGCACTATGCCGTCGCCAGTGGTAGTAGTCAAGACACCAATCACCAAGCGTCTCCCGACCTGGCCAGCGTGATCGAGGCCGCTCAGGGGCGGTAACCGCCTCAGCAGGTTGAACGCCGGGCCAGAGAACCACGCGTCTCTGAACCGATGCCTGTTCACCTGCCTGGTGAGCAGAAGCACGGTATCAGCCGTTTCATGTCCGGAGGAAAACCGTCCCACATCACTGGCAACGTTCTACTCAATTGACTTGAAACTCTGCACACCAACGCCTAACATTATATGAGATCGAGTCTCAGTCTCACTGTTGACTGCGTAATGGATTCATGGACCGTCTTGCTTTCGAGGTTGCCGAGATGACAGCTGAAGCATTGAAACAACGGCGTCATCGCGACGCATTTACTGCTTACTGTTCCGGGAAGTTGTCCGATGGTATGGAGCTTGTCCAACAGTGTTTGAAGACGGATCCTGATGACGGTCGAGCGTGGGAATTGTGTGGCTTGATCCACTATGCGGGGAAACGTTTCCAGGAGTCGGTCAATTCAATCGAACATGCTTCAGCACTTGTCCCTCTCCGCGCGGTGGGGCAGGCCTGCCTGGGACACGCCTACGCCAAAACAAATCGACCCCGACTCGCCCTGAACCTGTTATCGGAGCTCATAGAAAACACGTCCATATCGGCTCCGCTCATGCTTCAAATCGCAACTGGATTGGATGCCGTCGGCCGTCCGGACCTGGCAATCCGTGCCTGCCGACGTGCAGTGGACCGAAATCCCAAGCTTGCCCAAGCGCACTATGACCTTGGTTTCTACGGTGGCAAGGTTGGAGTCAGTACTTCCCAGATCGAGTCTTCCATTCGAAAGGCGATCAATTTGGCCCCACAGCATTCCACTTATCGCGTGGGATTGGCTGGCCTTCTGTCGGAGAATGGACAAACAGAGGAGGCGCATGGCCTGGTCGCCCACTTGACGAATGACGAGTTAGCGTCGCTGAGTTGCAGTTGTTGCCTGCAGCGGCTGGCCAAGTTGTACCGTTCGGCTAATGACACCAGGCGAGTGGTTGTATGCCAACAGCGGCTCTTGCACCTGGCCACGAGATGACTGACGGTGAGGAGATTTCAAAATGAATTCGTTGTTTTGGCACCTGGCGTTTTTTGGAGCTATCGCGGCGGCAATATTGTCTGTCAAACTGGTAGCGAAGGTATTCGCCACTTCGTTTCACATCACTTGTCAAAAACGACAGAACCGCAATCGGCGGCCAGAGGTGCGGTTTCGCCCCGGAAGGATCCTGCCGTTGCCGGGTCACTCGGTGCCCGTTTTTGACTTCAGCACCTTCTGCGGCCCCGACTGAAAACCACCTGTCGGCCAACCGTCTGACAGATATCAATTTACCAGAGGAAAAAATCATGCTGCGATCGTTTTTGGGTTGTCTCATCCTTTTGGCATTGTCCGCGCCGGGCCCGGCTGCCGAAGTCGTCAATGTCTATTCGGCACGTCATTACGACACTGACGACCGGATCTATTCTGTCTTTGAGAAACAGACTGGAATTCAAGTCAAACTCATCGAGGGCAACTCAGATGCACTGCTGGTTCGACTTAAGCGCGAGGGCAAACGCAGTCCGGCAGATGTTTTCATCACCGTTGATGCGGGACGACTCTTTCAGGCAGAACGCCAGGGCGTGTTCCAGCCGGTTTCTACAACCCCGTTGATGAAACGGGTGCCTGCAAACCTCCGACACCCGAAGGGACTCTGGTTTGGTCTCACCAAGCGAGCCCGAATCATTTTGCGATCGAAAACTCGCGTCAAGGACGGGGAGATCACCAGCTACGAAGATCTCGCCAAGCCAAAATGGAAAGGCAGAATCCTGATCCGCAGTAGCAGCAACATCTACAATCAATCGCTTGTCGGGTCGATGATCCAGGCCCACGGAGCAAAACGGGCCGAGGCGTGGTGTCGCGGACTTGTTGCCAACATGGCCCGCAAGCCACAGGGTGGGGATCGCGACCAGATCAAGGGGGTCGCTGCTGGCGAGGCTGACGTGGCTGTTGCCAACTCGTATTATTTTGCTCGAATGCTGGGTGGCACACCGGAAGAAAAGGCCGCAGCAGCCAAGGTCGCCGTTGTGTTCCCGAATCAGAAAGGTCGTGGCACACACGTCAATGTCTCGGGCGTCGGCGTCTGTACGCATGCTCCGAACAAGTCCAACGCGATCAAGTTCATAGAGTTTCTAACGAGTCCCATTGCCCAGAAGGCCTTTGCGGCGGGAAACAATGAGTACCCCGTGGTGAAGGGGGTGGAAACAGTCCCGGTGTTGAAGAGTTTTGGTAGATTCAAGGAGGACACTGTGAACGCTGCTGCCTTCGGCGGCAACAATGCCGCAGCGGTCAGAATGATGGACCGTGCGGGTTGGCGTTAGGCTCCGGCGGACTGAGTTTTTCTGCCCAACCTTTCCCGGTACGCGACCACGGTTGTCGCGGGCGTTCGCATTTTCACAGAACGCAAACTGTCACGATTCGAGTGTGTCATGAATCCTGGGCGACGTGCAGTCTGGCCGGTTCTTTGCTGGACATTCACCACACTCTTGTCAGTACCGCTCTTGTCGATTCTCTGGAGTGTGACGAAAGACTCCGAGGGGGTCTGGCAGCATCTTTCCGAGACGGTCCTTGGTGATTACATTGCCAACACGCTCATCCTGGCGGTCGGGGTGGGTGCAGGAACGGCGCTGATCGGCGTTTCGACGGCCTGGATCGTGACGAATTGCCGGTTTCCATTGTCCGGCATTTTTCGGTGGGCGCTACTGCTTCCGCTGGCCATTCCAACGTACCTGTCAGCATACGCTTTGACTGACCTCTTTCAGTTCAGCGGACCGGCACAAACGTGGTTTCGTGAGTTGTCCGGATGTGAGCGTGGGGACTACTGGTTTCCGGAAGTTCGTTCTTTGCCGGGTGCGATCACCATCCTGACGTTCGGCTTGTATCCGTACGTTTACCTTGCCGCAAGCACCGGGTTTTCCAGCCAATCCGCGTCAGTCACCGAGGCCAGTCGCACACTGGGTGCCGGGTCTTGGGCACGTTTTTTTCGCCTGGCTCTCCCCTTGGCCCGACCGGCGATTTTCGCGGGTCTTGTCCTGGTCGTGATGGAAACCCTGGCCGAGTTCGGGGCGGTGGATTACTGCGCCGTGGACACTTTCTCAACGGGGATCTACCGAACGTGGATCAGCCGTGGGTCTCACACGGCAGCCTCTCAGTTATCTGCCTGCCTGGTCGGAATTGCGGGGTTTGTTTTTCTTTCGGAGATGATTGCCCGTCAGTCGGCAAGATTTCACCACTCGACCCAGAGGACTCGCATGGCCGAGCCGGCAGTACTGGGAAGTGCCAAGGGGTGTTTTGCGACAATCTTGTGCCTGGTACCAATCTGTATTGGCTTCCTGCTGCCAGTCGGCCGGTTCATTGTATTGACGATTTCCGGCGGAGATTCGCGGGCAGCCGAACTGCTGGCTGGCTTGGTCACAAACAGCCTACTGGTCGCGTCACTGGCGATGATCATTACGGTGTTCTCAGGATTGGTACTTGCCTGCATGCGACGGGCAACTCGGTCGCGGGCTACACGGACAGCCGTGCAGGTCGCAGGAATGGGGTACGCCATTCCCGGCAGCGTTATTGCCATCGGAGCACTCGGCCCAATCTGGTACCTGGAAGGTCGCGTGCTGGAATTCATCGAACAGTTCACAAACAGTGACCCGGGACTCTTTCTCAGTGGGACACTCGTTGCGGTTCTAATGGGTTACCTGGTCCGATTTCTGGCAGTGCCGTTGAACGTGATTGGAGCGGGATTTGCCAGGATACCGCCCGCGATGGACCATTCTGCCAGGACACTTGGTTCATCGCAGATCGGTGTATTGGGAAGAGTACACCTGCCACTTTTACGTGGCAGCCTCGTGTCCGCAGCCTTGCTGGTATTTGTGGACGTCCTGAAGGAATTGCCAGCCACCCTGATCTTGCGTCCATTCGATTTCGACACCCTGGCGGTGAGGGTTTACCATCTGGCCAGCGATGAACGACTCTCGGAGGCGTCGACACCGGCACTGGCCATTGTGGTGGCTGGCCTAATACCGGTCGTTCTCCTGACACGCATGATGCACGATCACCGCCCCGCCACCGGATCAGCTTCAGCAACGGGAAGGAGACAATGACCAATCAAATGGGCCTCAAATTACAGGGTGTCACTCACCGTTTTGGCCAGATGGAAGCAGTTCGCGACGTGACCTTGTCTGTTCCTCCAGGAGAAATCCATTGCTTGCTGGGACCTTCGGGCAGCGGAAAATCCACTCTCCTCAGAATCATTTCGGGACTTTTGCGACAACACCACGGGACCGTCTCCATCGGTGAAGCTGTCGTCTCCGATGCGTCCAAGCATCAACTGGCCGAACACCGCCCGGTAGGATTTGTTTTCCAGGACTACGCTCTCTTCCCACACCTCAGCGTACTACGAAATGTCCTGTTTGGTATGTCCGCCAGGTGGAGCCAGGCCAGCCTGGAAAGAGCCCGGCAATTGCTTGCCGACGTGGGACTGGAGAAACACCTGCAGTCGATGCCACACACACTCAGCGGTGGTGAGCAACAACGAGTTGCCCTGGCCCGGGCGATGGCGAGAACACCCAACATCATGTTGCTGGACGAACCGTTTTCTGGACTTGATGTCCAACTACGAAACGATGTCCGCGAAACCACGTTGCGAGTCTTGAGAGCGTCGAACGTCTCGACCGTGATGGTGACTCATGACCCAGCAGAAGCAATGTCGTGTGCTGATCGTGTCAGCGTTATGCACCGCGGCCAGATTGTCCAAACCGATCAACCACACGACATTTATAGTGCCCCGGTTGACGATCGGATCGCCCGGTCGTTTGGCCTGGTCAACCTTGTTTCTTTTGTGGAGCGTGACGGCAGGTGCATGACTCCTTTTGGGGAATGGACCAGAGGCGAACGACGCCCGCTTGAACAACAGGACCACCTTTTCGTGCGGCCAGAAGAACTGTCTGTTGGTCCGCCGATAGCGGGCGAGCCTCAATATGATGTCATAAGAGTGAGTCTCGAAGGCGCCACCGTGATTTACGAAGTCCGCGGCGACGACACTCGGTCAATCTACGTGCGGTCACTTGCTACGGAACCGCGAATCGAATCGGAACGCGTGAGCGTACGCCTGAGGTGAACAGGCAATGCCCTCCACGTTGCAGCAACTCAAGAGATCGGCTGCGCAGCCTCGTGCTGATCCGCGGCACAGATCTGGCCTACAACGGCCTTCGCCTCCACGCCGGCCGAGAAGTGTCGCTGTCGGTGGGCATTCGGTGGTGACATCGCACGGGCCGGGTCATCGTGCCGCCAGCAGCTCTAACTTGCCCAGGATTCCTGGCGGCTACGTCAAAGCTTCCAGGATCAAGTTGGTCGACTCGATGATGCGCTGATCACGTGGACGCAGATCCGGTTCGAAAGCTTTGCC
>CAWVUS010000106.1:0-15905 GCA_963933195.1 uncultured Planctomycetaceae bacterium
CAGTCGTTCCCCGACGTCCGGATCGCCGCCGGCGAACGCAACATGACCCGCTGGGGTTTCCGCGAGTGGCTGGAGGGCGGTGCCGTCGATGTCGTTCAACCCGACATCGCCCACGCCGGTGGCATCAGTGAACTGATGCGGATCGCGTCCTTCGCCGAGATCTACAACGTGACGGTGGCTCCGCACAATCCGTACGGACCGGTGGCCCTGGCCGCGGCCGCCCACGCGGCGGCGGCGATGCCCAACTTCCTGATCCTCGAACACTGCCGACACCGTCCCTGGCTCGACGAGGTGCAGGTCGAGGGTCCCCAGGTGGTCGACGGCGCGATCACTCTCGAGGATCGGCCCGGGTTGGGCATCGAGCTGGACTGGGATTACGTCAAGGCTCACCCCTACCAGGCCCTCAATCTCCGCACGTTCCACGACCGGGACAACGCCTTACCGCTGATCTGATCTCTTGATCGAGAAATCCATGACCGCG
The DNA here is from genome assembly GCA_963933195.1 of uncultured Planctomycetaceae bacterium. Classification (GTDB taxonomy): domain Bacteria; phylum Planctomycetota; class Planctomycetia; order Planctomycetales; family Planctomycetaceae; genus UBA8437. The sequence goes on from CAWVUS010000106.1 coordinate 482, forward strand.
ATCACACCCTTCGACATTCACGACATCGTTCACATCCGTGGCGTCGATCATCCCGAATCGATCGGGGTGGGACCCGACGGAACGGCCTACACGACCGGAACCGGCTGCCAGGTCTATCGGCTGGACCTCGAGACCAACCAGGGGCACCAGTTCAGCTCGACCGAGGCCCGTTGCCTGGGCACCGCGGTCGATGCCGCCGGAAACCTTTACGCCGCCCACACCGCCGGCGACGTTCTCAAGATCACCCCCGACGGCGAGGTCTCTGTCTACGCCGCTCCGGCCGGTGACGAGGGTTTCCTGTGCACCAATTATCCCGCCTTCGACCGGCAGGGTCGCATGTACCTCTCCGACAGCGGTGACTGGTCGGGTGAACTCAACGGCCGCATCTATCGGATCGAACCCGGAGGCGGTGAAGCGATTCCCTGGTATCCCGATCCGGTCGACACCCCCAATGCGATCGCGCTGGATGCCGACGAGACGCACCTGTATTTCGTCGAGACGTTCGGTTCGGCGATCGCGCGGATCCCGATTCTCGAGGACGGTTCTGCCGGTGCGCTCGAGCGGGTCGTGCACATGCCACGACACATCCCCGATGGGATCGCCTTCGACACCGAGGGTCGGCTGTGGATCGCCTGTCATCGCCCCGATGCGATCTACGTCTTCGACCTGGAATCGCGACTGCTGACACTGTTTGCCGAGGACTGGATGGGCGAGGCCCTGAGAGGACCAACGGACGTGACCTTCGTGGGTCCGGATCGCGACATCATGCTGGCCGCATCGCTCGACAACCTGGTCGTGCACCGCTTCGACAACACCGGTGTCGTCGGCCTGCCGTTGAATCATCCGGAGATTCCCTAGTCGCCCGAGCACCTCCCACCACTCGAGACCCACATCATGAAGCATCCCTCCACCCGGCCCACCATCCGCGTTCTGCTGGGGCTGTTGATCCTGACGTCCACCGGCTGGGCCGTGTTGCAGGAAACACTGCCTGTCGGTCCCACCCCGGCCGACCAGGCCCGCAACGCCGATTTGCTCAAAGGGTACGATTACTCGAAATACCCCTCCGCAATCACCGGCTACACGGGACAGGACCGGCAACAAATTGTCTTCCCGCGGTTCGCCCGTGCCACGCGCACACGCGTCGGGCCACGTGGCAACTACAAGGCGGCGGTGGCACAGATGAAGGATGGCCGACTGGTCCTGGCCGCCTGCCGCGACAACAACGATACAGACCCGGCCAAGCGGCGTTTCAGTATCTTTGTCTACGAGTCGACCGACACCGGCCTGCACTGGAAACAGATCAACAAGACCCCGCTGTTCGGCAAGGAACCCTCGCTGACCGTGCTGCCCGACGGCTGGCTGGTGATGACGGCACAAAAGACGTACCGCGGGGCCGGAGAAGCCATCAACCTCGCCCGGTCAGCCGACGGTGGAAAGACGTGGAAGACCGGTGACCTGGACGGGACCGACTATCCCAGGAACGTGATCGTTGAACCCGACGGCTCGCTGCTGTTGATCCGGGCGGAGAAATCCGACTGGAGCGGCAAGAACCAGGGCAGCCCCCACCTGCAATTGTGCCGTTCGAAAGACCACGGACAGACCTGGACTTTCGCCACTGGCAAGGTCGACTGGAATTACCACGCCTTTGGCGAGGTGTCGGCCATTCGATTGAAGAGCGGGCGGATGCTGGCCGCGCTCAGGCGGCAGATTCCCAAGACTCACGGCGAGGGTTTTGAGGACACTGTCATCTGTGAGTCCGACAACGGGGGCCGCACGTGGTCGAAACCGCGGGTGATGGTCAACACGGCCGAGGTGCACGTGTTCCTGACCGAGTTGGCCGACGGTCGGATCCTGGCCACGTACTCGGATTACCATCTGCCCTACGGGGTCTCGGCCATAGCCAGCGACGATGGTGGCCGCACGTGGGACCGCGAGCACCCGGCCCGACTCGTCCTCTCGGCCGATCTGTACGTCGGCTGGCCGGTGACGATCCAACTGGCCGATCACAGCCTGCTGACAGCCTACGCCATCACCGCCTACATCAAACAACCTCCCGAAAAGACCGTCACCGAGATCGTCCGGTGGAAACTGCCATGAATGACAAGCGGTTGAAATTTGCCGTGTTCGGTTCCGGCGACTTCGGTCCCCAGTTCGCTCGTTACATCAGCGAACTCGGCGACGTCGTGGCCGTCTCCGATCCCGATCCCGATGGACGAACGCGGTTTGTCGAGGTCACCGGCCTGGACGTGGCCCAGTACGACAACCACGAGTCACTGATCGCCAGCGAGTCGATCGACGTGGTGGCGATCACCAGTCCCAATTTCACCCACCGCGAAATCGCCCTTGCCGCCGCAAGTGCCGGTTGCCATGTCTACTGCGAGAAGGCGATGGCCAACACGGTCCCGGAATGCTGGGAGATGGTCCGGGCCTGCCGCGACGCCAACGTGCGGTTGATGGTCGGGCACAAGCGACGCCTGCGGCCCCCCTGGGGACGGATGATCGAGCTCAAGGAACAACTCGGCCAGCCACTGGCCATCACGTCGTGTGCCTACCACGACGCACGCCAGTACGATCACCAGGGCTGGTGGACCCGGCGCGATGCCTGCGGCGGCCTGTTGCCGGTCATCGGCGTGCACATCATCGACTGGATGCGGGCCATGTGCGGCGACGTGGCCACCGTCCGTGCCGTGTCCCCGCCACAGGTCGACACCCGCTACGATTTTCCCGACACGATGCACGTCACCTTGACGTTTCAATCCGGGGCCGTCGCCACGCTGACCGCCTCGCTGGTCTTCCCCCCATGGAAGTTCCGCGAGGCCGGGGGCCCGATCGTGATGTTCGAAAACGGGGGCCTGAGATTCGAACCCTTCATGGAACACCTGGACATCCACTGGCGACACCGGGACGACGAGGACACGCATTTCGAGCGGTTCGATGACCTGGGATTCGATCACGCCTACCGATTGGAGCTGAGCGACTTCGTCAAGTGGATCGACGATCCGGAGTACCGCGGATGCCTGGGATGGGAGGAGGGCCTGCGGTGCGTCGAGGTGATGGAGGCCGCTGACCGCTCGGCCGTGGCCGGTGGCGAACTGATCACGTTGCCGCTGTATCCGGAACTGGAGGACTGAGCGTGAAGTCGGCGGAGTCCACCAGTCCCGGCACGCCAGACCGCTGGTACCTGCTCTCCTATGTCGCGATCACCTACTTCGCGATCTACGCGCACCGCAACCTGATCAACTACATCCAGCCGTCGTTGTTGTTGCCGGTTGCCGAGGGTGGCCTGGGGCTGGACGAATCTCAACTCGCCTGGGTCGGTCCCGTCTGGCAGATCCCCTACTGCTTCTCACAACTGTTTGCCGGCTATCTCTCGGACCGGTACTCGCGTCGTCGCGTGATCCTGTCCAGCCTGCTGGCCAGCACGGTCTGCCTGGCCGCGATGGGACTGGTCAGCAACCTGCCCGAGTTGCTGATCGGGCGGGCGCTGCTGGGCCTGGCCCAGGCGTGTGCCGTACCGGCCATGGCCGGTGCGATCGCCGATTGCTTCCGGCCCCACGCCCGCTCGCGGGCCATGGCCATTTACCTGTTCAGTTACAACGTGGCCGTGATCGTCGCGGGCAAGTACGGAGGCGCCATCGCCGATCTGCCCGCACAACACATTCCCGGCACGCCCGACTCGTGGCTGGTTCACGGCTGGCGGTTGTCCCATTTCGCCTTCGCCGCCGGAGGGGTTCTGGCCTGGTTGGTCTTGTTGAAAGTGCTCAAAGAACCGGCCCGGACCGAACGGGCGGACGACCGTGGGCTGGGCACCGAGGGCGGCAATTTCTGGCAGACGCTCGGGCAGGTCTTCCGTGTGCCAACATTCCACCTGATGTACCTGACGTTCGCCTGCTCGGCCATTGTGATCCGGATTTCACGATTCTGGTTGCCACAACACTTCCACAACGTGTTTCACGAATCACTGGGATGGAACCAGGAGGATGTCGGCAGCTTCTCGACAATCTGGATCCAGATCGGCAGCATGTCCGGCCTGTTGCTGGGTGGGTTGCTGGCCGATCGGCTGGTGCGGCGGAATTTCCGGGGACGGATCCAGGTGGAACTGGCGGGTTGGTTGCTGCTGACACCCTGCCTGGTGATTGTCGGAACGCAGGAGAACCTGGTGGTCCTGCGGATTGCCATGCTGCTTTTGGGACTGGGACTGGGTGCCTACCAGGCCAATTTCTGGACCGCTTCGTTCGACGTCATCGATCCGGCCGCCCGGGCGACGGCCGTCGGATTGTTCAACCTGACATCGGGGCTGCTGGTCTCGACCTGGTTCGATCCATTCATCGGTTGGCTCGAAGCCGATGCGAAACAACAAGGTGCTTCGATCCTCGGGACGGCCATCGTCTCGGTTTCGGGGGTCGCGGCCCTCTGCATTGGGCTGCTGATGCTGATGCTGTGGGTGACGCTGCCCCGGGACCACGTGGACAACACCCGGGAGAGTCTCTGATCGTAACGGCCTTGCCCTGTTGGGGACCCCGCAGGACAATGGCTGAGTTCCCCGACACGAGGACCTGTCCCTTGATCCGATCGATCACCGCCCTGTTGCTGATGGCACTTTTTGCCGGACCGGGCGTGGCGCCGCTTGAGGCGGCCCGAAAGCAGAAGGACCCCAAGGTCATCCGTGCCCTGAACAAGGCACTGGAGTACCTCAAGCGGGAACAGCGTCGGCAGGGTTACTGGGAAGCCCGTGGCGGACAGTACCGCGTGGCGATGACCGCCCTGGCAGCCAATGCACTGCTGGCCGAGGGTTCGACCACGACGACGGGAAAACACCGCGACGAGGTGGCCCAGGCCGTCGATTTCCTGGTCGGGCAGTCCCGCTCCAGCGGCCTGATCGGCTACAAGAGCGACTACCGCTACACCTACGGGCATGGCTTCTCGATGCTGTTCCTCTCGCAGGTCTACGGCGAGGAAGAGGACAAGAAACGACGCAACGATCTGAAGAAGGTGCTCGTCAAGGCGGTGGACTTTTCAGCCAAGGCCCAGACAACCCGCGGAGGCTGGGGATATGTCTCGGCCAAGGACGGCAACGATTTCGATGAGGGGTCAACCTGCATCACGCAGGTCCAGGGCCTGCGAGCCTGTCGCAACGCGGGAATCCCCGTGCCCAAGGAGATCATCGACCGGGCACAGAAGTACATCCGCGATTGCATGACTCCCGATGGCGGAATCCGCTACCGGTTTGGCCAGAGCGGAGGAGCCCGGCCACCAATCACCGCGGCAGCCGTCGCCTGCATGTTCAACTCGGGCGAATACAAGACCGCACAGGTCACCAAGATGATGACCTATTGCGAAAAGCACGTGTGGCCCGGACGCGGGGTCTCCAGCAGCTTCGGACACTGGCACTACACGCATTACTACTACTCGCAGGTGATGTACCGCATGGGCGAGGAGAAGTGGGCGAAGTACTACGCCGAGATCAAGAAACAGTTGTTGCGGACCCAGTCGAGTTCGGGGGCGTGGCTGGAAGGTTACATCGGCCCTGTCTACACCACGTCGATCAACGCGACGATCCTGCAACTGGAAAACGGCTTCCTGCCGATCTACCAGCGATAACAAGCCGCAGCACCGCCTCCTGTTGTCTCGTATCGACAAACGCCGATACAATCTCCGTATGCTCAGTGTCTTGACCAGCCCTGGATCTCGCGATTGCGGTGGCATCTCGCGCCGCGAAGCGATCACGGTCGGCTCGCTCGGCCTGGGCACCGGATCACTGGGACTGGTGGATCTTCTGCGGGCCCGAGCGGCTGCACCAACGGCTTTCCGTGACAAGTCGATCGTGTTGCTGTTCTTGACCGGCGGACCAAGCCAGGTCGAGACATTCGACCCGAAGATGACGGCCCCGGCCGAAATCCGCAGCGTGACCGGCGAGCTGGCAACCAGCCTGCCCGGAGTCACCTTCGGCACCACGTTTCCCCGGCTGGCCCGCCTGGCCAACCGGATGGCGATCGTGCGTTCGTTCACCCACGGCAATTCCAATCACACTGGCGGTGCCCAGGACGTGATGAGAGGTGGTACCGGCAACCAGGTCGGCATGGGATCGATCGTCACGCGACTGCGTGGCACCAATCACCCCCGCACCGGGATGCCGACCCAGGTCTATCTGAGCCACCAGGAACCCGATCCGCAGTTCAACAAGGAGCGACTCAGGTTGCTCGAAGCGGCAACGGCCGGTGAACTGGGCGCGGCTTTTGCCCCGTTCGATCCGCTTGGTGATGGGCCGGTTAACCAGAACCTGACACTGAACCTTCCACGGCGCCGGCTGGTCGATCGCCGCAGCCTGCGACAGTCACTGGACCGGCTGGTGCGGCAAGCCGACACCAGCGGAATGATGGACGGGCTGGACCGCTTCGAACAACAGGCCTTCGACCTGCTGCTCGGCCGTGGTCGCCGGGCCTTTGATCTCACCGATGAAGACCCGGCGCTGGTCCGGCGTTACGACACCGGTCGCTTCAACACCGCACTGCGAGTCAAGACTCGTCATTCGACACTCGGGCACCAGTTGCTTTTGGCCCGGCGGCTTTGCGAGGCCGGGTGTGGTTTCATCACCGTGCACAATCCCGGTTGGGACATGCACGGGGGCACCACGCAATTCAACATGCCCTTCGGCATGGAACGACTCGGACGACCGGTCGACCAGGCCGTCAGCGTCTTCCTGGAGGATCTCCACCAGCGAGGTCTCTCCGACAAGGTCCTGCTGATCATCACCGGTGAATTCGGCCGCACGCCGAAGGTGAAGCCCGATGGCGGCCGTGATCACTGGCCCAAGCTCAGCACGCTGGCCTTCTCCGGCGGTGGTTTGCCGATGGGGCAAGTCATTGGTCGCTCGAGCCGGGATGTCGGCGAACCGGCTTCCCGACCGGTGACGCCCGAGGATCTTTTTGCGACGATCCTGGCAACAATGTTCGACCTGGGGACGTTGCGACTGCTTCCCGAAGTGCCCCGCGACGTGGCCCGCCTGATCGAACGCGCCCGTCCGATCCCCGAGCTCATCGGCTAGGTGGTCCCGGCGATAGGCCCCTCACGATTGTCCGGGTGTCTCATCTCCCGCTATGCTGCCGGTCCACCCGAAGCAGGAGAAGCCCGATGGGAATACTGGATCGATTCAAGCTTGATGGTCGTGTCGCGCTGGTCACCGCCGGCTCGGGTCCTCAATTTGGCAGCAGCCTGACCGAGGGCCTGGCCGAAGCCGGTGCCACGGTCATCTCGGCATCACGCTCGCTGGAACGGAACGAGGAATTCGCGGCCGGACTCCGCGAACGGGGTCACGATGTGCACGCGGCACAGGTCGACATCACCGATGTCGATTCGATCAACGCACTCCGCGACCAGGTGCTCGCCGACCACGGTCGGCTCGACGTGCTGGTCAACAGCGCGCTGGCTCGCGACGGCCATGTGGGTGCATTCGACGAACAGACCCCCGACGTGATCGGTCGTTCGGCGGCCGGTGACTTCACCGGGTTGTTCGCCATCTGCCAGGCATTTTTGCCAACGATGGTGGAACAGGGCCGCGGCTCGATCATCAATATTTCGAGCATCTACGGTGTGGTGGGTAACGATCCGACCATCTACCAGGACACCGACATGAAACAACCGGCGACCTACACCTTCGTGAAGGCCGGCATGATCAATTTCACACGGTACCTGGCCAACTACTACGGCAAGCAGGGCGTCCGGGCCAACTGCATCAGCCCGGGGGGCTACTTCAACAACCAGCCCGATGCGTTCGTCGACGAGTACACCAGGCGGGTGCCGGTTGGCCGAATGCTCGACAACGAGGACATCAAGGGAGCCATCGTCTACCTGGCATCCGATGCATCCGAGTATGTCAACGGGCACAACCTGCTGGTCGACGGCGGCTGGACAGCGATCTAGGCCGCCGTGTTCCCGATTGCATCGGGCGGCTTTGATCAGTCGACGTAGAGAAACTCGTCGAGGTTGAACAGCACCAGGCAATAATCGGACAGTGTCTCGGAGAACGCCGCATCACCGTTCTCCAGAAACGCTCGTCCCAACGACAGTTCCTCGGGGCCTGGTCCGCGACCCAGTGCCAGCCGGTAGGCCCGTTCGACCACCGCAACCGGGGCACGTCCCGCCTCGGCCTGCAATCTCGATGCAAACGCCTCGGCCTGCCGGGCCAGCCCGGGACTGTTCAACAGGGCCAGGGCCTGTCCGGCGTGTGAACTCTGGTTGCGCCGGCCACAGCTGACCATCGTGCCGGGTGCATCAAAACTGACCAGCAACGGGGGCCGGTTGTTCCGCTTGACGAACAGGAAAATCGAACGCCGGTTGTGCTGGAACAGGTCCGGGTGGGGCTGCCAGTTGCCCTTGTATTGCAACGCGGCAATCTCCGGCGGCAACGGCAAACGAACACCAGGTCCTCCCGAGTGACGATTCAGTCGACCGCTGACAGCCAACAGGCTGTCTCGCAAGGTCTCCGCCTCGAGTCGTCGTCGGCGTGCCCGCCACAGCATCTGGTTGTCGGGATCGACGGCAACAGCAGCCGGGTTGTTTGTCGTGCTGGATTGCCGGTAGGTGGACGAGAGAACCATCAGCCGGTGCAACGGCTTGATGCGACCTCCGTTGGACGCCAGCTCGGCGGCAAGCCAGTCGAGCAGTTCCGGGTGTGTTGCCGAACTGCCCATGACGCCAAAGTCATTGGGCGTGGCCACGATGCCCTGGCCAAAATGGTGCTGCCAGATCCGGTTGACGAATACCCGTGCGGTGAGCGGGTTGGACGCCGAAGCCAGCCACTGGGCCAACTCGGCGCGACGACCCGAGGATCGCCGGCTGTCCGTCTTGGACACCTCGTCGATCGAGGGACGCGTCCGCTGGCGAATCGCAGCGGGTTGATCCAACGCACCCCGCCGGACCATCACGGCCGGAAAACTCGGAAAGACCACCTCCCCCAGGTCGTGCGGATCCCCTCGGACCAGCCGGTGAGTCGTTGGAATCTTCTGGCCTCGATCAACAATCGCCATCACCGAAGCAACCGGCGGTGGTTCATCCAACTGGACCGCGTGCAACAGTTGCTGAACCGACACGTAGTCCCCACGGTCCCGTTCGGACAATGCCTCGCGGATGTCCGCCTCGCCAATCGTCAACAACCGCTCGGCAGCGGTCGCCAAAAGCGATTGCTCGGGGGTCCGCGTCGCCGCATCGACCGCCAGGGCAGCCAGCGTCTCACGGCCCAGTCGACCACGACGCTCGGCCATCAACCGTTTTTTGACCGGGGCCTCGATCGCATCCAGCCTCTTGCGGATCTCGTCCCTCTTCGCGACCCAGGTCTTACGTACTGTCTCGCGCCGTTTTCTCTCAACCGACGGAACCAACGGCAGGTCGACCGCCCGGCTGGCGGCGAAGAACGCTTGCAGCCGGTAATAGTCGGCCTGGAGCAGGGGGTCAAATTTGTGGTCGTGACACCGAGCACAGCCAAAAGTGACTCCCAGGAACGCCGAGCCAACCACGTCGACAATCTCGGTCAAACGTTCCTGCCGGTTCTTGGCCACGTCCTGGGTTCCCGCGTTCATCCGCAGTGGACCGAGCCGGTGCAGGCCCAGGGCCGGCAAGGCGGCAACATCCTCGGGAAACAGTTCGTCGGCAGCGATCTGCTCGCGAACAAACCTCGCAAACGGCTTATCGAGGTTCAACGAGTCGATCACCCAGTCCCGATACCGCCAGGCATGTGGCCGCGGATCGTCGTATTCGAACCCGTCGCTGTCGGCATAGCGGACCACGTCCAGCCAATGCTGAGCCCACCTCTGGCCATACGCTGGTGACGCCAGCAACCGGTCCACCAACCGCACCCACGCATCGGCGCGGCTATCGGCAAGGAATTGCTCGACCTGGCCGGGTGTCGGAGGGATCCCGATCAGGTCGAGATAAACACGTCGCACCAGCGTGTGCCGCGGGGCCCGGGATGAGGGATGGAGTTTCAGATCTTCCAGCGACTTCAGGATGAAGGCATCGACGGGGTTGGACACCCAGTCGGTGGTCTTGACCACCGGAATCGCGGGCCTGCGGACCGCCCGAAATGCCCAGGCACGTTCATCCTCCTGGGCGCACAGGACCCCCTGGATCAACAACGGCAAGAGAATGGTCGGCAGCAGTCTGCGCATCGAATGTTCCTGGTCGGATGCTCCATCTTCCGAGCCATCCACGGGTGTGGTCAAGGCGAAGCGGGTCGATTGGGTCACGACTTCCGACCGAAACGCAACTGGGTTAGGCTATACCCCTGATGGCAAACGTCCCGTTGACAACCAACTGCCCCGGCCCGCGGCCGACGCTGGACCGCCGAGATTTTCTCGAGCGTGGAGGCCTCGGACTGGGGTCGATCGCCCTGGCCTCGTTATTGGCTCGAGATGGATTGGCCAATTCACCCGGCCAGTCGACCCCGGGAAATCCACTGGCCGCCCGGGCGGCTGACATCAACCCACCGGCCACCTCGGTGATCTTTCTATTCATGGCCGGGGGACCAAGCCAGGTCGAAACATTCGACCCCAAGCCCGACCTGACCCGACTGCACGGCCAACCGGTGCCCGCCAGCCTCGGACAGGTCCAGACGCAACAGGCCAACGAGAAGTCGCTGCTGCTGGGCGTCAAGCGGAGATTCCGGCCCAACGGCGAGAGTGGGCTGGTGATGTCGGACCTGTTTCCACACCTGGCCACCTGTGCCGACGACCTTTCGGTTGTTCGCTCCATGCACGCCGAGAGCATCGTGCACTCCGCGGCTCTCTACCAGATGAATTCAGGCCGCACCCTGATGGGTCACCCGACCATTGGCGCGTGGCTGACCTATGGACTGGGGAGCGAGAGCGACAACCTGCCGTCCTATGTCGTGATGCTCGATCCCGATGGAACCCTCGTCGGTGGGCCACCCTGCTGGGGTGCCGGTTACTTCCCGCCAATTTACCAGGGAACACTCTTCCGTCCCGAGCGTCCGGCCATCCTGAACCTGCGGCCGGCCGCCGGCCGATCCATTGCCCGCCAACAACGCAACCTGGACCTGCTGCGGCAACTCAACCAGATCAACCGCAGGCCGGCCGACCCCATACTCGAGACCCGTGCGGCGACCTATGAACTGGCCTTCCGCATGCAAAAACACGCCCCCGAAGCGGTCGATATTTCTCGCGAGACGGCCGAGACCCAGAAACTCTACGGGGTCGACCGGGCCCAGACTTCCGAATTTGGTCGCCGTTGCCTGTTGGCCCGTCGACTGGTCGAACGCGGAGTGCGGTTCGTGCAACTGTATTCCGGAGGTGGGCCCGGAAACATGACATGGGACGGCCATGGGGACATCGAGGAAAATCACCTGAGAATGGCCGGGCAGGTCGACCAGCCCATCACCGGTTTGCTCAAGGACCTGAAACGTCGCGGCTTGCTCGAGAGCACCCTGGTGATCTGGGGCGGCGAGTTCGGACGCACCCCGATGTCCCAGGGAAAAACCGGCCGAGACCACAGCCCGTTTGGATTCTCGATGTGGATGGCCGGAGCCGGCATCAAGGGGGGCCGCATGGTGGGGGCGACCGACGAGATCGGACTGAGGGCCGTGGAGAAGCCCTACCACGTCCGAGATCTCCACGCCACGATTCTCGACCGGGTTGGCCTCGACCAGGACGCGCTGACCTACCTGCACAATGGCCGTGAAGAGCGATTGACCGACATCGGCGGGCGGGTGATTTCGGAGCTGTTGTAACCAGATCACCTGTTGTACAGACACCAGATGGACCCGAGAAAACGATGACCGGTTTCAGGCAATTGTTTGCTGTCACGTTGCTTTTGACAGGAGCCGGCCCCGTCTTCGCCCAGGACGCTCCGGCAACGAAGACACCGCCCGGGTTGACCATCGCCATCGACGCCGATGTCGTTTACGGCCACAAGTATGGCCTGGCCCTGACCTACGACGTGCTGCAACCGGGATCGGGTCGAAACCGTGCCGGGGTGATGTTCATGGTGAGTGGAGGCTGGGTCTCGCGATGGAGCCCCCCCGAAGACGCCATCCAACGGTTCCGGTACCTGCTTGAAGCCGGTTACACCGTATTTTTGATCCGCCACGGCAGCAGCCCAAAGTTCCTGGTACCCGAATGTGTCGACGACGTCCGCCACGCGATCCGGCATGTCCGCTCCAACGCCAAGCGGTTCGACATCGATTCGAACCGTATCGGGGTGACCGGCGGCAGTGCCGGAGGACACCTGGCGCTGATGCTCGGCACGACCGGAGAAGATGCCAACCCCAGGGCCCGCGACCCCCTGCAGAAACACTCCAGCCGCGTCAACGCCGTCGTCGCCATCTTTCCGCCCACCGACCTCTCCAAGTACCTTGACCCCAAGCTGGGGTTCCTCGAGGCCTTCCCGGCCCTGAAGTTCGACCCCAGGAAATCTCCGGCAGTCTCACCCCTGCTGCAGGTCAGCGGCGACGATGCGCCGTCGCTGATGATTCACGGCGACATGGACAAGCTGGTACCACTGTTCCACAGCCAGGCCATTCACAAGGCCCTGGGCGAAAAGAAGGTGCCAAGCAAGCTGATGGTGATCGAGGGAGCGGCCCACGGATTCAATCCGGCCGATCAGAAGCGAGCCAACGCGGCATCACTGCGGTGGTTCAACCGCCACCTGCTCCGTCCGGCCAAGGCACCCGACAGCAAGAAGTAACCCCCGGAGAGCAGCTCATGTCTCGCACGTTCAACTACCTCCTTGCCGCGATCCTGTTGTTCGGCGTCACCCAGGCCCAGGCTGCCGACTCGCGCCCCAACGTGCTGGTCGTGCTGTGCGACGACCTGGGCTACGGCGACCTGGCCTGCTACGGCAGCCCCACGGTCAAGACGCCTCACATCGATCGTTTCGCCACCAGCGGATTGAGGTTGACCAGTTGCTACGCCGCATCGGCCAATTGCAGTCCCGCCCGGGCGGGACTGCTGACCGGGCGAACGCCCTACCGTGCCGGCATCCACAACTGGATTCCCCTGCTGTCGCCAATGCATCTTCGCCGTGGCGAAATCACCCTTCCTGGGCTCCTGCAAAAATCTGGCTACACCACCTGCCACGTGGGCAAATGGCATCTCAACGGTCGCTTCAACCTGGCCGATCAACCCCAGCCGTCCGACCACGGCTTCGATCACTGGTTTGGCACACAAAACAACGCGCTGCCCAGCCATCGCGATCCCGACAACTTTGTCCGCAATGGCAAGGCCGTTGGACCACTGGAGGGCTACTCGAGCCAGCTTGTCGTCAACGAGGCCCTCTCGTGGTTGGACTCGACCCGGGACAAGACGAAACCGTTCTTCCTGTACGTCTGTTTCCACGAACCTCACGAGCCGATCGCGTCGGCCGAGATCTTCGAACGCCAGTACCCCGATCTGAAGAACGCCGCCCAGGTTCGGCACCACGCCAACATCACCCAGATGGATCACGCTTTTGGTCGACTGCTGGCCGGGCTCGACCAGCACCAGCTGACCGACGACACGCTGGTGCTATTCACCAGTGACAACGGGCCGGCCATCACCCGTTATCATCCCCACGGATCCAGTGGTCCCCTGCGGGACAAGAAGGGATCCATGTACGAGGGTGGAATCCGGATACCAGGGATCATCCGCTGGCCCGGCCGGATCAAGCCGGGCACGACCAGCGACGTGCCGGTGAGCGGTGTCGACGTGTTGCCGACGGTCTGCGAGGCAACCGAAACCCCGCTACCCGGCGACCGCCACTTCGATGGCACCAGTGTCGTGGCACTCTTTGACGCCAAGCCGGTCGTGCGACACCAGCCGTTGTACTGGCAATTTCACGTCGCCCGCAATCGGCCGAAGGTCGCTCTTCGTGACGGCGACTGGAAATTGCTGGCACATCTCAGTGATCCCCAGATCAAGCCCTTTGGCGACATCCGTCCCGAGGACCAGAAGGCGATCAAGAGTCAGCAGATCACCAAGTTCGAACTGTACAACCTCAAGGACGACATCGGCGAAGCCCGTGACCGGGCGGCAGACCTGCCCGAACGGACCAGCCAGATGGGTGCGGTTCTGCGGCGGCTGTTCAAACAGGTGCAACAGGAAACTCCCACCTGGCCGGCGTGGACCTGGCCAAGGCTCGAGGCCCAACGGATTGCGTGGTCGGGACAATTGCGTGGATACGGCTGGAGAACCAACGGCAGCGGCAGCCATCCGGCCGTCGATGCACCGACGCACTGGAACCCGAAGGAGAACATTGCCTGGGCCACGCCGCTGGCCACCCGTAGCAACAGCCTTCCGGTGTTCACCCGGAACGCCGTCTTCACCTGCGTCGAACCCTTTGGGCTGGCCAAGCTCGATCTCGCTGACGGAAAGGTCCTGTGGCAACGCACCAGCAGTTATGCCGACATCACCTCCCCGGGCGACTGGATAGACATCCAAAAAAAGGTCAGCACACTGAAACAGCTGACCGATCGAAAAGCGTCGTTGCAAAAACAGCGAGAGGTGCTCGAGGAAAGTCTCGAAAAAGCCACCGACAAGAAGGCGGTCGTCGCAAAGATTGAAACGATCGAGGCACAGGAAGACGCGTTGCGGGAGAAGATCGACGGGATGCCGCTGGCCGCCCGTTACACGGTGCCGATTACCCAGCCGCTGTACAACGGCTACACCACCGCCACACCGATCACCGACGGCCGACTGGTCTGGGCGGTTTTCGGCAACCGCGTGGTCACCTGCTTCGACATGGCCGGCAATCGGAAATGGGCACGCGTCTTGCCGGACAATCCACAGGTGATGTGGGGCCACTCGGCCAGCCCGCTACTGATTGCCGGCCGGCTGATCGTTCCGATCGAGGACATCGTGGCATTGGACCCCGAGACAGGAAAGGACCTGTGGCGGACCAGCTACGGCCAGACATGGGGTTCACCAGTGCGTGCCGAGATCGACGGCAAGCCGCTGATCCTGATGGCCAACGGGCGAATGGTCCGACCCAAGGACGGCAAGGTCATCGGGCGACTCTCGCCCCTGGAACGCGCCTCGCCGGTGGTTGTGGGCTCGACCGCCTTCTACATCGGCCAGCGGGCCGAGGCTTTTCCGCTACCAACCCGACTCGATCCGAAGGCCACCAAGCGACTCCGTCCCAAGGCGTTGTGGGAATCGAGCCCGCCGGGCGGTGGCTTCAGCTCCTCGCCGGTCATCCACGACGGCCTGATCTATTGCGTCGCCACCCGGGGCATTCTCAGCGTGCTCGACGTGGCATCCGGCAAGACGGTCTATACCCGCAGGCTGAACCTCGGCAACGGGCCGGTCTGGCCCAGCCTGTTACACGCCGGAGACCATGTCTACGCCAGCAACCGCGACGGAAACACGGTCGTCTTCAAGACCGGTCGCAAGTACCAGGAAGTCGCTCGCAACCACCTCGAGGAATTCATCTCGACCCC
>CAWVUS010000107.1:0-15903 GCA_963933195.1 uncultured Planctomycetaceae bacterium
ACGGTGTTGAAGCGGATCTTGCCGCCCCAGATCGTGCCGATCCAGTTGAAGGTTTTGATGGCCGAGGGGAGGGCGATCATGATCGTGGAGACCATGAAGGTCATGCCCAGGGCGGGGTTCATGCCACTGGTGAACATGTGGTGGCCCCAGACGATGAAGCCCAGTCCGGCAATGGCGGCCAACGAGTAGGCCATCGGCTTGTAGCCGAAGATCGGCTTGCGGCACATGGCCGCCAGCATGTCCGAGACCATGCCCATGGCCGGCAGCAGCATGATGTAGACGGCCGGATGCGAGTAGAACCAGAAGAGGTGTTGCCACAGCAGGGCCTGTCCGCCACCGATGGTGGGGTCGGCGTTGTTGACGATGATTCCCGAGGGAACGAAGAAACTGGTGTGGATTCCCTCGAAGACTCCACCCAGTTCGGCCCGGTCAAAGAGCATCATGAATCCGGCGGCCGTCAGCACCGGCAGGGCGAAGGCCTGCAGGATGGCGGTGATGAACATGCTCCAGATCGTCAGCGGCATGCGGAACAGCGTCATCCCGGGAGCCCGCATGTTGATGATGGTGGTCATGTAGTTGACCGAGCCCATCATCGAGGAGACCCCGACGAAGGTGACGGCCACCAGCCACATGTTTTGCGCATTGCCGGAACCGGGAGCGGCCTCGGGCAGAGCCGAGAGCAGCGGGTAACTGGTCCAGCCGGCGGCAGCACCGCCGTAGTAGAAACTGAGACCGAAGAAAAAGATCGCCGGCCACATGAACCAGTAGCTGAGCATGTTCAGCGTGGGAAAGGCCATGTCATCGGCCCCGATCATCAGCGGGATCAGGAAGTTGCCGAAGGCCCCGGCCAAAATCGGAATGACGACCAGGAAGATCATCACCGTGGCGTGCATGGTGAAGAGCATCGTGTAGAACTCGGGCGAAATCTGTCCGCCCTCGCCCGCGAAGTGACTGCCGAAGATCGGCATGTTCTGCCACGGCCAGGCCAACTGCCAACGGACACCCAGCGCGAGTGATCCACCCAGCAGCAGCATGATCAGCGTGGTGATCAAGAACTGGATTCCGATCATCTTGTGATCGGTCGAGAAGATGTACTTCTTGATGAACGACGGATGGTGGTGGTGCAGGTCGTGGGCGGCACCGTCGGCGGGGTTCAAGGTGTTCATGGTGTGGCCTCTTCCGACGTCCCGGCGGGGACGGCACCCGGCGGGGTGACTCCGTCGTAATCCTGCAGGTTCTTGAGTTCGATCAGCTTGGCCTGCAAGTCTTCAACCGCTTCCACCTCGCCCCGCATCTTGTAGTGGCCCCATCCGCACAACTCGGCGCAAGTCAGGTTGAACTTGCCGGCCTTGTTGACGGTGAACCAGATGTCGATGCTTTGGCCGGGCATCGCGTCCTGTTTGACGCGGAGATCGGGGACGAAGAATGCATGTTGCACGTCACCGGACTTGAGATAGATCAGGGTCTCGCGGTTCAGTGGCACGAAGAGCTTGTTGACGGCATAGATGTCCCCGGCGTGGGGCTTGGCGAGCCAGTCCTTGATCTGCTTGTACGTCTTGAACTTGGTTCCCGGGGCGGGGTAACGGATCCGCCACTCGAATTGCCTGGCGGTGACCTCGGCCACGAGGTGGGATGCCCGGGAGGTGTCCTCGCGGTTTTCGTGGGCGCGGACACGGTAGATGGCCCAGACATCGATCTGGTACAGCGCGATGAACAACAGCACACCGGCGGGCACGATCGTCCAGATGACTTCCAGGTTGTGACTGCCGTGGCTGAACCAGCCCTTTTCGTCGTCGTTCTTGGAGCCCTTCCAGAGCACGTAGGCCAGGGCACCCATGGTGCCAATGAAGGTGACGGTGACGATGCCCAGGATCAGGTAGAACAGGTCATCGATGCGTTGCCCCAACGGTGTCGCGGCCTCGCGATTGCCCGGGAAAGCCCAGTCCATGGCCGGAGCGATAGCACAGACAACGATCGCGACGATCGGCCAGAGCGTGAAGAACAGGCACCAGAATATTCTGCTCACGGTCGCTACTTCTTGTCCTTGGCAGGTTCGGGGGTGGTGGCCTTGGATTCCGCGTCGGGTTTGTCTACCGGCTTCTCAGAATCCTTGGCGGGCGGGTGTTCGTGGGGATGTTCGTGCGAATGATCGTGGCCGGAGTGCGGGTTGGTTCCACCGTGGTACTGGTGGTTGTGCTCGTCAAAGAACGCCCCGTCAATCGGGATGCTCAGGACATAGTTGACGATGTGCCAGCGATCTTTTTCGGTCAGTGCGGCAAATCCGGCCATCGGGGTCGCCTTGATGCCGACCGTGACTCGCCGAAAGACATCCAGGGGTCGTCGACCACCGCGGTAGATTCCGGAGGTGAGGTTGCGGGGCTCGATCATGTTGTGCCACGCGTCACGCAAACCGGGTGTGTCGTAATTCTGATTGGTTTCGGGGTTCTTCTGAATATCGCGCAAGAACCCACCGTTACCGCGTCCGCCCTCGCCGTGGCATTTGGCGCAGTTGATCTTGGTGCTGATAAACAGGTTCCGTCCCTTGGCTCGCGATTGTTCCGTATCGGGCACCCGGGGTGTCGAGGGGACAACCAGGTTGTCCGGAGCATCCGCATTGGTCCATCTCTCGGCAACCAGCGAGGCCGCATCGGCAAACGCTTCGTCGAAGCCGTCCACGGCCAGTTCCTGTTCGAGTGTCTTCAAATCGCTTGGCGGGTTGCCGTCGTCATCGGGCATCAGATCCTGCAGGTGGGTCAGCAGCCGTCGTTCGATTTCGCCGCGCATCGCCAGGAAACGGACGTACTCGATGATCGCTTTGACTTCCTGGTCTTTCATCATGCGAAACGATGGCATGTAGGTGCCGGCGAGTCCCAGCTTGATTGTTCGCGTGAGATCATCGCGGCTGACATAAACTCCTCCCTTGGTGGAGGTGAACTTGAACAGGCCGCGACGGTAGTCCCGTGGAAGGGGGTTGAACCTGTGATTGGCGATGTATCGTGCCGTGGGGCCATTTCCATCACCGGTGACGCCGTGGCAATGCATGCAGTGTTGCATGTACAGGCGGCGTCCGTCCTGCAGGTGATGACCGATCAGGCGGAATGCGGTTCCGGGGGGGATCGGTGTGGCCTGGTCCTGTGGGACGAGTGTCAGCGTGCGGTTGGCGGCGCTGTAGGAGAGGGCGGTACGGTTCTGTGGTGTTTTTGTTTCCAGGACGACAGCGACCTGGTTGAGTGCACCGGGCGGTTCGGTGTTGAGTGTGACTCGCAGTGCGTCTCCATCGGCTGCGAGGACAGTACCGGTGATTTCTCCATACTCGATCGGCAGGGTGCCCCAGGCGACCAGTGAGTTGGGATTCCCAAAGTGTTCCTGGAGGCTGGCCTGGACTTTCGCGGCGGCTGCTGGGCTGGTCGTTGCCAGTGTGTCGACCCGTTCGTCGTTGACAAAATCGGCCTGGTAGTCGGCGCAGCCGACAACCAGGAGCGACAGGGCCAGCAGTGACAGGGTGAGACGGCGTGACATCGACGTGTGGTCCTCGGCCGGGACTGGTCCCGGTTGGTGATATGGCTTACAGCCCAAAGTCAGTCAGTTGAAATTCCAGGTCCTGTGAAATGGTCCCGTCCTTGGGGATGTTCACCTTCAGCGAGCGTTGCAAAAATCCACCCTTGCCCCCGGCTTTTTCGTGCCAGACGCGGAGGGTGACCGTGGTGGCCGGTAGTCCTTTCAGTTCAAAAGTGCCATCGGCCTTGGTGATGGTGCCCCAGGGATGGTCCAACGCCAGGTGGTAGGCCTGCATCCAGGAGTGCATATCGCACTTGACGGGGAAGGGTGTCCGTTCGTGCTTGGTGTAGGACAGCGGAACACCGTCTCGTTCGAGAGCCTTGATGGCACCGTTGAAACTGCGGGACCGACCGGGATAAGTGTGGGTGTTGTGACCGGCGTCGTCCTGGCTCTTGATCAGGATGGGTTGGGTGCTGCGGACGACCATTGCGTGGGGCAGGAAGACACAACCTTTCTGGTCGAACACCGCGGGCTCGCTGGGAGCAGCAGGCACAGCGGCACCGGGGGGTGTTTTGTCGATGTACACGAAGACATTGGCAATTCCATTGCCGGCGCCGACTTGCAACGACTCGTCGACGATAGCCACCTGGGCGCCGCAGACATTGGCGTCTCGCTTGGCAGTTCCCTTGGCGACGATCACCGTCGGAGTTGGAGCGGTACCGACCAGCTTGATCGATCCGGTGAGGGTTCCGGCTCCGTCAATTTGTGTGACGGGGCCGTCACTTTTACCGGCCGAGTTCCCACCGGCCTTGTACGTGACCGTGGGAGTGGCAGAGGCACCGCCACCACAACCGGCGGCAAGGCCGAGTGTCATGGTGGCCAGGGCGGCCACGGGTAGAAATCGGGTGAGGCGGGTCATGGTTGCGCGGCTCCCTGGCCATTGCCAGCAGCAGCTGGCTTGGCTGTCGCGGGTGGAATGTAGGTTCCGTCGCGTTCCATCAGGCGGTTGTAGTTCATCAGAGCATCACGGACGGCGGTTGTCTGCTTGAGACCGTTGCCACCGAAATGCTGAGGAAACGACTGCTGATTCTTGGCAAATGGCTGTGGCATCGACGTGTAGGGAGTGACCCACTTGGGATTGGACAGCCAGACTTGCAGCCAGTTTGGCTGGAGTCGGTCGCTGGCCAAATCGAGGTTGGGGCCGCGAATATCTTTCTTGGGATCGACAGCCTTGAACTGGCGGCCGCCCAACGAATGGCACTTGATGCACAGCGGCGCGTTGAACAGATGCCACGATTCGGTCAGGTAGTCGTGCGCGGGATGTTCGAACGAGGCGTCGAGATTGTCCAGGTACGCCGGCTGCCGCTGTGGCACCGGCTGATACGGGTATTCGGCGCGGTCGGCTGCGGCAAAGTAATTGGCCAGGGCGCGGGCCTCGTCATCATCCATGTTGAAGCGAGGCATGCGGAGGACCGTGGTGTGCCGCAGACGGCCGGGGTTCTTCAGGAACCTGTAGAGCCATGGAGTTTGCACCTTGATACCCTCGGCGATCAACGGCGGCGGTGACGCCTGCCAGGCCAGATCGCGGTTGGGGTCAGGAGAACGATCGAGGATGTCGTTGACCAGCCACTCGGCGAATCGACCACCACGGGCGGGGGTTTCCGAAACCAGGTTGGGTTCGGCGACCAGCATGCGGGTCGAGGGCAGCACGGTGCGACTTTGCATTGCCCGTTTGCCCTTGTCGTCGGCGGCCATCCAGTTGAACGTGATCGGTTCCCAGAGGTTGTAGGAGTACTCGCGTTCGTCTGGCTCGAGGTCGTCGTCGTCGGGTCCGGGTCGAGCGACCGAGAGACCGTGGAACGAGTAGGAGATTTTGCCCGCGGTGTCGGGATTGAGCTGGATGGTCCGGGCGGGACGGATCTTCAACAGCAGGTCACGGGCCTCGGGGTACTCGGCGGCGGCCAGCGAACCGTCAGGGAGGCTGTCGAGAGTGGTGGAGACACGGATTTCGGGGGCGTCGACCATGTGGCAACCGACGCAGTTGAATTTCTGCAACAGCCGCTCGCCCTCGATGCGGTCGGCCACGCGGACCTCGGGCTGGTAGACGTATTTCACGGGAGGTGGTTCGGCGACCAGTCCGAGGATGAACGTGGCAATCGCCTCGATCGCCTTCTCGTTCTCCATGGGATCCCGGGCGAAGGTGAAGCGGGGCATTCTCAGCCGCTCGTCATACCCCTTGGTCTCGGTCTTCTTGTGGTCGTAGCTGCGGGGTGCACGGAGTTTTTGCCACAGGAAGCCCTCGCGGCCGTGATGGACGAGGCTGCCATAGAAGAACGCTGCTCGAGTTTCGTCCTCTTCGATGTCCCTGTTGGGGAATTTCTTCTCACCGAGCGAATGGGCCCGTGCCCGTGCCATTTCCTGGTCGACGCGTTCGCGAGTCGACCCGCCATCGGCCTCGCCGTGATGATGCAGGAACTCCTCGATGTGTTCGATGGCCAGCTTGGTGCGGTCCTTGCGTCCCCAGTCCTCGAGCTTGGTGCCGATGGGCCGGGCTTCTTCGAAACCCGGGATGTCGTGGCAACCGTAGCAGCCGTAGCGGTTGATGGTGCGGCGTCCGAGGTACATCAGCTTCATGTCACGGGTCAGCGTCTCGCCGTGCAATTCGACCTCGTCGCCCTTGATGCGGGACTTGTCGGCTTCGGGATAGCCGCCACCGCTGATCATGGCCTCTGCGGCCTGGGTTCCGATGACCTTGCCAGCGAACAACTCGACCAGTTCGTCAATCGCCGCGTCATCGGGCTTGGGAACAGGTTCACCTGCCAGCGGTGTGTTGTCGCGAGACAGGAGGAAGGCCGCGATGTCGGCGGCCGGATCGGTTTGCTTGTCGCCCTGGCCCTCGGGGTCCAGGAACAGGTTGGGCATTCGGGTTCGGGGGAAGTGTTTCTGTGGGTTTCGGATCCAGGTGTAAAGCCAACGGAACCCGGGGTTGGCAACGTTGGCCGGGTTCTTGTCGTCGTGGCCGACCTTGTCCTGGATTCGCGAGAGGTCCGGGCCGAAGGTGGCCGAAAGCTGCTTGCCGGGATCGGGGACCGCCGCGTGACTGTGGCAGGCCAGGCAGCCACGTTCCCGGAAGGCGATGGCCCCTCGCTTGACGTCGGCGGTGACGCCCTTGGGCACTGTGTCGAGTTGGAAGTCGGAACTGGCCTGTTCGCTGGTTTTCAGGAGGAAGTGTGTCACCGCGGCGATTTCGATCGGGGTGAACTTCTGGGCGTGGGCGTCACCCTGGTTTGTGAGGTCGAAGAACTGGGGCATCCGCGTTGTCGGTCGGAAGTCGGCCGGTTTGCGGATCCAGCGGCCGAGCCAGTCCTGGTTGGTCTTGAGTCCGACATGCGCCAGGCTGGGACCGACTTTTCTCATCTTTCCGCCAATCTGGTTGGGATCGGCGTCGATGGCAGTCTTCAATTCTGCGGTGGCGGCTTCGAGCCGGAGATCGGGTCCGATGGGCTTGGTGCCATCGAAGCCGGCGATCTCGTGGCAGCCAAAGCAGCCAAACTTGCGTACCAGTTGCCATCCTTTATACAGCTTCGGTGCGGTGGCTCCGAAATCCGGGTTGATTCCGAGTTCGAGAACCTGGTGATGACACTTCAGGCACGTGGATTCCCGTAGCCGGCGGGGCGGCATCGGGTATTCCCAGTAGTGGTTGGGGAAGAAGCCGTAGTCTCCGTTCCACTTCTTGTAGTCCGCGGGATGATTGGGGCCGTGCTGTGCGTTGTGGAAGCTGGTGGCCGAACCCTGCCCGTCGTGACAGACGGTGCAACCGAACTCGGTCAGCGGATGCGGGCTGGCGGCGGTCAGGTACACATCGGGTCGGGGATGGGTGGCAAACGGATGAGGAAATCCTCCGGCGGCCACAAACGCTACGGGATTGTCATCGCCGCGGGCTGTGGGCGAGAACGGGAACTCGGGCACATTGCCGGACAGGACACGATCAATTCCAAGGTGACAGGTGCGGCACCGGTCGAACCGGGCCGTCTGGGACATGCCCAGGGTGATTCGCTGGTCGGGCAGCCAGTCCTGGCGGACCTTGTGATGCGAGTTGAAACCGTCGATGACCGGTTGCTCCATCAACCACCGCTTGACGAGATTGACGGTGCTCTCGGGAGCGATGTCGTCACGGGTCGTTTTGGTCAATTCGACGGCGGCTTCCAGCGAGATGATCGTGGTTTCCGCTTCGGATTGTTCACCGGTGAGTTTCGAGACCTCAGCCTGTGTTTCCTTCACCGCGTCCTGGGCGGCACGCAGTTTCTGTTCGGACTCATCCACCACCTGCAGCCGCTTCTGGAATTCCTCGAGTTTGGCAGCAGCCGAGGGATCGTTGTCTCGGACTGCGAGGTCGTAGTTGGCACGTGCCACGTCGCGGTAGGTTCTCAGGGGCTTTGTCGCCCGCAACTCCGTGGCCGCGACACCCTGCCGTTGGGCGAGAGTGGCCTGGAGAGTTTCGAGTTCGGCCTTGATGCTCTCCAGGTGCGCGTTCCGATCAGCGATCTGCTGCCTGAGTTCTTCGCTCGTGGAGGAGAGCTCATCCTGCTGATCGAGCCCGATGCCGGCCAGGCGAGCGTCCTCGATCCGGTCGAACTTCTGCTGCCAGACGCGCCACTCATCATTGTGGTCGTCGTGAAGCATCCACAACGTTGCCCCCAACAGCATCAGGCTGCTGGCAGCAAAGACCGTGTGGGTCTTCGACAGGTTGCGGAAAAAACCGTCTATGGCGGGCATGAGATGTCAGGGCTGAAAAAAGAGAGTGGTTGTTGTCGTTAGATGTTGAAGAAGTATTCGGGGATGTTGACCAGGTATTTCAGGTTCAGGGCCCAGCGGAGGACCATTTTCAGTGGCAGGGCGGCCATCCACAGCAGCAACTGCGTGAAGACCATGAAACGCAGGTAACCCATTCGCTGATAGAAGCCCTTCAGCCATTTCATGGCCAGGAAGGGTGGCAGTGCGACGAAGTACACACCGATCACGACGAAGCCGGGAAGTTCCCGGAGCAGGATCATTGCCACCTGGGTGCCGGCGGGGTCACTGTTCGAGTAGGTCGGCATGTCAAACAGCCATCCGAACCATTCGAGATAGAACAGTTCGGACAACATGACGTTGTTGAGAGCTTCGAGCTTGTGGACGTCCCAGTACTCGTAGATCCCAAAAATGTTCCAGTTGGGGCCGCGAAGGAAGGTGCCGAGAATGATCATCGCCACCCACAACGTGATGAACCCGACCAGGAAGGTGATCACCGCGAAGGCCCGCTGGCGAAAGACGTAGTATCCGTTGCCGATTCGGTTGAAATCGATGTAGGGAATGGCCATCAGGCCGCCCAGGATCATCGTGGGGAAAACGACCCCGGCCAGCCAAGGATCGTAGTACACCAGCATTTCCTGCAGTCCCAGGAAATACCACGGGGCCTTGGACGGGTTGGGTGTCTTGGCACTGGAGGCGGGTTCTTCCAGAGGGGCCTCCAACACAATGCCCCAGACGACCAGCAGCGTGGTGATCGCGATCATGCAGATCAACTCGCTGTAAACCAGGTCCGGCCAAACCAGTACCTTCTCGTTCTTGTCGTTCTCCAGCACCGGCACGGGGCCCTCGCCGTCCCACTCGGCCAATCGCCGGTCGTTCTCGACGGCGCGGCTGAGGTACAGCCAGGTGAACCCGGCGACCAGGTACAACAACGCCACGATTGGGATGTTGTCCGGCTTTCCGACAATCTGTCGGAAATCGTAGTCGGTCATCGAGAGCGCCATGAACAGGATGGCGGAGTTGAGTATCACCCAGCCAACCGTCGGCTTGACCAGGAACTCGCGAAACCACAACACCGCGACCGTGCCGACGATCGAGATGATGAAGTAGGTGACCGGGTTGGCCACCATCGCATCGATGGACGTCTGGAAGATGCCTCCCGGTTCCAGTGCCAGCGGGAACTTGTCGATGTAGTCCTCGCTGCTCTGGCTCAGGTGCATGAACCCCAGGATCAGCAGGATGGAGGTGTACAGCGACCAGAAGGTGGCAACGGGCAATTCAATCTTCACCCCCGGCAATTCGACGTTCTGGTTTTGCTTGTAGACCCGGATCGTCCAGCAGAGGTTCATCACGCACAGCACCATGTACAACCAGCCCAGCCCCTGCAGTACGGCAGGGGTCAGGTTGGGGTGCGGATCAATGAACGGGTCAACGTGCATGGGGAGTATTTTGGGTGATGTTGTCTCAGAGTGGCTGGCTGATGCCGCCGTCCTTGCGAACACGCCAGAAATGGATGGCGATCAAGCCGGCCGCGGCCAGCGGGATCGCCACACAGTGCAATATGTAGAAGCGGTTGAGAGTTTCTTCGCCGACGAAGCGGCTACCCAGAAGTAGAAAGCGCGCATCGCTCCCACTGGTGATCAGGTCGTACCCACCCAGGTTCAGCAACTGGAACCCGGGACCCTCGTGACCCAGCACCGGTGTGGCCCGGGCCATGTTGGAGCCGACGGTGATGGCCCAGATGGCCAGTTGGTCCCAGGGCAACAGGTAACCGGTGAAACTCAGCAGCAGGGTGAATACCAGTAACAACACCCCGACGACCCAGTTGAATTCGCGGGGCGGCTTGTAGCTGCCTGTCAGGAAGACACGATACATGTGGAGCCAGACACTGATGACCATCGCGTGAGCCCCCCAGCGATGAATCTCGCGCATGATCCCCAGCGTTGTCACGTCACGCAAAGCCAGGATGTCCTGGTAGGCCCATTCCAGGGTGGGCCGGTAATAGAACATCAGCAGCACGCCGGTGATCGTTTCGACCAGGAACAGGAAGAACGTGATTCCTCCCATGCACCAGGTGTAGGACAGGGCGATGCCCTGTTGCTTGATCGAGACCGGGTGCAGGTGCAGGAAGAAGTTGGTCAGCATCACCACGACCCGGTTGCGCCGATCGTAGGGCGCCGGGTGCCGGAAGATACTCTTCCAGATCTGTGATCCGCGGATGTAATCGCCAACTGACATCTGTTGAGTGCGCTCCGGATGTCCGGCCTGTTGACCGGCGAAGGTTGTGATTCAGGTTGTGGTGTTCAGGTAACGGGGCGAGTGACGCAAAAACGAGTCAGGCGCTGACGAAACAGGAGCCTTCTTCCCATTGTCCAAGTTCTTCCTGGAACTTCTTGCTCTTGTCGACTTCGAGCATTCCATCAGCCGCGAGTTTCAGTCCGTGGCGTTCCAGCGGTCGGGGCGCCGGGCCTTCAAAGTTGACTCCCGACTTGTAGAACCCCGACCCATGGCAGGGGCATTTGAATTTCTGTTCACCCTCGAGCCAGTTGGGGGTGCAACCAAGGTGGGTGCAGACGGTCGAGATGGCGACGATCTGGTCCTGTCCGTTGTACATCGTCGATCGGACAATCCAGACAGCCCGGTCGGCCTTGAACTTGGTGGACACTGATTCGGGAGGATAGTCGCTGGGCGGGCCGATCTTGAAGGTCATCGGCGGTTCGACCAGCGTGTTGGGAAACATGAAGCGTGCCAATCCCAGGGTCATCGCTCCGAGGGCCGCTGCGAGTGCGGACCAGGCCACGGCAAACGGCGTGGCAATCAACTGGGTGGGAACCAGCAGCAGCGTGGTGAGAACACTGCGACGATCGACAGCTGCCGGAGGGGCGATTGGTGCTTCGGGAGCGGCCGGTCGTACCGGCATCGGTCGTTCCGCGGGAGCCACGGCAGTTGCCGCGACTTCGGGCTGCTCGGGCTCGACCTCACCACCGCCCTGGCCGTCGGTGTGTCTCAGCAGTTCCAGCATCTCCTGGACGCTCGGTCGGTCTCCGTCCGAATCGGCTGCCGGGCTTTCCACTGCAGGTGTGTCGTCGTCGGCTGTCGGCTCCTCGGGTGCGGCTGTTTCTTCGACCGCATCACCACCGGCGTCCTGTGAACGTGCCATCGCCAGGATATCGGAGACTCCCGACGGCTTGGCAGCAGGTGGCTTGGGCTTGGCCGCAGGTTTTTCTGTCTCGGCGGGTTCGGCTGGCGCAGCAGGAGCCTCGGCCGGAGGCGATGCCTCGGACGGCGAGCCGGAGCCGCCGTCCTGAGCCCGTGCCTGGGCCAAGATTTCTTCAATTGAAGGTCGTTCGTCCGCCATCGTCAGCTCTCGGTAGCAGTGCCGTGTCCGGCCATCCAAACGCACCACAAGCACTCGCAAGCGACCACCTCACGTGGACGTTTCACGAGACCCTGTTGCGATTTTTACAATTCCAACCGGTATCGACAACCTCGCCTATTGTCACACGAACGCGATTCCCGAAACCAAGAAACCCACTTCCGGCTGTTCCCAGCGATAAGAATCCCAACCGGGAGGAAACTGCAGGAAGTGGAGAATGGGGAATCGGGTCGCGATTGAGTATTCTCGGTGGCTGACGCCCGGATCGCAACCAAGCGCGAGGTTGAAATGACACACGCGGAGACCGATGAGCGACTCGAACGACTGGAAGCACTGGTTCGTCGGGACCCCGCCGGCCGCGGTTTGATTTCATCGGAGGCCGATCGTGGTGTGCTGTGCGCGGGCCATTTGTCCGGAGCGGTCAACAGCCTGCTGAAGAATCCCGGTCCGGTGGCGATCCTGACCGGGTTTTTCATCCCGCATGGAAATCCGGCGGCGGCCGAGACTGACGGTCCACCGGGTGCGGTGACGCTGGGCCGGGTGTTGTCGGACCTGGGTCACCAGGTTGTGCTGATGACCGATGAACCTTGCCGGGAAGCGCTGGTTGCCAGTGCGCGGGCAGCCGGCCTGGATGGTGTTCCGCTGGAAGTTGTTCCACTGGCTGATGCCAGCCAATGGTGCCACGAATTCCTGGCCCGCCGGCAGCAAGGTGACGGGCTGGGGCACCTGGTGGCGATCGAGCGGGTCGGTCCCAGTCATGGCGTGGATTCGATGACCGTTCAGTCTCGTGAGGGCGATCCGCCCGAGGCGGAGTTTCTCGAGCGAGTGCCGGCCGAGACGTGGGGCTGTTGTCACAACATGAGGGCGAGGGTGATTGATGAGTGGACCGCTGATGTGTCGGTGCTATTTGATCGACTGAAAGAGTTTTGTCCCGACGCGGTGACAATCGGCATCGGCGACGGTGGCAACGAGATTGGGATGGGGGCGGTGGCCTGGGAAGAACTTGTCGCCCGGTTGCCTGGTGACCATTCGGCGAGGATTCCCTGTCGGATCGCAACCGACTGGAATTTGCTGGCCGGGATCAGCAACTGGGGCGCGTGGTCTTTGTCGGCCGCTGTGGCCCTGGTTGCCGGGCGGGTGGATCTGGTCGAACCGCTTTCGATCGACTGGCAGTACGACCTGGTTGCGAGGCTGGTGGACGAGGGGCCTGGGGTGGATGGACCCAGTGGCGAGGCAGTGATCGGAGTGGATGGGCTGTCGATGGAGGATTACCTGGTGCCCTGGGATGGAATCCGAAGCGAATTGGGGTTGGTGTGATCGGCTGACGATCGAATACTCTGTCGGTGGCATTGGCGTGAGGAGAATCCATGAAGCGGCTTTGTTTGTTCGCGATCGTTTTGCTGACACTGTTTTCAGCACGGCTCGGTGCCGACGAACCCGGCGGCGAAAAATCCACATCCGGGAAGCGGACCCGGTCCAGGCCCGTTTCGCCTTCCCGGCGGATCCAGCGGTTGACTTACGACTTCAAGGCGGCCGGAAAGAAGATGGAGTACGGGTTGTTTGTCCCGTCGAGCTACGAGTCGCCGGCGATGGCCAAGACACGGTTTCCGCTGGTCGTGGCGTTGCATGGCCTGGGCAGCAATCCCCAGCAGATTCTCCGTTATCCGGGCCTGGTGAAACTGGCCGAGAAGCACGGGTACATCGTCGTGGCTCCGATGGGGTACACCACGACCGGTTGGTATGGCGTGCAGGGCCAGCGATCGAGGTTGTGGAGGCCGACCAACAAGGGTGAGCTCAGTGAACAGGACGTGATGAATGTGCTGAAACTGACCGAGAAGGCGTACCGGGTCGATCCGAAGCGTATTTGCCTGATGGGTCATTCGATGGGTGGTGGTGGCACGTTGCACCTTGGCATGAAGTACCCCGGACGCTGGGCGGCCCTGGCACCGATCGCTCCGGCGATCTACCGATCACCCCGTGGTTTGACCGCGATCCGCAACACGCCGGTGATTGTCGTCCAGGGAGCCAAGGATCGCCTGGTGCGAGCCTCGAGCACGCGGAGGTGGATCCGAAAGATGCAGGAACTGGAGATGACTCACAAGTACGTCGAGTACAAGGACGGCGACCACATCCGCCCGGCATTCCAGGGACTGCCGGCGATCTTTGAATTCTTCAACACGCACACCAGGCGTGGCACGACGCCGGGGAAGACGACGAGGTCACCGGCCCGGGAGCCTAGGGTTCCCGCACCACCAGGTGCCGGTTGATCTCGACGTTCTTGAGTTGGCTCAGCTTGCCCGAGGGCCAGCGGATGTCGAGTTGCTTGATGGTGTCGGCGTCGCCCAGTCCCAGCGTGACACGTGCCGGAGCCTGCGAGAGGAAGTTGATGTGGGGTTGGAGTTCGCGGCGGATGGTACGGGTGCCGAGGTGAGCGATGATCTTGGCACCGATTCCCTGTCGATTGCTTTCGGTGCCCTCCAGTGTCACGGTCAGCCAGCCCGCATCGGGAAACCGGTTGCGGTAGATTCTCAGCGGACCGCCACCGGCCTGCCGCACGAACAGTTCCGGACGCCCGTCTCCGGTGATATCGCAGCCGACAGCACTGCGACCGTCTCCTTCGCTGTCGGCGGTGCTGGCGTAGCCGATGTTTGCGAATCGGCCGTTTCCGAGGTTGAGAAACACGCCATTGCGTTCGTAGGCCGAGAGGTTTTCACGGCGTATCGCAAAGTCCCAGGGGTTGGGTACCCAGAATTCGCCATCCTGGCGGTCCACCTCGCGGAGCGCTGGTGTCACCGCGTGACAATCGAACGGCTGTGACACGACAGCCAACCACACGCAGCGTCATCCATCAGGGCGATCCCGGGTGATGCTCTGGAAACCACAGGGTGCGTAGAGGTCGAGTTGACCATCGTTGTCGAGATCGACGTACGCCGGGCCGTAGGCCCAGCCGACATCTGCCACTCCAGCCGAGCGTCCGATTCTCTTGAAGCCGGTGCCCCCGGTGTTGTGGTACAGGTCACTGCCGGCAACGAAGTCGCGAAGTTGACTGTCGACCTCGGCGTCGTACACGTTGCGAGGCAGGTTGGCCACCACGCGTTCTCCGGCCTTGGAGTACATGTTGGCGAGGTACGGATCGGCGAAACCGTCGTTGTCGATGTCACCGACGGTCAGCCCCATCGAGAATCCCCCGTAGATCTCGGGCAACTTGGCTGGAACGAACGAACCATCGCCCTGGCCGAGCCAGAAGTCGTTCCGGCCGAACTCGCAGGCGGTCATCAGGTCGGGGTGCCCGTCGTTGTTGGCGTCGAAGAAGACGGCGGCGAACGTACTGGTCCCGCGACCGGCAGTGCCACTCGTGTGGGTCACGTCGGTGAATCGCAAATCTCCGTTGTTGTGCCACATCTGGTTGCGATTGGTGTCATTGTTGCCGATCCATTTTTGTCCGCTACTGAGTTTCGTGATGCCAACGACATAGAGATCGAGCCTGCCGTCGAGGTCGATGTCGGCGACGGCGTAGCCGACGGCCTCCTCGAGATCGAGATTGGTGTCGGCGCTGGGCAGGCGGGTAAACCGACGCTGGTCGGAGTGATCGTTGCGATAAAAGCGTCGTCCGAGCACCAGGTCGGGGTCGCCGTCGTTGTCGAAGTCGCCCCAGGCGGCCGTCAGGTCGAGGAATGCCTGGGGCAGTCCCACGGCCTCGGTCACGTCCTCGAAGCGACCGTTTCCCAGGCCGCGGTACAGGGCCATCCCCTTGATGTCGGTCAGCAGGCAGTCGACGTGTTGATCACCGTCGAAGTCAGCCAGGTAGACGCCACCGGTCAGCACCGGGATTTGCGGACCACTGGTTCCCAGCCAGTTGTCCTGGAGCCGTGTCACGTTGATGCCCGTCGAGGCGGTCATTTCCTCCATCAGTGTCGTGGCACTGTCGACGATGTCGACTTGTTTCACCGAGAGTTGCTTGAACCAGCCGTCCTGCTTGGGGGACTCGTCGCTGATTCCTTCGAGCTGACATGCCAATTCGATCCGTGTTTCCCGGATGTGTTCGTTGGTGGTTTGACCTCGCATCGTGATCAGCAGAGAGCCTCGCCAGGGTCCATCGAGCCTGCCGGAGGAAATGGGTTGCATTCTCTTGACCTTGGCCCCGATCGAGTCCAGTGATTCGAAGCCGCGACGTTGCTCGAGCAACCACTCGATGAATTCCTTGCCGTTGCAGTTGGCTTTCCCGGTGCCGTTGTCCT
>CAWVUS010000108.1:0-15903 GCA_963933195.1 uncultured Planctomycetaceae bacterium
TGCCGGTATGTCTTTTGCCGGTATGTCTTTTGCCGGTATGTCTTTTGCCGGTATGTCTTTTGCCGGTATGCCTGCTGGCGGCGGTTCGGGGGTGTTCAGTTTCGTTTCGGGAGAAGTGATCGGCGGGACGAGATCACTGTCGACGGTTCCGGTGGTCTTCTCGGGTTGTTTTTTCGGTGCGGGCGAGAGTTTCGGTGTGGTGGTGGCAGGCCGTTTTGTAGTGGCTTTGGCTTTCGGAGCCCCCGTCAGGGACAGCGAGCGGGCGGTACGAGTTTCGGGAATGGATCGCCGTGTGTTTTCGGAGCTTGGTAAGGTCTGCTTCTCCGGAACAGGAATGGTTTTGGTTGCGAATGATCGGGACCTGGTGGTTGGCGGGACCCGCTTGGCAGTTTTTGCCTTTGGCTTCGAGGCGGTTCGGGCACCTCCATCGGTGTCGCAACCAGGCTTTGTTCCCGGTTGCGGTCCGGTGAGTCCAGCCTCGTGTCTCGCGACGTATGCGGTGAGCGCCTCGTCTCTTTCCGTGAGTGTCAAGTTGTGGGCGCGAGCAACTTTTTTGCCGGTGTGATACCAGCGGAGTGCTTCACTGGTTCGTCCATTTTTCCACGCAGTTTCAGCATGGTCCATGCACTGGTTGAATGCCTGTCGCCCTGCGGGTGGGTCCGGGTGCTTGGGCGGAACGGCCATCACCGTGGATGTGAGCAGCAGCAGGAAAGTGATTGTGCGTGGATTCACGGCGATCACGTGTGTTGAGAGTTGGGGCGTAGGGGCCAGCGGACTGGTTCATGACACGACACGACCGTCGCATCTAATCCCACCGATGTTATCGGCAGAAATTGCCCACAGCATTCAGGTGTTTCGCGGTGAAACCCGGTTGAGGCGGGAGCGAAGTGTCCCGTCCGGGGATGGCGAACTAACGCTGCAATCGCTGCTTGGTAGCCATCGTCAGGTCGAGCGTGGCGTCCAACGACATCCCGTTGACATCAAGTGTCAGGCTGCCGGTTATCTGCGTGCTGTCGATATCCGAGACAACGAGGCCCTGCTTCAAGTCGACCAGGATCTCGCCGGTTCCATTTTTGATCGCGACTTTGCTCTTGGTGATTTTTGTTGGGCTCCCCTCGGGAGGGTCTTGAGTCAGTATGGCTTCGAGGGATTTTGTCGTAATCCGGTGTAACGTGTCGGATCCCTGCTTGGTGGTTCCGGCGTAGGTGTACTGCCGTTTCAGGCTGATTTTCTGGCCGGCTTCGAGATTCATTATCGTCGTGTGTTCCCATTTGTCGCCGACTTTGACCGCCTTGTTGGGGATCCGTTGGCGTCGGTTTTTCCAGTTCTCGAGAATGACAGGGGCGCTGAACTGGCTCGAGAAACTCTTGCGGACTGCCGGGTCGAGATCCTTCAGAAGTTCGTCGACTCCTTCGACCTTGACCATCTGGTCGGACTTGTTGAAGACGAGAGTGGTCTTGGCTTTTGCGATGATCCGTAGCAGGTCGAGCATCGATTCGAGTTGCGGAAGTGGGGCTTTTTTGTCGGGGTTGTCCGAGTCGAACGAGATCTTGAAGCCGGGAAGAGTGATTTCCTGTTGCAGCTTCTTGGTGGTGTCTGTCAGCCGCAGTGTGCCGTCTGCGGCCCGGGCCCCGGTGACCTGTTCCATGACGACAAACTGGGTCGATGAGGTCTCGATGTCCATTCCTGCAAGGCTGAGGATCTGCTTGCTGCTTGTTTCGGAGTGAAACACTCTTTTTGAATTCGGCCGGAGTTTTGGCCGGAGCACAACCTGTGCGTGTGCGGTTGGTGCGATCAGCAGGGTGGCCAGAGACAGTGCGAGAAGAGCCGGCAGGCGAGCGGTGCGGTGTTGGGCGGTCATGACTGCGTCCTTGGGCATTCGCGTGGTGATTAATCTGGCAGTAGGATGGCGATCGTTTGCCGGAGGGAGACAATAGCTTGTTCGCCGGTCGAGCAGTTTTATTCTAGGTGTTTTCAACGGGCCGTAGAAGTTGGTGGAGGTGGTTCGGAATGAGACGAACCCATTGGTCCAGTACAGCGGAGGAGTAAGTGATGCGGTTTTCGGTGCGGACTGTTTCCCTGGTGCTGTTGGGCCTGCTGTTCGGAAGCGAAATGGCTTCGGCCACGGTCCCTCATGTTGTATTTCTGATAGGAGAGCGAGAGTACAAGACGGAGGAGACCCTGCCAAAATTTGCTCGTGACGAGTTGATTGGCAAGTTGAAGTTTCGGTGCACTTTCGTGCACGCTTCCGCGAAGGACGGCAATCTCTTCCCTGGCATCGATGCGATTGACTCGGCCGACCTGGTCGTGCTCAGTGTCCGACGTCGGTCGCTGCCGGTTGCCGACCTCGCTCGGGTTCGAAAATACCTGGGCGCGGGGCGTCCGCTGGTAGGGATTCGGACGGCCAGCCACGCCTTTCACACCAAGGGCAAACATCCGGAGGGGCACGCCGAATGGCAAGAGTTTGATCCGGAGGTCCTGGGGGGCCACTACGTGGGGCATCATGGCAACAAGTTGGTGACGAACGTGGGGAGGTTGCCGGCGGCCAAGCAGCATCCGATTCTCGAAGGCGTGACCGAACAGTCATTCGACGTGGGCGGTTCGTTGTACCGGGTCAATCCTCTCAAGAAAGGTTGCGTGCCGTTGATGATCGGCCGGGTGAAGGGAGCACCGGCAGAGCCGGTGGCGTGGACTCACGCGTATCGTGGTGGGCGAATCTTTTACACGTCGCTGGGTCACCCCAAGGACTTCCAGTTGCCGGCCTTCCGCCGTCTGTTGCGCAATGGGATCCTTTGGTCATTGAAACGAGAGACCAGGAAGAAGACCTAGAGGAGGGGGGGCGAGCCTGGTCTAGAACGACTCGTAGGTCTTGGGGAACCGGACCAGCAACCACCGTCGTTCGTACTCGTGGCAATGCGACCAGCCCAGTTTCTCGTACAAGTCGCGACGTTTCTTGACGTACCAGAAGTTTGCCGGGGTGCCGGGGTAGTACTTGGTGAGCCATTTCAGGGCCATCGCGGGGCGCCCTCGTCGCCGCTCGTGGCGGATGTGCAGCAGCACGTAGGCTTTTTCGGTCGTGTCGACCCAGCGGCCCAGTTCCTTGAAGTTGCTGTCGAAGGCCTTGGCGTGGGCCGCCTTGTCGGCGATCGGGTGGTCGGCGACCACCTCTGGCAACTCCATGTACGCCAGTGCCCGCCCCTTGCGGTACAGGGCGTCGACGAGGACGGCCTTGTCGGCGGAGCGGCCGCCACGCCGACCGAGAGTGGCCGCCAACTTGTCGGTGTTCACAGTGGCGATGACCGCATCGGCGGCGGCGACCACGTCAGCGAGTCGTTTCTTGCGATGGTCGACGTGGTCGAGACGTTCCAGCCGGGTGACGAGCACGGGACGGAGCTTGGGGGTTGCGGCGAGTAGCTTGGCGGCCAGGGCGTCGAATTCCTTGCGCCGGCTTTCAAAGGGGATACGCTCGAGGCGGTCGATCAGGAATTTCCGTTCGTCCGACGCAAGGTCTCCTGCCGGTGGCCTCGAGGTGGACTTGGCTTTCACGCTGGTGGCGGGCACCACCAGTGCCAGCCGGAAGCCGCCGGGACGACGTCCCGCGCCATGGCGAGCCGGATTGGATCGACCGTATTGAATCGAGCCGACCAGGGTGTCGCCGGCTGCCGCAGAGGACGGCACCTGGTTGGGACGTGGTGCGACCAGGTAGACCGAACGGGATTGGCCCGGAGGCAGCGGTCCGGAGATGGACGAACGGAGCCCCAGTGATGTTGCACCACGGTTGGACGCGATCTTGATACTGACAGGCTTTGGCAACGGTCGATCCAGTGCCAATCGCAGGGACTTGTGTTGGTTCAGCTTCGCCTCGTCGCTGTGTCGCAACTGCAGGCGTAGCCGGTACGATCCGGCCGGCAGCCTGAGCGAACCGGGGAACGTGTCGTCGCAACCGACGCGTTTCTTGTTGCTGTCGAAGACCATCCACAATTGTGTGCCGAATGGAGAGTCATAAAGCTGGTTGTCGAGTTCCGGGAACCGGGGTGTCACCGTTCCGGCCCTGGGTTGTTCGAACGTGTAGTCGACCACCAGTTGCCGGATGATCCGGTCCTCGGTCAGGTGGTCTCGCTGCGGGTCGAGCGTCTTGATCGACGAGGAGGATGGAGCCAGCATCGTGCGATGCGTTGTCAGCGAGGCTTGTGGGGCAAGTTCCTCGGCGACGAGTCGGTTCTGCAGGTTGACCCGGGTGCCCCCCTGCCCTGCTGTCAGGGTGACCTCGCGTTGGTCCGGGACGATTCCATGGAATCGGACCGAGCAGTTGACCGACGACTGTCCGAGGCTGGACCAGTATTGGGCCAGGCAGACTTCCAGCATGCGGCCGGGCACGACCGGGATGCTGTGTACGACCTCGGCGCCGGGTCTGAGCGTCATGTAGCTCCGGGATTGATCCTCGCTGAAACTTCGACCGGGTCGCAGTTGGACCGTGTGCAGGACAAAGCGACGGTTGGGGCCGGCCGCCGTGGGCGGAGGCTGGCTCGACGTGCCCGTGGTGGTGTCGGGCTCCGGGGCGGGTTGCAACGTCACCGAGATGTCGGCCCATGTGGCACCCGGTGGTGCGTTGAGGAACTGCCGGGCCAGGTCACCGGGTTGGAAGTTGAGAGTCGATTGCCAGGTCGATGCGGTGGTCAACTCGTGTGGCTTGATCACCGTGACAGGGACCCTGGCCAGCGGCCCGCGGCCCGGCGTGTCGCTGTCGTGGACCAGGACCTGGCCAAAATGAGCTCCTGGTTCGAGTTGGCCGGGGTCCACCACCAGTTGGAAGCTGCCGCCACCGTGAGTCAGCAACAACTGCTCGCCACAGTTGATCCACTCCACGGTCGGTTTCAGTGTCAGGTTGAGTCCGAAAGAGACGCGTCCCTGGTTGTCGAAACCCTCGGGGAACCGCGGCGTGAGTCTCACGAGTCGCGAGGCCGGTCGGGCGGTTTCGTGTGCGTCCCGGAGGTAAACACCGCGGCGGCCACGGCCACCGGCGACCTGAACGTCAATCGGCAATGTCTCGCCAACGGCCCGGGCGTGTTCGACCAGGTGCTGCCACGCCTTGTCGGCTTGCAGCAACCCGGGCCCCTGCCCAAATCCATCCGCGGCGGTTCCCTTGATTGGCTGGGCGGTGTTGCGGATCGCCCGCTTGAGGCTGGATGGGGTGTAGGGGATGTCCTGCTGTTTGAGCCCGGAGATGAGCAGTGCGAGGTTGCCACAGGCGTTGGGCGAGGACATCGATGTTCCGTTCATCCTCATGCTGCCCTGTAGCGTCCAACTCGGGACAGGCGCCACGGCTCCGCCGGGGGCAAAGATGTCGACACCCGCGTCCCCGTCGGAAGTGGGGCCGCGACTCGACCATGTGTAGGGCATGCCCGGCAGGAGCTTTCTCAGCGAGTATTCGGATTTCATCATCGCCGGCGAGACGTAGGCGCCGACTCCGAGTAGTGCCGACGTTGTTCCGCCGGGGGACCCCACCGTCGAGAGGGCCGGGCCGGCGTTTCCGGCACTGGCGACAAACACCACGCCGTGCCGGTTGACCAGTTCGGAGAACAGCGAGACGAGGCGGCCGCGGTTGGGGAGGTGAGATGGTTCTCCGTAGCTCATGTTGACCAGGTCGCAGCGATTCCGCAGGACCGCGTGGAGACCCCGTACGAGGCCGGCTCCGGTTTCCATGGAGCCCAGTCGCGTGTCGCCAATCTTGACCGAGACGATCTGGGCCCCGGGGGCCAGCCCGTTGCGGCCGGGTTGGTCGGGGTAGTGGGCGGCAACGATGCCGGCAACGTGCGTTCCGTGGGCTCCGGCGGTGGTGACAATCGAAAGCAGGTTGCCCTTGTCGAAGATGTTGACGGTGAAGTTGAGCAGGCTGGCCGTCGAGAACGTGGCGTGCAGCGGCTCGTCGCGGTACGTCGTCAACACGGTTTCGTCCGACAGGTCACCGTCCTCGTTGGTGTCGACAGCCGCCCTCCAGCGGTTTCCGTCGTGGAAGACGACGCAGTCAAAGACGGGGCCGGGGTCGCTGAGTTTTGATGCGGCGGCCTTGAGTTGGGTGATCCGTTCGGCGAGTTC
The DNA here is from genome assembly GCA_963933195.1 of uncultured Planctomycetaceae bacterium. Lineage (GTDB taxonomy): Bacteria > Planctomycetota > Planctomycetia > Planctomycetales > Planctomycetaceae > UBA8437. Next base: position 6,097 of record CAWVUS010000108.1, read on the forward strand.
TTCTCGCTCGAGTCGTTCCGCCGCCTTGGGCTTGGGGTGGGCCTTGTCCCATTCGGCCAGGTTTGCGGCCAGCTTGTTGAGAGTCGCCCGTTGTTGCCGGTCCCAGGCCTTGCGTCGTTCGCGTTTCAGTCGCGATACGAGTTCTCCCGGGTAGAGGTCGTAGGCCCGTTTCCAGCCCAGGTGGATTTTTCCGGTGGGGTTTTTCCACTTGGCGGGGATCGACAGTGTGCGTCCTGTCAGTCCCTTGACCTTCCCGCTGGAGATGGCCTGCACGGTCGAGGTGTCGACATCGCCGCTGCCGGTTCCGTCGATCAGGTCCACCACCTTGAGTTTTCCATCGCTCGTTTTTTGGAGCCCGGTCGCAGCCGGGTCGACACCGGTGTCGAAGATGGCGACGACCACCCCGCGTCCATCGAATTCCTCGTGGGCTTCCAGCAAGCGGGTGGCCCCGGTTTCCACCTTGGGCAACAGTCCCCGCTCGAAAGGTTCAGGAGAGGTGCCGGGGGCCTGGGCCAGCAGGGAGGATGGCGTGGCCACCAGGACCGTCACGGCGATGGGCAGTCGCAGCCACAAGGGAAGGCGGCGTTGTTGTCGTGTGGGGTGGGCGATGCAAAGTCGGTCGGTCATGGGGAGAACCCGTCGAGTGAGTCAGGGTGGTCGGTTGGGCGTTTATTCTACGGTCGAGCCAGGCCCAGTGGGGGCGCTTTCCGGCAGGTGTTCGTTTTGCCGGGGCTCGGCCATTCCGAATGTCAGGAGTCCACCGCAGGTCACGATGATCGAGACAGCGATGAAGACCGGCTGGAATCCCAGTTCGTCGACCATCCAGCCGATCGCCGGAGAGGCAAAGAACGGGACTGTCATGGCCAGGTTGAGAGTCGCGATATGGCGGGGGTGTTCCGCGGGGGGGGCCAGTTCGAGCACGTAGTTGTAGATGGTGCGGAAAGTCAGCGGCGTGAGGCCCAGCAGGCTGAAGATCAGCCAGAAGACGCCTCCGCTCGGGTCGGCGGTTTGTGAGCCGAGCACCAGCGCCAGTGGCGGCGCCAGGGCGAGCAGGAAAATCTCGATGCGGATGACGATGCGGTTGCCCCAGAAGTCGGCCAGCCATCCAAACAGAAAGGTGCCAATTCCGAATCCAATATTCTGTGCCACGACCCAGTGCATCAGGTAGCTGCCCTGTTCGCGTTGGTCCTCGCTGAGAGTTTGGCGGCCAAGAGTCTGGAAGTGCGGGAAGGCGAGTTGGATCGAGATGAACAGCATCGCGACACAGGCGATCCGACGAAATGGCGGATTGGTCCGAAACAACTCCCAGGCATCCAGTAGCAACTGGCCCGGACGACGTGATGGAGAAGCGGTCGGGGTGCCGGTCGGCTTGTCGGCCGGTTCGGCGATCAGTCCGGCCAGGCCGCCGGCCAGCACAAATCCTCCGGCGGTCATCAGGAAGATCCAGGCGAAGCCCCCGTCGGGGCGTTGCAGCCACCGGGGGATCAGGAGTACGACAGCGACCACCGAGGTGGCCGAGCCGATCAGCCCGGACATGGCCATGAGTCGCCCCCGACGGACGTCCCGTATCAGTTTTCCCTGCACCGTGGCCCAGGCCAGTCGTTGCAGGCCGGCCCCCACGAAGACAACTCCGTAGCAGGCCAGGAACAATGCCGGAAACCAACCCGGGACCAGGCTGGATTCGGGTTGCCATGCTTGTCGCCAGGCTATCGCCAGCACGCAAAACGGAACCGCCATCAGGAAGGAGGCGGTCGAGAGCGTGAGTTTTTTCCTCGGGGAGTCCTTGAGGCGGGGGGCAAAAAACAGCGGGGGCAAGCTGCTGCAGATGCGGTTGACCACCGGCAGGCAGCCCCGCAACCAGCCGGCTCCGGAAATCGCATCCATGAAGGCCGGCATGATCACCGTCTCGGTCTTGAAAATCCAGCCGAGACGCAGCGAGATGTAGTGTGCCGACAGTGCAAAGAGGTTCCGGGTTTCGACGGCCTGGATCTCGGCCGAGGGAGTCTTCTTGCGAGAGGATTCCGGGTCGGTGGAGGACTCGTTGTGAGTGGTGTCGGGCATGGCGAGATTGAGCCGGTTGCGGAGAGCCGAGTGTGTGGCGGGGTGCGGTGGTGGTCAAGTCGACCCCCTGCGGCTGTGTGGCGACGGTGCTTGACCGGATCGGGGCCGGCCACGAGAGTAGACTTCAGGTGAGCCACAGGAGGAGTTGCGGATGGGCCAGGCGGAGGATCGCAGGGCATTTGCGATAGAAGTTGTCGAGGCACTCGTCGCCGCGGGCTACGAAGCCGTCTGGGCCGGGGGCTGTGTGCGCGACCTGTTGCTCGGGGACGGGCAGGTTCCGGACGACTACGACATTGCGACCGATGCGACTCCCGACCAGGTGCAAGGGGTCTTCGGGCGAAATCGCACGTTCGCAGTGGGCGCGTCGTTTGGCGTGATGCTGGTCAACGGCCGTGGTCAGCAGCAACCGATTGAGGTGGCGACGTTTCGGACCGAGGGAGCCTACGCCGACGGGAGACATCCCGATGCGGTGCAGTTCGCGACCCGGCAGGACGACGCCCGGCGTCGCGATTTCACGATCAACGGCATGTTCATGGATCCACTCAGTGGTGAGGTCTTTGACGACGTCGGGGGACGCCAGGACCTGGATCGCGGGGTCGTTCGTGCGATCGGCGATCCCGAGGCGAGGATTGCCGAGGACAAGCTGAGGATGCTGCGGGCGATCCGGTTCACTGCCTCGCTGGGCTTCACTCTCGATCCGGCCACCGCCGGAGCGATCACCTCGCACGCCGGAGAAATCCAGGTTGTCAGTGCCGAGCGTATTGCCGAAGAGTGGCGGCGGATGCTCGGCCATCCGGGCCGCGGGGTCGCCGTCGGCCTGGCAATCGAAACGGGATTGCTGGAGTCGGTCTTTCCGGAGGTTCCTGCCGGGACGTACGCGGATGCGGTGTCGCGATTGAATCGTTTGCCCGGGGCGGCTGGAGCCATGGTCGGGTTGGCGGTGTTGCTGGTCGACACGGAGGATCCCCGTGGTGTGTGTCGGCGGCTGAAACTGTCGAACCGTGAGTCCGACGAGGTGTCCTGGTTGGTCGGTGCCCGCGGAAGGCTGGCCGATGCGAGCGGCATGCGGCGTTCGAAGTTGTTCCCCGTGCTCTCGCATCCCTCGCGGAATGGCCTCCTGGAATTGGTTGATGCGATCGGGCAAGGCGATGGTGCCCCGAGTCTCGATGTGGCGTGGTGCCGGGAGTTGCTGGAGTCTGTTTCCGACCTCGACCTGGATCCTCTGCCCCTGTTGACCGGGGACGACCTGAAGGCGGCCGGGTTGAGCCCGGGGCCTCTGTTCAAGACACTGTTGCAATCCATTCGCGACGCACAACTGGACCAGGAGGTCCGTGATCGCGACCAGGCCCTGAACTTGTTCCACGAAATTCGAAGAAGGCACCAGGACGATGAGTGAGACTGTGAGAATTGCAATGATCGGGGCCGGCGCCGTCGCCGACTATCACCATGTGCCCGGGATCAACATTGATCCGCGAGCCGAACTGGTTGCCGTGTGTGATCCGAACGAGGCCCTGCTGGAACAGCGCAGAAACGACTGGGGTGTCAGTCGGACCACGACAGAGTTCCAGGAGATTGCGGATGCGGATGATGTGGACGCGGTGATCATTGCCACTCCGAATTTCACACACAAGCCGATCACGTTGGCTTGCGTGGCCGGTGGCAAGCACGTGATGTGCGAGAAGCCCCTGGGGTTGAGTTTCGAGGAGTCGGCCGAGATGTACCGGGCGGCCCGGGATGCTGACGTGCGACACATGACGGCCTTCACCTACCGTTTTGCTCCGTCGATGCGATTCCTGCGTCACCTGCTGGCCGACGGCCAGCTTGGCACACCGCGACACTTTCGCAGCCAGAGGTTCCTGGATTTGCCGGAAACCAGTTGGGGATGGCGACAATACAAGCACCTGGCGGGTGCCGGCGACCTCTACGACATGACCATTCACCGGATCGACTTTGCCCAGGATCTGTTGGGACCAGTGTCGTCGGTGTGTGGTGCCATCGCCCGTTTTGCGTCACGGACGGAGACCCCCGATGGGGGGACGTGCGAACCCTCGGACATCGATGACTGGTCGGCGTTGGTGGGTCGTTTCGAGAATGGAGCGGTGGGGGTCTGGGAGGGAAGCACCCTGATGAAGGGGCATCACAACGACGGTTATGGGTTCGAATGGGCCGAGATCAATGGCAGCGAGGCATCGGCGGTTTACCAGTTGACCGATCCGAACAACATCCTCGTCGGTGGGCACGGCGAGTCGATGCAGAAAGTTGCGGTGCCCGAGGAGTTCCTGGTGGCCGAGGGCTCTCCACGAGACCCTTCCCAGGGTGTGCCCAGTGATGTGTTCCGCCACGACCTGGTCTGGGAATTCGTGTCGGCGATCCAGGAAGGTCGTGATCCGGTGCCGAGTTTTCGGGACGGGGCCAGTGCACAGGCAGTGGCCGATGCCGTGCTTGCCTCGGACGCGGATGGCCGCTGGGTCGACGTGAGTGGTGCCCTCGATTGACCATCTCCGGGCCGGTTGCTAAAACCGGTTGAGTGCATCGCCAGTGCGGTGACGTTGTTCAAACCGCTTTTTTTCCGACCAGGACCTGTCCACCGATGGGACGAGTTGAGCGTACTCGCGAGATTGCCCGCCGACGACACCGTCGTGCCAAGTTGCAGAAGTTGCGAAAACAGTTCGCGGCGGCCAGCAACAAGAGTCAAAAACAGGCGATCGTAGAAAAGGTCCAGCGGATTTCGCCGCTGGTTGATCTCGAGAACGAGCCAGCCTCCGACTGAGCGATCGTTCCGGTGGTCAGTCGACCGATGGCGAGCCCGAGGCGACGCCCGCGTCGCTGTGGTTCTGCGCGTTGGCACTGCTGGTGAAGACGAACCCGTCGGCACGACCGTCGACGACCAGTGCAGCCCCTTCGGCGAATTCCCCGGCCAGCAGGCGGTTGGCCAGCCCGTTCTGGAGTCGCTGCTGGATGACGCGTTTGAGTGGGCGGGCCCCGAACTGCCTGTCGTAGCCCTCGCTGGCCAGCAGGTCGCGAGCCGTGGTTGTGACTTCCAGGTCGTGGCCCTGCTCGGCGACCTGGCGGATGAGCTCTTCGAGTTGAAGGTCAACGATCCGCCGGATGTCCGATGGTGACAGTGGCGAGAAGACAATTCTCTCGTCGATCCGGTTGAGGAACTCGGGGAGGAATGCTCCCTTGAGGACCTCATCCAGCAGGCTGGTGATCGCGGTGGGATCGTCATCGTCAACGTGTTCCAGTATGGACTGGCTGCCCAGGTTGCTGGTCATCACGATCAGCGTGTTGGAGAAGTCGACCGTCCGGCCCTGTCCATCTGTCAGCCGTCCGTCGTCGAGCACCTGCAGCAGGATGTTGAAGATGTCGCGATGGGCTTTTTCGACCTCGTCGAGCAGGATCACGCAATAGGGGCGTCGCCGGACGGCCTCGGTGAGTCGTCCGCCCGCCTCGTGTCCGACGTATCCCGGAGGCGCTCCGATCAGGCGAGCGACGGAGTGCGGTTCCATGAACTCGCTCATGTCGAGCCGCACCATGGCGCGGGCATCATCAAAGAGAAACTCGGCGAGAGCCTTGCACAGTTCGGTTTTGCCGACGCCCGTTGGTCCCAGGAACAGGAAGGATCCGATGGGCCGCCCCGGTTCGGCGAGGCCGGATCGGGAACGGCGGACCGCGTCGGAAACGGCCTGGACGGCTTCCCCCTGCCCCACGACGCTGTTGTGCAAAACCGTTTCCATTTCCAGCAACTTGTCACGTTCGGCCCGGAGCATGCGGGTCACCGGGATTCCCGTCCAGGTGCTGACCACCCGTGCGATGTCCTCGTCGGTGACCTTTTCCCGCAGCATCCGCTCATGGTCATCCTGTGCAGCGGCGGCAATGCGAGTCTCGAGGTGTTCGAGATTCGCCCTCGCCTGTCCCAGTTCGGCCTCGGCAGCATGCGCGGTGATGAAGTCCTCGTTGAGATTTGTTTGCCGGGCGCGGGTGAACGCGCGGTCGTAGGCTGCGTGGAGTCTTTCGATCGACTCTTTGAGTGGCTGCAGTTGGCCCAGGACGGATTTTTCCGATTCCCACTGGGCCTTGAGCTGCGTGACTTCCTCCTCGCGATCGGCGATTTGTCGCCGGAGTGATTCCAGTCGATCCTGGCTCTCGCGGCTCCCTTCGTCGGCCTCTTCGGCCAGCGCCGTCGCCTCGATCTGCATCCGTGTCAATTGCCGGGTGGCCGCGTCGATCTCGGCCGGCATCGAGTCGATCTCCATTCTCAGGCGGCTGGCGGCCTCGTCGACCAGATCGATGGCCTTGTCCGGCAGGAACCGGTCGCCAATGTACCGGTCTGCCAACGACGCGGCTGCGGTGAGCGCAATGTCGGTGATGCGAACACCGTGGTGTGTTTCGTAGCGATCCTTGAGGCCACGGAGGATCGAGACGGTGTCTTCGACAGTGGGTTCGTTGATCAGGACGGGCTGGAATCGACGTTCCAGGGCGGCATCCCGTTCGATGTGCTGGCGATACTCTTCGAGCGTGGTGGCTCCGACGCAGTGGAGTTCTCCGCGGGCCAGCAGTGGCTTGAGCAAGTTGGAGGCGTCCATGGCCCCCTCGGCGGCACCGGCTCCGACGACGGTGTGCAATTCGTCGATGAACAGGATCACCTGTCCCTCGGAGGCCTGGACTTCCTTGAGCACCGCCTTGAGTCGGTCCTCGAATTCGCCGCGGTACTTGGCGCCGGCGATCAGGGCACCGAGGTCAAGAGAGATGACCCGCTTGTCCACAAGCTGGGTGGGCACGTCTCCGCGAACGATTCGTTGTGCCAGGCCCTCGGCAATTGCCGTTTTGCCGACTCCCGGTTCGCCGATCAGGACCGGGTTGTTCTTGCGGCGGCGCGAGAGGACCTGGATGACTCGGCGGATTTCCTGGTCACGGCCGATGACCGGATCGAGTTGTCCGGAACGGGCCTGGGCCACGAGATCGGTGCCATATTGTCCCAGCGCGTCATATTTTTCTTCGGGAGTGTCGTCGGTGACCTGTTGGTTGCCGCGGATCCCTTCGAGTGCTTCGAGTACGTCTTGCTCTTGGATGGCCAGCAGTGCCAGCAGGCGTCCGGCTGTTTCGCTGGAATCGACCAGTGCCAGGAAGAGGTGTTCGGTCGAGAGAAAGCTGTCGCCCATGGACTCGCTACGCTGGCCGGCGGTGGCCAGTACGCCGGGCATGTCGGGTGAGAGGGCGAGCTGGCTGGCGTCGCCGGTGACTTTTGGCAGCCTGTCGAGTTCACCAGCGATCAGCGTTTGCAGCGTTGCGGTGTCCACGCCAATGCGTTCCAGCACCATGCCGACAACGCCTCGTGGATCGTCCGTGAGAGTCGCCAGGAGGTGCAGCGGAGTCACGAACTGGTGTTGTTGGCCCAGGGCGTGTTCCTGGGCCCGCGTGACGGCTTCACGGGCTTTGATCGTCAGGCGATCCAGTGGCAAGCTCATGTTTTGCTCCTTCCGGGCTAGTCGCTGTTGGCCTCCGCTGTTGGTTCCTCGTCGTCCGACGTATCGGCCTCGGCCTCGGCCTGCGAGTCGTCGGATTTCTTTTCGAATTCGGCATCAATCACGTCGTCATTGCCATTCTCTCCGTCGGCTTCCGGAGAGGCCTCGTCGCCCTCGGCGGAATCGTACATGTGCTTGGAGAGTGCGTGGGAGGCCTGGTTGAGTTCGTCGACGGCCGAGTCGATTGCCGAGACGTCCTCGCCGGTGGCGGCCTCATTCACCTTGGCGATGGCTGATTCGACGGCCGTTTTGGCGGCTTCGTCCAACGTCTCGGCGTGCTCTGTCAAAAGTTTTTCGGTCTGGTAGACCAGCGTTGACGCCTTGTTGCGAGCCTCGGCCAGTTCCCGTTTCTTCTTGTCGTCCTCGGCATGTTCTTCGGCTGCCGATTGTGCCTGTTTGATTTCATCGTCGGAGAGCCCGCTGGACTCTTCGATCCGGACGGACTGCTTCTCGTTGGTCGCCTTGTCCTGGGCCGTCACGTTCAGGATCCCGTTGACGTCGATGTCGAAGGTGACTTCCACCTGGGGGACTCCACGGGGAGCCGGGGGGATGCCGTCGAGGTTGAACTGGCCGAGTTTTCGGTTGTCCACGGCCATCTGTCGTTCGCCCTGGTACACCTGCACCGTGACGGCGGTCTGGTTGTCGACCGCGGTCGAAAAGATCTCGCTGCGGTCAGTCGGGATCGTGGTGTTGCGGTCGATCAGCCGGGTCATGATGCCGCCCTCGGTTTCGATGCCCAGGGACAGCGGGGTTACATCCAGCAGGACCACCTCGTTGACGTCGCCCGCAATGATTCCTCCCTGGATGGCCGCGCCCAGGGCAACGACCTCGTCCGGATTCACGCCGCGGTGAGGTTCCTTGCCGAACAGTTCCTTGACGAATTCTTGCACCTTGGGGATTCGAGTCGATCCGCCGACCAGGACCACCTCGTCGATGACGGATGGCTCAAGATTGGAATCGGCCAGTGCATCCACGATAGGTTTTCGGCACCGCTCAACGAGCTTGTCGATCAACTGTTCGAATTCGGCTCGGGTGATGGACAACTGGAGGTGCTTGGCTCCACTGTCGTCTGAAATTATGAACGGCAGGTTGATGTCGGTCGTCTGGGACGTCGAAAGCTCCTGCTTGGCTTTTTCGGCCGCTTCACGCAGCCGCTGCAAGGCCATGGGATCGTCGCGAAGATCGATGCCCTCTTCGGACTGAAACGCGTCGGCAAAGTGATCGATCAACACCAGGTCGAAATCGTCCCCACCCAACTGTGTGTCGCCGTTGGTGCTGAGAACCTTGACCCATTCGTCGTCGACTTCGAGGATCGAAACGTCGAAGGTACCGCCGCCAAGATCGAAGACCGCGATCTTCTGGTCTTCCTTCTTCTCCATTCCGTAGGCCAACGAAGCCGCGGTGGGTTCGTTGATGATCCGCTCGACCTCCAGGCCGGCGATCTGGCCGGCGTCCTTGGTCGCTTGTCGCTGTGCGTCGTTGAAATAGGCCGGGACCGTGATCACCGCACGATTGACCTTGTGGCCAAGATAACTCTCGGCGGCTTCCTTCAGCTTCCGCAACACCAACGCCGAAATCTCCGGCGGCTTGTAGGACTTGCCGGCTGCTTCGACCTCGACGTAGTCCTCGCCCTGCCCTTGCACAGTGTACGGAACAGATTTTTCGTCAGAGGAGACCTCGCTGTGCCGTCGACCCATGAAACGCTTGATCGAGTAGACGGTGTTTTGTGGATTGGTGACCGCCTGCCGCTTGGCCAATTCGCCAACCAGTGTCTCGCCCTTGTCGGTGAATGCGACCACGCTGGGAGTCAGACGGTTGCCTTCCTGGTTGGCAAGGATCTTCGGTTTGCCACCTTCGACAACCGAAACCACCGAGTTGGTGGTCCCCAGGTCGATTCCGATCACTTTTTCATTTTCCAACGCCATCTCTATGTCTCTCCTGGCCGCAAGTGTCGTGCTGATTCAGGTCTCTGCCCATATGAGTTTGCAAACAGTGTGCCAAGTTGCATTCTGTGCAGGAACCGACTTTGTAAGGTGAGTTATAACATGATGTTGTGACTTTTTCCACTGTCACGACTCAGGACCAGTTTTATTGAATGCTGCCAAAATGGCACTTTTTGTAGACTCTCCGGGTACAGTCGCGTGTGCCATAGTGGCAGTTTTGGCCGAGTGTCGTCGGGACCGCTTGACAGTGTGGACGGCGAGGGGTAAAACACGCCCGA
>CAWVUS010000109.1:0-15861 GCA_963933195.1 uncultured Planctomycetaceae bacterium
ACTGCGTTTTTCAGCGATGGCAGCCTGGCGTTGTTCCAGGGGCAAGTCGTCGGCCGAAAACAGCTTGTGAAATACCTGGACCGGGTCGTCTAAACCCGCAACCGGCTTACCACGTCCGTCCCAGGCCAGTGACAGTCCTGGGCCGTGACCGGAGGCGCTGCCATCGCTGCTGTTGAGCTGGAGCGATGCATAACGTGTGTCCTGGCCGAGCTGTTGGGCCGCTACCTGATCCGCAGAGATGCTGTTGGACATGCTCTGTCCCGCAACGGCGAAACGATTTGCCCCAGTCAGCCAAAAGGTGCTGCCCCAGTGAGCTTCGTTACTGAACTGGTTCGAGCAACCTTGCACGACGGTGAAATCTTTTTTGTGTCGTGCCAGAGGTGTGAGGCCTTGAGGGAGCTTGTACTCCGCACCAGTGTCCTCGGTGTCAGGAAACCAGGTTTCCTGCGTGACCCCAAACCCAATACCGAGGAAAACTGTCCGCTTGGGTGGAATCGCGGGGGCCTTGGAAGCCGCGGAGGCAAACCGACGGAAACCGATGGCTTCCAAGGCAGGCAGCGCGATGAAAGTTCCAGCTCCGCGGAGGAAGTGACGGCGATTGAACTGTGTTCTCATATCAGGTACTCGAAGGTGAAAACTCCGGTTCCGGCACCTGTCCTGATGCGCCCCGGTAGGTGGTTATTGCCGCAGACCGGGAAATTCGTCAGAGATGCGGACATTCCGCGGTTGCGATTCCGAATTATCAAGGTGGTAATCCACCAACCTTAATGAGGATACCGATCTTTCAAGTCCTCAAGCCCGCCTCCATTTTCGACATTCGTGTAACCCAGTTCTTCCAAGGCTTGTTTCGCGCGACCTGCGCGACCACCGGCTCGTCAGTAAAGAACCAGCTTAGCGGACTTGTCTTCGGTGACTTCGCCAATCCGTTCCGTAATTTCCGTGTGTGGAATCCAAACTGCGTCACGAAGATGTCCCGAATCCCATTCTTCTTGAGAGCGAACGTCGATGATGAATTCCTTCGAAGCTGCCTCCGGCGTGTCACTTTGCTCAGCGGAATCAGCATCGGCTTGTTGCGGTTTGTCGATCTCAGTTGCGTCCGGTGTTGTGGCGACGGGGGCAACTTGTTGCTGGCAGCCGACCATGGCAAACGCCAGCAGAAGCAGCGCGTGGTACCTCACGATCTTCATTGATATGTCCTTGCGGGATGAGTGGTAAGTCCGGATCAGGTTGTAGCATTTAATTGCGATCTGAGCAGCTTCCGACGTTTGTTCATGACCTACCCGCGGATCCATTTTCGTAACTCCGAAGTAGCCAAGTGTTTATGGCACAAGCTAAAGGACGTGGGAGTGTCCTGGGAGTGGAACAATGACGCCAATCGCCATCCCTGTCACTGGGCGGAATTCCACCTGTTCGGCGACCACCAGGGCCAAATGCACATCGGGTACACGTTTGGTCTGGCCGCGAGGACGGACTAAAATCACGAGACACTTATTCCACCACACCGTGGCCAGATCGCGCCTCTTCAGTTTGAGTTGCCATCAATAGTTGTCGCACCGACCTCCAACCATTGTTTACCAATGCCTCGTTACTCCAGCGTTCGAATCGCCGCGGTGTGCTGGCTATCGACCATCTTCCTCGGTGCGGTTGGCGCGAACGCTGCCGACAAAGGCATTGAGTTCTTCGAGCGAAAAATCCGACCGGTCCTCGTCGAGCATTGTTACTCTTGCCACTCGTCTCAGGCTGCAGCCAAGAAAACGTTGAAGGGTGAGTTGCTGTTGGATACTCGCCAAGGCACCCGCAAAGGTGGAGGCAGTGGACCAGCGGTTGTGCCCGGCAAGCCGGCAGACAGTTTGCTGATCGCGGCCATTCGTCACGAAACGTTCAAGATGCCGCCCAAGAGCAAACTCTCCAAAGAGGTCATTGCTGACTTCGTCAAGTGGATCAAGTTGGGCGCTCCAGATCCACGAACCGGAAAAGCAAACGCACGCGCGGGCATCAGTCTGCAGGAGGCTCGCGAAAGTTGGGCGTTCCAAGCTCCAAGAATGCCCAAGCTACCGAAAGTTGTCGATGCGAAATGGGCTGCCTCCGACATTGACCGACTGTTGCTGGCGAAGCTGGAAGCCAATGGGCTCACTCCTGCTTCCGCATCCGATAACCGAACACTCATTCGCCGGGCGACTTATGACTTGCTTGGTCTTCCGCCGACAGCCGAGCAAGTAACCGCGTTCCTGAAAGACAAACGCGAAGATGCTTTCGCTCGAGTTATCGACCGCCTGCTTGACTCCCCCGATTTCGGCATCCGCTGGGCACGCTTTTGGTTGGATAACGTCCGCTATGCACAAGACGATCCGACCTGTGCGGCCAACAGCAATGGAGCATTCGCCGCCGGTCCCTATCGTGATTGGGTGGTGAAGTCTTTGAACCACGACTTGCCTTACGATCAATTCATCCGCTTGCAGGTCGCTGGTGATTTGATGCAGCCGAAAGACGGCCAGCGTTTCAACGTCGATGCTTTAACCGCAACGGGCATGTGGGGCCTGGCACATGTGGTGGAAGGCAACGACCGAGAGAAGGTCGTTGCTGACTTCGTCGACGAACAGCTGGACGTCCTGGGCCGAACCTTCCTTGGGTTAACCATTTCTTGTGCAAGATGCCACGATCACAAGTTCGATCCAATTCGACAGACCGATTACTACGCTTTGGCCGGGATCTTCTACAGTAGCCACAGCTTCAAGTTTGATGGCGAAAGTGCTCGCAAACGAGTCCGCATTCAGGAGCGGGCCTACCCAACCAAAGCAAAACAGTGTGAGTTTGCTCCATTGGAAAAGGAGCTGGCCAACATGGAGAAGCAGATCGCGACTCTCGAGGACAAATACGAAAATCCGCTGGAGCTGAAGAACATACGTGATGAACTCAAGGCGAAACTGAAAGAGCAGCCGCAGACACCGAACCAAAAGGCGCGAGTGACTCGGCGAATCAAGTTGTTGCGCGACAAGGAAATGAATCTATTGGCGGACCAAAAGAAGAGCGGTTGGCAACTGGATCCGCCGCAGTTGGAGACGCACGCCAAATTGGTTGTCCAACGCGATGGCATGAAGAAGAAGCTGGAAGCGTTCCCGTTGCGGATGGTGATTCGAGAAGGTCCTATTCCGGGCACGCGACACAAAGCCGCTGGTGATATTCCATTGTTCATTCGCGGGAACCACCTCGCGCTCGGCCAAAAAGTAACCCGAGATGTGCCTGGTGTGTTTGTCGCACGAGGCACCATGAAGATCAGTGGTAGCGGACGAAGAGCACTCGCCGACTGGTTAACGAAACCGGAGCACCCGTTGACCGCCAGGGTGATGGCAAATCGAGTTTGGCAACGCTTGTTCGGCAGGGGAATCGTTGCCACGCCAAGCAACTTCGGCAAACTTGGGCGACCACCAACGCACCCACAACTGCTCGACTATTTGGCTGCGCGTTTTGTCCAGAATGGATGGTCAATCAAGACCCTGATTCGAGAGATTATGCTGTCACGTTCTTATCAGCAGTCGAGTCAAATGACTGCCAGGAACCTGGCGCGTGATCCTGACAACCGCTGGTTCGGTCGCATGAATCGTAAACGGCTCGATGCCGAAACGCTGATGGACACACTTGGTTGGCACGCCGGTCGTGTTAGGCGAAGCACCAGGTCGATGCCCAAGTGGAAGCTCGCCCTGAATGGTCGAGCTTTGTACGGCGATTTTAGTCGCGACAAGCCGCAAACGACCCTCGACCTGTTCGACGGCGCGAACCCAGACCTTTTGGTGCCAGCTCGACCCGATTCCACTTCAGCGCCGCAAGCCCTGTACATGCTGAACAATGACAAAGTGACTGGCACGGCGGCAAAACTGGCTCAGTGGGCGATGGAGGTGCCAGCCGAGATACAACGCGTGAATTCGTTGTATCTCGTGCTGTTTGGTCGCACGCCCTCGCGGCAAGAGAGCGATCTGGCGTTGAGTTTAGTCAGCCAGGCATCGAAGACTCGCCGCAAGTTTGCAACCAACAAAACTGAGATCGAGAAGGGTGTCTGGAACGACTTGTGTATGGCAATGATTTGCAGCAATGAGTTTTTGTACATCGATTGATGTAGCCGACGGCGTGAGACGTCGACCACAGCGCAAGAAACCGTCGAACGTAGGCACGTCCTCACGAACGAGCTACATTGCTTCGAGCTTTTGCATTAGTAATGACCATGTTTCCAAGCCGATTTCCGAACGATTGTTCCAGGCATTCCCTCGCTAACGCGTCGGGCTACCGGCAATTGACTCGTCGCGACATGCTGGGAAAGGCATCCGCCGGTTTCCCGCTGCTTTCTCTTGCTGCGCTGTTGGCTCAAGAGTCGACCACCCAGGCGAACCCGCTTGCATCCAAACAGACGCATCATCCGCCTCGTGCCAAGAGCGTGATCTTCTTGTTTATGGGTGGGGGACCATCACAGGTGGATCTGTTCGATCCCAAGCCAACGCTGGCCAAATACGCAAAGCAGAAAATCCCTATCACGTTGCCGCGAATCACTCGCGACTCAACCCCCATTTGTCGTCCATCGCCGTATAGGTTCCGACGACATGGGGAATCTGGCATCGTCATCAGTGAGTTGCTGCCACATCTCAGCCGGCAGGCAGACGATTTGTGCGTGATTCGATCGATGAACTGCGACCAGATCGAGCACAGTGGGGCAATTCGGCAACTGACGACTGGCGATGGTGTGCTACCTCGCCCAAGTCTGGGTTCGTGGCTGTTGTATGGACTTGGTTCCGAGGCGGACAATTTGCCCGGCTTTGTTTCCCTTGGAACCCAGAACGACTTGCCTGGAAAAGTCCCGTACAGTTCTTCGTTCCTGCCGACGGCATATGAAGGTGTGGCGATTTCCGACGTCGACAACCCGATCGACAACCTGGAAATGCCCGTACCGAGAACCGTCCAGGCTCAACGCTTACAAGCGATTCGTCGCTTCAGTGAGTTGCATCGCCAAGGGCGTGAAGACGACAGCAGGCTCGACGCTCGTATTGGCGCCTTCGAACTCGCTTTCCGCATGCAGACGCAAGCACCGGAAGCTTTCGACTTGTCACGCGAGTCACGAGCCATCCACAAGATGTACGGCACGGATCAGAAGACGACCAAAGACTACGCTCAGCAATGCTTGTTGGCGCGGCGGCTAGTTGAACGCGGTGTGCGGTATGTCGTTGCTAACGTTAGCGGCAAATGGGATAGCCACGGCAACGTGCGAGATCATGAAAAGGTGGCTGCAACTTGTGACCAACCGGTGGCGGCGCTGCTTGGCGATCTCAAGCAACGCGGGTTACTCGATGAAACACTCGTCGTTTGGGGTGGCGAGTTTGGCCGTACACCAACCGCCCAGGGAGCTGGCCGAGATCATCATCCGCACGCCTTTACGATGTGGCTGGCCGGGGGAGGGGTGAAGTCGGGAACAACTTATGGTGCCACCGACGAGTTCGGCTTTTACATCACCAAGAACAAGGTTCACATCCATGACCTGCACGCCACGATTTTGCATCTGGTCGGACTCGACCACGAGCGTTTGACTTATCGCTACAGCGGCCGCGACTTCCGGCTGACCGATGTCCACGGCAACGTCGTCCACGACATTCTGGCGTAACATCCAGGAAGCCGCCTGGTCCGGCCTGCTTGAAACTGGCGTTGCGATACCGGAGACGCATTCCCATGCACAGACTCACGAGTTATTCCGCTGTTACACTATTGGGGCTATTGTCGTTCGCCAGCATAGCGACAGCCGAGGATTGGCCCACCTGGCGGCATGACGCCGGCCGTACGAATATCTCAGCCAACAAGATTCCCTCTCCGCTGCGCCTGCAATGGAAGCGGCAACTTCCGCCGGTGACGCCCGCTTTCCGCAAGTCCCGGCTCCAATTTGACCAGGGTTACGAGCCGATTGTTCTGGGCGACACAATGTACGTGGCACTGCCGCACATCGATGCGGTTGTCGCCTATGCAGTCGAGACCGGTAAAGAGAAGTGGCGGTTCTACACTGCCGGTCCCGTGCGTCTGGCACCGGTTGCGTGGCGAGACAGGCTCTACTTCGGATCGGACGACGGCCATCTGTACTGTTTGAGTGCGACCGACGGAGAGCTGCAATGGAAGTTTCGTGCCGTCCCTTCAGCTCGGAAAATCCTGGGCAATGGCCGGTTGATTTCTGTCTGGCCTGTCCGCGGGGGTCCGGTGCTGGCCGACGAGACCCTCTATTTCGCTGCCGGAGTCTGGCCGTTGGAGGGCGTCTTTGTCTACGCGCTCAACGCCCGGTCGGGCCAGGTCGAATGGGTCAACGATCGCTGCGGAACATTGTATGGCAAGCAACCGCACGTGGGCGCCGAAGCGTTGGGAGGACTCTCTCCGCAAGGATACCTGCTGGTTAATGGCGATAAACTGCTCGTCCCCTGTGGTGCAGCGCGACCGGCCACTTTCGATCGCCACAGCGGCGAATTGCTCGACTTCACACTCCCGTCCGAAGCAACCGTTCCCGGCGGCTGGTTCATGCGGATGGACCCTCAACTTGCTCGTGATATTCGCCGCGGCAAGATTGAGTTCGACAGTGTCGTCAATCGTGATCTGCATGAAGGGGGTCTGCGCACGGGCAAAGGAGTCGCCGGATTGCGGACACAGGTGACGCTCGGCGGCACCCTGTTGAAATACGCAGATGGAGTGAAAGGGGTCGATGGCGATATTCACAGCGTCGTCGCCGCCAACGGCCGGCTGTTCGTCACGACCCGCGAGGGAACGATTTATTGTTTTGGCGAACCGGAAGTTTCACCAATCTTTCACCCGGCACAACCTGCGCCTAAGCCGGACGTCGACAAGGCGCTGGCGTCTACCATCACCCACCTGCGGACGCTAACCCCCGTTCGCGACGGTTACGCGTTCGTCCTCGGTACGCGCGACGGCCGGTTGGCGGAGCAACTGGCTGCCGAGACGAATTTCCACGTCATTGCGTTAGCCCCCGTTGAATCCAATGCCGACGCAATACGGCAACGTGTCCTTGAACCCTCCGCGCAGGCCAGCCGACTGTCGATCGTGGCGGGCCAGCTTGAGGAAGTCGCCTTCCCGCAGTATCTGGCCGATCTGATTGTGGCAGAAGATTGGGGCGCGACCCGACTCAACACGGGTGCTGACTACCTCCTGACGTTGTATGAACGACTCAAGCCATACGGGGGCGTCGCCTGCCTCGCCGTAGAGCCGACGCGCGACGAGGAAATCCGCGTGTGGCTCCGGACGGCCGGACATAGCGAAGCCCGGGTTGAACGCCACGGAGACCTCTTGCTCGTCCGCCGGGCGGGCGCGTTGCCCGGTGCCGTCGATTACACAAACAACTGGAGTGCGCCCGACGCCCGCGTCCGGGCTCCTTTGGGTATCTTGTGGTTCGACGATTCCGTTGCACACTTCAAACGCGCCCCGCAACCGACGATCGCGGGCGGCGTCATGGTTTCCCAGGACAAGGATTGGCACGGCAAAGTCGACAAGATGGGTCCCGTCAACCATCTCCATCGAAACGGCACCGGTCGGTTCCGTCTGCTCAATGCATCCTTCATGGACGTCTATACCGGCCGAGTCCTGTCGCGTGACGAAGCCGAGTCGCGGTTAGAACAAGTCCCCAAAACGCAGGGTGCCGATTTTCGCCCGCCATATCAATTTCGTCCGCCGTATGTCGAGAAGTATTTGCAGGAACTGGAGTCCCGGCGCGAGAAGCCAAAGATCTATCCGTTCCAGAGGCAGGCCGACAAGGGCCAGATGACGAATCCGCTGACCGGGCTCGTCGAGCCGCGATGCTATGTCAAGAGCTATGGTTGCGACGGCGGTGTGGACTACGGCCACTTGATAACAATGCGTTCGGCGACTCCCGCCTTCTATGACAAACGAATCGAAAGCGGCACCATTAATATTGCCGGACCACGCTCCGGTTGCACGAATAGTGTCATTCCGGCTAACGGCGTTCTGAACATGCCGTATTTCTACGAGGGCTGCACTTGCAGCTACCCGTTGCCGACCGGTGCCGCGCTGATCAGTATGCCGCAGACGTTCGAACAATGGACTGCCTGGGGCTCGGGCACCGCCAAACCACTTGTGCGTATCGGCATCAACCTGGGAGCGCCCGGCGACCGGATGACCCACGGCGGAACGTTGTTTCTCGACCACCCCAGCGTCGGCGGGCCTTCGCCCACAGTAAAAGTCACGACGCAGCCGGCGAGCCCTGACTATTTTTATCACCATTCCCTATTTATCCAGGCAGGAAAGGGCTGGCCCTGGGTCTGTGCCTCTGGCGCAAAAGGCATCGAGTCTTTGCGTCTGACGGAACTGAAGTCCGGAACGTTTACCGTGAGGCTCTACTTCGTCGAACCACAACACACCGCGGCCGGGGCCCGCGTGTTCGATGTCGCTCTGCAGGGCGAACCTGTGCTAACGGATTTCGATATCTTCGTCGCGGCCCGGGGCAGGATGAAGTGCCTGGTCAAAGAATTTACCGGTATCCAACTCGATGGCGACTGCACGCTCACCTTCACCGCGCACAAAAGCGAGAGCCTGCTCAGCGGAATCGAACTCGTATCAACGGGTTTGCCGCTCGACCCGCTACCGAAAATTGGGCCGAGGACGCCGAAGTAGCACGTTGATTTTGGTGATCAGCCGAATAACCGTTCGGTTCTGCTTCGCACCAAAATGATTTCCGCGTGCTGAAGGTAAGGCTGGATTCTACTGAAATCGCCGCTGCGTTTGGTCCGGCTCTGGCTAATGCAAAAGTCGCCCCGAAAAACAAGCACGGCGATATGTGCCATGGCTGTGCCGAGCGGCACGAAGGCA
Organism: uncultured Planctomycetaceae bacterium; assembly: GCA_963933195.1. Lineage (GTDB taxonomy): Bacteria > Planctomycetota > Planctomycetia > Planctomycetales > Planctomycetaceae > UBA8437. The sequence continues at coordinate 8,851 of CAWVUS010000109.1, forward strand.
TCGTCCATTGAATACCGGATCACCCTCGACGGGGATCTCTCTGAATCTGGCAGGTTGAACGCCGAAAGGCCTGGTTTTTTCACAACGTCTGCGGCGATCGATCCAGACGAACGCCGGAAATCGCCTACCGAGGTTCCCCCAATTCACCTCAATCGACTTCGTCCGATCCGCCGAAGTAGATTGAATAGAACTTCTGTCGTTCTGGTAATCAGTATTGGTGGGAAAGCTTTTCCGTGATTTCAGGTTGCGCAAGGATGCTATTGCTGGTTCTGCTTCTCGTAAATGGTTTGCACGCCAGTGATCCGGCCGACAACAACTCAGACAACACTTTGACCGAAACGCTGGTTGCTGAAAGCACGCAGGAAAGCTCCGTGGCCAGCGAAGCGACAATGGTGGAGGCAACTTCTGCCCGTTTAATTCCACCGGAATGGCTCGAGGCGAACCCACTGAAAGAGATCCCGTTTGGGAAAAGTGGTTGGCTGGACATTGGCGGCAGCTATCGAGCGAGACACCACCGAGAGAGGAACATACGTCCCGGGACCACAGGAGGTCTTTCGGGGCTTGATGATACTTTCTGGCTCCATCAAACACGATTGTGGGCTGATGGGCAGTGGAATTCTCGAATCGGATTCCGGCTCGGTGTGTTAGACGCAGCCAGCGTAGGTGAAGTCTTTCCATCTCGAAGTCGAGAAGTGAACCGGCTGGACCTTTATCAAGCGCATGTGAATCTGCTTTTGAATGAAGGAGTGGAAAAGCTGACGGCGAGAATCGGACGGCAGGAGATTCGTTATGGGTCAGCCCGATTGATGATGGCTCCTAACTGGGCCAACAGACGTCGAACTCACGACGGAGTTCGCTTTATTTACGAGAGTGACGATTGGGAGATAAATCCATTCTGGGTTCGACCGGCCATACGCAACAGCACGACATTTACTTCGTTTGATTCAACCAATCCTGACCAGCAGTTGTACGGCATCTTTTCTACTTACAAGGGGCTGGAACACGCCAAAGTTGACTTGTACTGGTTGGCATTTGATCTGCAGAATTCTGGAAGTGGTTCACGCTACGATACGTTGGGAAGTCGATACCTCGGCGAACACAATAACTGGCTGTCCGAACTGGAAGGTGGAGTACAACTGGGGGACAACCCGGACGATACAAACCACGTTGCGGCTTTTATCACCTGTGGTCTGGGTCGACAGTTTGCGTCGTCTTCTTGGAAGCCAGAATTGTGGGTTTACTACGATTGGGCGTCAGGTGACGAGACCGCCGGGAACGGATTTCATCATTACGTGCCTCGGGCCCACTACTACATGGGATTCATGGACCTCTTTGGGCGGCGCAATCTCGAGGATCTCAATATTCGTTTGACTGCCAACCCGACAGAAAAACTGAACGTCCTCGCCTGGTGCCATTTCTTTTCATTGGCCAATGGCAACGATGTCCCGTACAACCTGAATATGCGGCCCTACGCAGACTTGGCTGCAGGTTCGGCAGGTAGTCAGACTCTGGGTACCGAGTTGGACTTGATGCTCACTTACAATTTCAGTGAACAGACCCAATTCCGGTTTGGGTATTCCTATTTCTGGTCCGGTGAGTTTTACGACACCACGCCCGGCGTTCCCACCAACACCAATGCAAGTTTTTTGTACAGTCACTTTTCCTACCAATTTTAACCCCGGCCCCGGAGGGGCGAAGGGACGAATCACCACTTTATGCAAAGGTTGTAAAGTCCTGGCAGAAAGAAGGTGCAACGTTGTCATAACGTGACCCTTCTATTCGAGTGCCAGAGGGGGAATCGAACCCGCGGGATCAGAAAAGTCAAACGAGGGATTGGGGCAACGGAAAATGAGGCGGCGGATCAAATCGAAACCGTAATTGCGGCAGGTGTCTCTCCGGAGGGCAGCCCGCCCCGCTTGAGAGCTTTCTTATTCGACCTGACGATCTTTCTGACGGTGATGTTCGCGGTCCGCACATTCCACATCCCAGGGCTCGGTTTCATGGCCAGGGGACTCTTCGGGTCGTTCGCGACCTTGATCGTCGCCTCCTGGAGAATGAGGGTCCGGGGCGTCACCTGGGGCGACCTGGGTTTCCGCAAACCTGAGAACCCCATGAAGACCCTGGCCGCTACGGGGGGAATCCTCGCCATGGCCATCGGGGCGGTCATCCTCTTTGAGATGATCAAGGACCCATTCTTTCCTGAGCTTACGCCGGATGTTTCCGATGAGCAGGCCAAGTCGAAGTTCGGAGACCTCAAAGGCAACGGCTGGCTCTTCTTCTCGCTGTTGCCGATCTTCTGGCTGGAGTCCCTCCTTGAAGAGCTGATCGATCGAGGGTTCTTGATGAACTGGCTGGAGAAGATGTTCAGCAGCACTCGTCTCGCGACGATCCTTGCGGTCGTGTTGCAGGCGATGATCTTCGGCTTTCGCCACTCCTACGATCTTTCAGAGAGGTCAATCACGGTCGGCCTGATTGGTCTGGCCATGGGGATCGGGTATGTGGCGTTTGGTCGAAACCTGTGGCCCTTGATCCTCGCCCATGGTTCTCTGAACACCATATCGATGATCGATCGGATGTAGCGGCAAACTTGTTGATGCTCAAACAGGGCCTCGAGCGGGCTGGCGTCCCGTACCAGGCCAAAGCAACAACTGCCTGTATACACGTGGCAGGGTGGCACACTCAGATCACCGAGTTGCTGCGCAGCGGTGACCTCATCGTAGAAGCCCGTGAGTTGGCTTTGCCACAGCGACATCCGCATGACGATGCGGTACACCAACATCGGCCTGGACGACCAGGTCAGGGCCGTTACAGCAATTCCTGCCCCGAAAACCTTCGACCAGCACGCCATTGGGGCCAACCAGGACTTCTGTCCGCTCTGTCAGTCTACAGTCCCTGCGTGCCACCACGAAACCACGCCCAGGCGAATGACAACGGGTCAGCAAACCGCCATCGCAGGAGAGGAAATCTCACGTACCGTTTCATGAAACGGGCGTTTGGATGTAGGTTCACCGGGAGACCAACCGATTGGTCCGCCGTTCATCACGTGAGCCGCCGATGGCTAATCACCGTGGATTCAGGAGCAAGGAGTATGAGAAATGCCTGACCGAGACCCCGTTGTCGTTCTCTTCAAGGGTGGCCGGTTGCCTTCGTGGCATCAACTGAGCGACGGGGAGCGAACGGAGTTTGAAGAAACCCATGTCAAACTGATGCTGTCGGTTGCCCGTGAGCACGACATGACGCGACTGGAGGGCTTTCGTTTGATCGGGCCACAGGGCGATTGGCAACGCTTTTGGCTGATCGAGTTTCCGGCCCTGGAAGGTGCTGAGGCGTGGATCCAGGCCGAGATGGCTCCTCCGTACGGACTCTACGGCCATTACGAATATCATCTCTCGCGACCGCTTGAACGAGAGCCGTATGTGACATGGGTGACGCAACCCGCTCCACCAGTTGTTCCACTTGATGCAGACCCTCACACCATTCCGAAGCTGGATATCGATCGCAGCAGCATCGTCGTCCTGATGTTCACTCGGTATCGGCCCGGTGCTGAAGCATTGACTTCCGAACAGCGAGGCGACCAGCAGCACGTCGACCTGATGAAAGGCATTGCCCGGGAGCACGGCTTGATGCGGCTCGAAGGGTTCCAGCTTCAGTCTCCGCAGGCAGACTGGCATCGGGCGTGGGTGATCGAGTTGCCGACATTGGAGGCGGCCGAAGCCTGGGTCGTGGGCGAGGAAGCACTTCCCCACGGCATGTACGCCCAGCGTTCAGTCCACATTGCTCGCAGATGGGCTCCGGAATACTGTGCGAGTTGGAGTCCATAGGAAGCTGGTCGATCGTGTCAATTTTCTACCGTTACGTGTTCTGGTTGCTCGGACTGCTGCCGGCCGGGCGACGGTGCCCCTCTCGACCCGCCGGGAAGCTCCGGTCATCGTCAGTGCGGCCAAGGCGCCGGACAACTTCCAACTCCGGGAGTGTCTCGGGAGTGAACCGTGGGCAGCCCCATGGCCGCAGAACACCCTGGCCACACGGGCCACCTACTTGTCGTCTTCGAGCACGGACAGCGCATACGTCGCAAAACGGAAACACAGACTGTGTGCACCCGACCAGCCCTGCCATTTCCCTTCGACAATCTCGCGACGCCCTTCGGTGATCCCGGATTTCAATGACTCTCGAAGAATCCGACGGTGTTCGGCATTCCCTGTGATCTCGGACTCGTACGCCAATGCAAACGCCGCCAGGAACGTCGTAGCGCTCACTTTCGGGGGTGGGCGATCTCGCAGGCAGGTGCACGATGTCAAATAGAACGACTTGTGCTTCTCGCTGTAACACTCCCGGATCAACTGCTTCACCCCGGCGGTCAGGCCAGCGAGCACTTCAGGATCCCCGGTGATCTGGTGGTATCGAACCACGCCGCCGAGCGTCAGTCCCAGCATGTAGGCATTCTGCCCATAACAACGTTTTGCCGGGCTCTGTTCATTGCAATGACCAAACGCAAGCATCACCTGGAATCCCTTGCGTGGGTCCAAGTGATCTCTCAACTGCTCCCATTGGCGTTTCGCCGCTGCCAGATATTTTGGATCGGCGGTGGCATCGTAGGCATCGAGCATCATGTTCAACGGCCACCCGATGCCGCGGATGTGATCCGTGTACGCGGTCGGACAGAGCCGTTCCACGGAATCGGACGCCATCCGGGCGACCTCAAGGGCCCTGCGGTCACCGGTCAGGCAATAGTAATCGAACTCCCCGCCCATCCAGTGATGTCCAAGATCGGACAAGCCCAACTGGTATGGGGCGCTGGAGCCCAACTTCGCCAGGTCGTGGTATTTCTTTCCGTCCCACCGGCCGTAGTAGCCCCCCGTGTGCCCCACGCTGTGTGCCCAGATACTGCCGCGAGACATGCGATAGGAGCCACCGTAGGCGAGCAACTGCTTGTTGACCTCATGCGCAACGTCGACGTCGATGTAATGTCGAGCGGCCTGTTCAGCACGATCAAAAAAACGCCGATCACCGCTCCGCAAATACTGTGCAAAGAAACAACGTGGCATGTCATATTCCAGATTGCCCCAGTGATCGTTCGAGGCCCAGTACCAATCCCCGTAATTCAGCATTCCGAAGGACCGTTGCTCCCGGCGATCCTCCAGGTGGCAATCCAGAAACTCGTTGATCCATGCGTCGTAACCGAGGTGGGGAGTGGCTTTTCGATTCGCGACCGCGAGGTCCCCGGCGGCGAGGGTCTTTCGCACGTACGCTGGATCACACGTAGCAAGCAGCGGTTTCTCTGTCGCCTCGAAGAACGAGCCGAGCCGTTTGCGGTCCGGCTTCCCTACGGAAAAACGAACCCAGGTTTCATGGGTCCGGGCCGCACCGATCTTGAAGCTGTAGACACCCCCACGGAGGTAGTAATACAGCTTCGCCTCCTCACGCAGAGGCTTCCCATCGTACAGCCCCTGCGGAAACTCCGGCAGAATCCCAACGCGGAGTTGCCCTCGGTCAACCGGGCCTGATTCCGTCGCGTCGTTGTCCTGCCCTATCCTTTGACGGGCGTTCCCCTGTGTCACCACCTCGAGACTCTTTGGCCAGTTCTGCCAGAATTCTCGAATTCCAACTGCAAAGCCACCTCGCCGGTCACCAAGATAACCCCATCCCTGGGCATGCCCGGGTGTCACGTCGCTGTTGATCTTGTACCCCCGGTCATCCATCTGCAGCACACGAGCGTCCGGACTGGCCTCCCCGTTCAAGAACCCTTGTTGTCCCCCGTCGATCCGTCGGTGTGAGAACACAAGATCCAGCGACTTGATCCTGGTCATCAACTGCCGCCTGTTGTCGTTGATGAACGTGTAGTGAAGTTTCACATACGGCTGCCCACGCCAGGCGTGCAATCGGACGATGAATCGGAACATCTTCCCGCTCGGACCCCGGTGGTCACCTTCGATGCGGAGGCACGCGCGTATCGGCCCACGCTGTTCGATCGTGACCTGGCACGGCCCGGAATCAGCTCGAAACACTTGACCGTCAGGTGTGTTCAATTCAATACCGGCCCCCTGTGACGCGGTGATCCTTTCCTCATCGGAAAATTCGCCGTCGCCGTTGGTGTCGAGCCAGACGCGATCCAATAGCCGAAACCGCCGTTTCGAGACCTGCAGTCTCATCACGCCGGTGTCGATGTCCACGACACCTTCCGATTCACCGACACTTAGCGGCATTGCCAAGGGGCCGGCAGGTGGGTCGGCCTGGACATTGCCATCGAATCGCAAGCGAAACTGGGCCGACTTGTTGGCCGCCACCGTGACCGGAAAATCCAACAGCAACCAGCGGATCGAACCATCGGACCATTTCACCAGCGACTCGGTCTGCAGAGGAACTGGCTGCCCCTCGGCATCCGACAAGGCAAGATGGTTGGTGTTCAGCAACACACCACGTCCGAATGGAATGCCCGATGTCACCGGCCATGAGGACCTTGCAACACCACTCGGTTCAGCCACTGAAAGGTGAACCTCGGCCGCTGGCAACAAGGCCGACAGCGGTCCAAGCAGCAAAATCAGGCACCGTGACAAGATGTGCATTCGTTTACACTTTCTTCTGATTTCAGAGTGGCTGCAGGATCGGTTCAAATGGCAAGTTATTCCATTTGCCCACTTGTGTACGATCACCGTGTACCACACCAGCGTCGGGATGTCTCATCATACATCCAACGTATGCCCCGCCGCCCTGTCCAACCCGGGCTCGGCAGGCCGATCGACCCAAAGAAGAATCCTGGGAGTGGACCGATGACGCCAATCGTCAACCGATGGCACTCGGACACGAAGAACTGGCCGAGGTTGTCACCGCCTGGCCGCTGCTCTCGGCCGATCTCAGGCAGGCCATCCTGGCGATTGCTCGCTCAGCGGACGTGATGGCCGAAGCTTCGCTTGCCGCGACGGAGTGAACGCCGATTCTCGACGCTGAGGGGCGTCTACAGATCTGGCGGTTACCGCCGGTGAGTTGAACGCCGGGGCTGGGGTGGGGAGACTG
>CAWVUS010000110.1:0-15857 GCA_963933195.1 uncultured Planctomycetaceae bacterium
GGTCAGTAGTATGGTCTGCTTCGAATTGTTCGTCCGCACCGCGCTGAGACGATTGGCCGGACTCTCTCCCGCACAACCCCCCGCAGCGGCCGCACGACTCGCCAGGGATTTCGAGTTTCGTGGAGATCGACCAACCTACTTTCCCGGCCGACTCGAGCACCACTCCGATGGACCACGTGTCACACCGGTCGACTGGCACGGGTCCTCCGACCTTCGCAGCACCGCCGACGCCAATGCCATGATCCACTTCCCCGCCGGAGACCAGGCCTACCAGGCCCAGCAGTGGGTCGAAGTTTTCGAGTGGTCCAGCCGAGCCTGACCCCTTCTCCACACCGCCATCACACCGCCGGGTTTCCACGGAAGGACCCGCTCGATGCCCACCAGCGAGTCAATCACCGAGCCGTCGGCCGAATCCCGGCTTCCGGCCCGGACCGCCTGGTCAGCAGCGGGTCTCGCGGCACTGCTCACATGGGCTGCCCACTTCCCACTCGACTGGGGAGTCCTGGGCTGGCTGGCTCCCGTTCCACTCGTCATCCTCATCCGCCTTCCCGACCCGCCCCGCTGGCTCCTCCGCGCCGTTTTCCTGACCACCCTGGTCGGCACCGCCGCGTCACTGCAATGGATGAGACTGGGGGACCGCTGGATGATCCCCGCCTGGCTCTCGCTCTCGGTCTATCTCTCTCTTTACACGCCGCTGCTGGTCGCCGTCACTCGCAAGGCGGTTCATCGCTTCCGGATTCCGATCGGCGTGGCCGTGCCACTGGCGTGGGTCGCCACCGAGTACGCCAGGGCCCATGTCATGACCGGGCTCGCCTGGTACTTCCTGGCCCACACGCAATACCGCTTCATCGAATTGATCCAGATCAGTGACCTGGTCGGAGCCTACGGGGTCAGTGCCCTGGTCGCGCTGGCCGCCACGGCGGTCGCGCTGGCCATCCCGGTCGACTGGCTGCAGAAGTGTGGCTGGTGGCCGCAGGGCCCCCAGGCGACACCTGGCATCGCGGTTCGCCAGTCCATCCCCACGATCACCACAGCCATCGTGCTGATCGGCCTGGCGGTTTGCTACGGGGTTGTCCGCCGTCGCCAGGCCGAGTTCACGCCCGGCCCACGGGTGGCACTGGTCCAGGGCAACTTCACCTCGTCACTGAAGCATGACCCCGACTCGTTTGCCAACATCTACCGGGTTCACCGCCGCCTGACCGGGCTGGCGGTCCGTGAACAGCCCGATCTCATCGTCTGGCCCGAGACCATGTTCCGCTATCCATTACTGAAAGCCTCCGAGGAACTCGACGACGAACAACTCCGGATGATGGCCCCCGGGATCCCACCGGAGGACTGGGACAAGAACGCGGTCGGTGAACTGCTCGGAGATCTCGCCGCCGAAGCGGGCGCCGGCATGATCGTCGGAGTGGAACGAATTGAAGCCCAGCCGACGCGGATGCGGATGTTCAATTCCGCCGTCTTCGTTCAACCCGAAACCGGAGTGACCGACGACTACGACAAACTGCATCGGGTGCCTTTTGGCGAATACATCCCGCTGGGCGATTCGCTTCCGTGGCTCCATCGACTCACCCCGTTCCCAGCCAGCTTTGGGATCGCCGCCGGCGATTCAGCCACGATCTTTCGCTACCAGGACTGGCACCTGGCCCCGCTGATTTGCTTCGAGGACACCGTCCCGCACCTCGTCCGCGACATCGTCTCTGCCGCTCGTGCACAAGATCACACTCCCGATGTGCTGGTCAACCTGACCAACGACGGGTGGTTCCACGGCTCTAGTGAACTCGATCAACATCTCGTCACGGCCGTGTTTCGATCGATCGAATGCCGGACGCCGATGGTGCGAGCCGTCAACACCGGGATCTCGGCGATCATCGACGGCGACGGCGTGATCCGTATTCCGTCGACCTTCATCGACGGGGACGCCGAAATCGCACTGGAAACGACTGCCGGAGACCCGTCGCTGGACGAAGCGGAACGTGAGACAAAGGCGAAAACGATCGAGGCCCATCGCCGTGTCGGTTATGTGGATCCAATGACCGGAAGATGGCGACGCCAACTCAACGCCGTGCTGGTCGACGTCGTTCCACTCGATGCACGGGACAGCGTCTATGTCCGCACCGGCGACTGGTTTGCCGCCCTCTGCCTGCTCGCGTCACTGGCGATCATCGCACTGGCCATCGCCGACCGCTGGCGCGGTCAACGCGACGTCATCTGAAGGCAGACTCGCCTGCGACACGCCTGACCCGCCGGTCGCCTGCTATCATGGTGGCACGTTCCCCGGGAATCCCACGCCATGTTTCTTGATCGCATCAACATTCACTGCCTGGCCGGCGATGGCGGAAGCGGCTGCATGAGTTTCCGTCGTGAATCGCACGTGCCGCGAGGTGGACCCGATGGAGGTGATGGAGGCCGTGGCGGCCACGTGATCATCAGGGCTGAACTGAATATCGGAAGCCTGGCCGCCCTGGCCGGACACCACCACTGGCGGGCCGAGGGTGGCCAACACGGACAGGGGCAACTCAAGACCGGCCGCTCTGGTGAAGATGCCATCATCACCGTACCACCGGGCACCCTGGTCAAGGACGCCGGCCGCGGACACCTGCTCAGGGATCTCGTCGAACCCGATGACCAGGTGATCGTCGCCCGGGGCGGCAATGGCGGACAGGGAAACAAGCGGTTCGCCACCTCGACCAACAGAGCCCCTCGTGAATTCGGACCGGGCGGACAGGGCGAGTCCCGTGAAGTGACACTGGAATTGAAACTGATCGCCGACGTCGGCCTGATCGGCAAACCCAATGCCGGAAAATCAACGCTCCTGAGTCGACTCTCCAAGGCCAATCCCGAGATCGCCAATTACCCCTTCACCACCAAGTACCCCAACCTCGGACTCGTCCAGGTCGATCTCGATAACCGCTTCGTCGTCGCGGATATCCCCGGACTGATCGAGGGCGCCCACCAGGGAGTTGGGCTTGGACACGAGTTCCTCAGGCATGTCGAACGCACCCGTGTCCTGGTTCACCTGGTCGAACCTGAACCAATGGATCAGACCGATCCACTGGAGAACTACCGCTCCATTCGAGACGAGTTGAGACTCTACAATCCCGAACTCGCCGAACGCCCCGAACTGGTCGTCGTCACCAAGTGCGAATTACCAACAGCCGAAGAAACCGCAACGCGGCTTGACGATGCACTCGAACAACCTGTCCGCAGGATTTCCGCCGTCACCGGTACCGGACTGGGTGAGTTGATCGGTGCCACACTGGGTGCACTGGCCGAGACTGATCCGTCATGAATTCCTTTGAATACTCCAAGTGGGACGGAACACAGGAATTCAGCCCCCAGTCAGCCGACAAGCTCTTCGACCAGATCGGCGAATACCTGCTCGATCACGGCGAACACCTGCTGCAGAACCTCGAGGACTGGGAAGACGAACACCCCGAGGTGATCGAAATGCTGATCAAGCGGGGGCTGGTGGAAAAGGATGAAACGGGCCGATTCCATGTCACCCCGCGTGGAATCAAACGGGTTGAGAACAAGGCTCTCGAGGAACTGTTTCTGCTCGGGAAAAAAGGACAACTCGGCAAGCACGACACGGAGATGCGGGGGCCCGGTGAGACCAAGCACGAGGAATCCCGACCCTACGAGTACGGCGATCCCGTCTCGAATCTCGACCTCCACGGAACACTCCGCAACGCCCTGTCTCGACAGGGTGGCGGAACTCCCGTGACGATCACCAATGACGACCTGTCGGTGTACGACACCGAGTACCAGGCCGCATGTGCCACCGTGGTGCTACTGGACATGTCCGGAAGCATGTCCCGGTATGGCAAGTTCGGACAGGCCAAGAAGGTGGCCCTGGCGATGAACTCGCTGGTGCGCGGTCGTTACCGGGGCGACTTCCTGCAGGTCGTCGGATTCTACACCTACGCCACCCCGCTCTCGGAACGCGACCTGCTCTACTCGGCTCCCAAGCCCGTCAGCATCTTCGACCCACGGGTTCACCTGAGGATCCCGCTGGACAACCCGCCCTCGTTCGTCCCCGAGCACTTCACCAACATCCAGGCCGGCCTGCAATTCGCCCGCCGCGTGCTCCGCCGACAACCGGCCCAGAACAAGCAGATCATCACAATTACCGACGGCGAGCCAACCGCCCATGTCGAGGGCCGCGAAGTGGTGCTGGTCTACCCACCGGCTGAAAAGACCGCCCGGATCACGCTGCAGGAAGTCCGACGGTGTGCCAACGAGGGAATTCACCTGGCCAGTTTTGCCCTGATCGAGGATTACTTCTATCTCGACCTGGTCAACTTTGTTGAACAGATGGCACAGGTCTCCGGTGGAATCGCGGCCTACTGCAACGCCAACGACCTGGGCAACATGGTCATCGACAGCTTCGTCGCCGGACGACGACGAAGACGAGCCATGTAATCTTCTGTTTTCAGGACCGAGTCATGACCGAATACTCCAGACGATCCATGCTCTGCACCACGGTTGCCGGACTGTCCGGGGGATTGGCTCCAGCACTCTACGCAGGCGACAAAAGACCACCGGCCCCAAAATTCCAGGTCGATGACACCCGGGTCATCAGCCATCTCGCCCACCGCTACCACGGCTGGCCCACGCTGGCTCGCCGCAGGAACGGGCAGTTACTGCTGGTCTGTTCCGGTGGCCGCGAATCGCATGTCTGTCCCTTTGGACGAGTCGAACTGATGAGGAGCGACGACGGTGGAGCCCACTGGAGTTGGCCACAAACACTGATCGATTCCGCGATCGACGACCGGGATGCGGGAGTGCTAGAAACGCCAAGAGGGTCCCTGCTGGTGACCACCTTCACCTCACTGGCTTTCGAACAACCGACTTACTTCCCCAAGAACGACGCACAAAAGGTGGCTCGCTGGATTGCAGCTCGTGACCGCGTGCCCGAGACCACCCGGAAAAAAATGCTCGGCGAGTGGATCATCCGCTCGACCGACGGGGGACAGAACTGGTCGTCACCTTCCCGTTGTGGTGTCAACAGCCCGCACGGCCCCATCGCCCTGGCCAATGGCGACCTGCTTTACGCCGGCAAGGAACTCTACAACCAGCACAACCGCATCGGCGCCGCGGTGTCTGTCGACGACGGGGTGTCCTGGAAATGGGCCGGAACGATCCCCTCCCGGCCCGGTGACGATCATCGCCAGTACCACGAATTGCACGCGGTCGAAGCCGCCCCGGGACGACTGGTCGCGCACATCCGCAACCACAATCCCCGGCATGCCGGAGAGACTCTCCAGAGCGAATCAACCGATGGGGGTCGGACCTGGACGACTCCTCACGAAATCGGTGTCTGGGGACTCCCCTCGCACCTGTTGAAACTCGCCGACGGGCGACTGTTGATGAGCTACGGACACCGCCGCAGGCCATTCGGCAACCAGGTCCGGATCAGCGACGACGCCGGGGCCACCTGGTCGGAGCCAATGGGGCTCTCCGGGGACGGTGCCGGTGGCGACCTGGGTTATCCTTCGACCGTCCAACTCGACAACGGCCATCTTGTCACGGCCTGGTACGAGAAACTCAAGGGGGCATCCCTGGCCGTGCTCAGGCAGGCCCGTTGGCAGTTGACGGGCTAATCGCCCGAGAATGTGACTCGAAATGACCAATTCGGAGATCGTGAGATGAACCGCGTGCGGATGGGCGTGATCGGTCTGGGCTGGTTCGGTGTCAAGCACTGCGAGGCACTCGCGGCGATTCCATCGGTCGAACTGGCGGCCGTCTGCACCCGGACCGAATCGCGACTGGCCGAGGTCGCCGCAACCTTCGACGTGGCCGCTGCCTACACCGATTACAATCGCCTGCTGGCCGACCCCGAAATCGACGCCGTCAGTATCGTCACGATGTGGGATCAACACGCCGAACCCGCACTCGCCGCGTTGGCCGCCGGAAAACACGTCTTCCTGGAAAAGCCGATGGCCTCGACAGTCCCGGACTGCCAGGCCATCGTCGACGCCGCCAACGCCAGCGACAGGGCTTTCATGGTGGGACACATTTGCCGCTTCAATCCCCGTTACGCCGCGGCAAAACAGGAAATCGATCAGGGAAAAATCGGGCGGATCATCTCGATGTACGCGCGACGCAATATCCCCGCCGCGGTCACCACAGAAATCCTTGAAAAGATCGGGCCGATCGTCGGTGACGGCATCCACGACACCGACCTGATGCTCTGGTGTTCTGGAGACCAGATCGTCTCAGCCTACGCCCAGTCACTCTCGTGGCGCAACAAGGCCCACGACGACCTCGGCTGGACCATGTTCCGATTCGCCTCCGGGGCCATCGGTGTCCTGGAAAACGTCTGGTGCCTGCCCGATCGCACACCATTTCAGATCGACGAACGGCTCGAGATCATTGGCACCGAGGGATCCATTCATGTCCAGGAAACCCACCCGAACTTCTCGATTGTCGACGCCGACGGCTGGCGGTCGCCGGACACGACCTACTGGCCCACGCACTTCGGGCGACTGCGGGGAGCACTGGTCGAGGAACTGGCCTACTTTGCCGGATGCGTCCGCGACGGACGTCGTCCCGAGATAACCACTCCGGAAGAATCGATGGCGGCGGTCGTCGCCTGCCTGGCCGCCGAGGAATCGGCGCGGACCGGAAACGTGGTGACGCTCTAGCCGGCCACTACTTCTTCGCGGCGTCCTTTTTGGCCGCCGGCTTGGGTGCCGCTGCCTTCAGTTCCCAGGTCACCAGCCGCTGGTGACCGACGGCATAAACCGTGTCGTGCGGTTCGTTGACCACGAACTGGTGCACGTGCATCGGAGCTTTTTCTTGCTTGATCAGCTTTCCGCTCTTGGTCTCGTAGACCGAGATGAAACCATTGTGGTCACCACCCGCGGCGATGAACCAGCTTCCGTCTGGAGCAAACGCGATCTGCTCGACGAGGCCCTTGAACTTGCCGTCCTCGAGTTGGTGCAGTTTCTTGCCCGACTGCCATTCGAAGATCTCGATCCGGGACGGACCACCCAGGTGATCGATGTTCCCGATCTTGCCGATCCCACCGACGGCCAACAACTTGCCGTCGTGACTGAAAGCCGCACTGCGGATGCCACCGATGGAATGCCGCCTCTGTCGAGGATCCCAGGTGTACATCACCGGGGCCTCGAGCGTCTTCAGCTTCTTGCCGGTCGCCACTTCCCACACCACGATGTGTCCCACCTTGTCGGCCGTCACCAACCACTTGCCGTCGCGGGAAAACGAAACGGCGTAGAGCATCGAGGGATAGTTTTGGGGAGTCATCGGCTTGTGCTCTTTGAGCGTCGCCTTCAGCTCGCCGCTGGCCACGTCCCACACCTTCACCTGCATGTCGTCGGAAACACTGGCCACCAGCTTGTTGTCGGGACTCGCCGCAACCCGTCGGATCCGCTTCTTGTGAGCATCGGCGACGACCCGGACCTGCTTGCGAGTTTCGGCATCCCACCACACCAGGCAGCGGTCATAGCTGCCACTGACCACAGTCTTGCCCGCCAGGGCCACGGTCGTCACGTAGCTCCTGTGCCCCTGACCTTCGAAGACCTTCGACTCGGGCTTCTCTGCACCAAAGTCGTATTCGTAGACCTTGAAATCGGAACTGCCGTAGTAAATACGATCAGATTCGGGAACCCGGTCGAGTCCAAAGGCGATGCCCTGTGATCCGACGTTCTTGGCGAGCTTCAGTTGCTTGGGGTCGGCGGCCATGTCGAGTGGCTTTCGGTTGAGTTGCGTGTCACGTGGTCAGAAACGGATCGGACGGTTCTCAGGCTAGCACTTCGTCGACCGGGTGCGCCCCGAAGTCCGAGATCGGCAACGGGCGGGCCCCGATGAAGTACTCCTTCTCGTGGTCAATCCCCAACGCCTTGAAGATGGTCGCGAACAACTGCCCGGCCCCGATCTTCCCTTCGGCGACGGTCTGGCCGTCGGCGTCGGTTTTCCCGTAAACCGAACCACCCTTGATGCCACAACCCGACAGGCTGGTGCTCCAGGCGTTGGCAAAGTGGTCGCGTCCCAGGCTGGGATTGATCTTCGGCGTTCGGCCAAATTCGGCCAGGGTGATCACCAGGGTGTTCTCGAGCAATCCGCGTTCCTGGAGATCGGTCAAGAGCACCGACATCGAATGGTCCAGGTCGGCACACAGTTCCTGGTGAGTTTCGAAGTTCTGGCCGTGGCTGTCCCACCACGCCCGGGCCACCTTCACGAAGGGAACACCGGCCTCGACCATCCGCCGGGCAATCAGGCACTGCTGGGCAAACTGCGTCGGGCCATACTTCTCTCGTACCGCCGTCGGCTCGTCGTCAATGTTGAACAACTTCTCGCTGGCCATGATGCCCCGGACTCGCTGGTAGGCACTGGTATGAGACCCCAGCACGTTGTTGCGGCTCGTGCGGCCCTGGCTGAAGCGGCGAGCCAATAACCCGCGCAAATCGGCGCGTTCCTTGTGATCAATGTCACTGACCGACTCCAGTCGCCGGATATTGAGTGGAATCATGCTGTCGGACAGGAACATCGGAGCATAACGGGCTCCCAGGAATCCCGATGTGCCCTTCCGACGTCCTTCCGTCGAGGTGTAGAAACTGACGTAATCGGGCACCTGGCTGTCAGCCCGGCCCAACTCTCGGGCAATGACCGCGCCCAGGTCGGGGTACTGAAGCCCCTGCTCCTTGCGACGCCCGGTTTCCATCAACGCGGCTCCGCCGCCATGGTCACCGATGCCGGTGCTCAGGCTGCGGATGATCGCGGTGTCCTGCATCCGCCCGGCCATCTTCGGCAACAACTCGCTGATCTCGACACCGGGAACATTGGTGGAAATCGGCAAAAAGGGACCACCGGTCGGTCGACCCGGTTTCGGATCCCATGTCTCCAACTGGCTGGCACCACCGGCCAACCACAGCAGGATCACGTGCTTCTGTTGCTTTTTGATCTCAGCGGCAATCGCCGGATTCTTCAGCACGTCGAGTACGGTCATGTCCTCGACGAATCCCGACGCAGCGGCACCTGCAGCCGCAGCACCCAGGAAACCTCGGCGGGTCACGACATCACCGGACCCCGTGCCAACCGAACCACTCTTTGATCGTGTCATCTCCAACCACTCCTTTTGGAACCGATCCACCCGGCTGAAACACCGGTAGGATCGGAACATGTGGGCATCGTCGGTTATCAGTAGTTGAACCGCAACTCGGGACTTGTCAGCAACGCCCAGACCATCTGCTGGATCGCCACCACGCGTCCCTGTTTCTCTCTCTTCGTCAAAAAAGCCTCGAATGCCGCAATCTCGTCCTTATCCGGTGTCCGAGACAGCATCACTTCGAACGCACGCCCGATCAACTGGCGTCGATCACCAATCGACTTCAGTACACCAACCAATCGATCGGCGGAATCTTTCAGAAGGGTATTCTGGATCTGGTCGCTGTTGGAGAACAACAACGCCTCATCAACACTCACCTGGAAATTGTCGCCCGGCAACTCGATCTTGCCCGCCAACCCATTTGATTCGCTCTCCAATTGCTCGCGACGCTTGGCCCAGTCGTCTGCGACCACGTGCTGAGACACCTGGTCGGGATTCGCCGCCGCCACCAGCAACGACAGCGAGTACTGCCGGGGAGTCAGCACCCGGACAGATCCAACCGCAAAAGTCTCTGGTGCCGGGAACTCGCCCTCACCGGAGAATTGACTGGAAATCGCATAGGCATCGCTGAGCACAATGCCCCGGATCAATCGCTTCAAGTCGTAGCCGTTGTTCGCCAGGTCGCGGGCAAGCCAGTCGAGCAGTTCCGGATGCGAAGGCGAATTGGCCGAGTGCATCTGGTCGGGGGGATCCACGATGCCCCGCCCCATCAATCTCAGCCAGATCCGGTTGACGATCGCCCGGGAGAAGAAACGACGGTCTGCCGAACGCAACGCCACCTCGACCAGCTTGGCGCGTGGGCTGAAACCGGGAACCTTGGCGGCAGGCGCCTTGGCGTCCTTCATCTGCCGTTTCACTTCCGCGTCCTCGGCCTTCCGCTGTTTGTCCGACTTCTTGACCTTCGGCTCGGGCACCTCTGCACCGGTCAGAAACATGAAACGAGCCTGCTTCTCCTCGCCTGCGGTCGTCTTGAACTTGATCGAACCACTGAATTTCTCGGCAAGCGTGTTCTTCTTGGTCAGGTACGTCCTGGTAAAGAATGACGCCATGCCAAAGAAGTGATCCTGCTTCCAATCGTCGACCAGCGGATGGTCGTGGCACTTGGCACAACTGACATTCACGCCAAAGAAGAGCACGCTGGTGTCGTTGGTCAGATCGTCCAGGCTACCGGCCCGGGCCTTCAGAAAGGCCAGCGCCGGCTTCTCGGCCGCATTGCCTTCCCGGCCGGTCATCATCTGGCGGAACAACACGTCCCAGGTGCGATTCTCTCTCGCCGCATTCAACAGGTACTTGCGAAACTCGCCATCGTTCTTCTTGGACGCCAGAAGCAACAGGTCCAACTGGTTGCGGTGGTGGTAGGCAAAATCAGGGCTGGCCATCAGGCGATCCGCCAGGGCGGTCCAGCGCAACGGCGAAGTCGATTCGACAAACGCTCGCGTCTCGCCCTGCGTGGGAATCCGTCCCGCGAGATCCAACGTCATACGGCGTATCAGCCCGGCAGCTGACACCAGTGGGGCCGGTGTCACCTTCGCCTCGACCCATCCGGCCCGCAAGTAATGATCGATCGCATCGTTGATCGGTCGATCAACAGGCAACAGTTCGGCGGTCCTTGCCGGAACCGGGCAGGCGAACAACAGTGCCAGAGCAAAGAGCCAGCAGGATCTCATGGGGTTGCCGGTGGAAAAAATGGGGCGAGTTGGTCAGACGGGAAATGGAATCACCCGTCGGCGGGAGCGACCTGATACAGGTCACCATTCCCCCCCATTTTAGCCAGCCCGAAGACCTCCAACAACGTCTAGCTTCCGTCCGGATTGCTACCGCAGACGTTCAGCCGGCGGAGCCAGCGGCAGCTTCGACTGCTTCACCACGGGCTTCTCGGCCCATCGGGCAACCGACCAGGCCTGGTGACTGCTGATCACGCCACTGGCCATGTCTCGAAAAACCTCGCGAAGAAACCCGGGGGTGATGCCCTTGTTGGGCAGGACCCGTTGCATCAGGAATCTGCGATTCTGTCGGTCGTACGCAAAGAACTTCCCGTTCCCCAACCGGTCGTTCTCGGCCAGCATTCTCAACAACGCCGCGGCCGGCACCTTCGATGCCTGCTTGGGCATCTCCTCCAACCACGCCATCACCCAGATCGTGCCCGCGTCCTGGCTGAGCACCGCCGACATGGCGAAGCCCCATTCCTTTTCGCTCTGCCGCGACTGAAGCTCGAAGTCGAACCGGGTCCCCGCCGCGCGGGGCTTGACTCCCAGTTGAACGAGCATCTGCCCCAGTGTCGTGGCATCGACCGCCCCGACGCTGGGAACATCGGCGGCATCAGACCAATCGGCCTCCCAGCCCACCAGCAACACGGCCAGGATCCCCACCACACCAACCGTCACCCGAGTCTTCATCGCCCGCACTCCCTTGCCGACGCCGTCATTGACTGTTTCAACCGCCTCCCGAGTCCGACGCGCCCAGCAAATAATCCAGGCAGATCTGCGACCAGGTCTCGAACGACTCGCGGTCGTCGACCAGTTCTTCGGGAGTGGCAAAACCTGTTTCGATTATCGACTCTTCACGCGGACGAACTTTGGGTTCTTCCAGATCGAAAATATGAACCACCCCCAGGTGGACCGCTCCGACCTCCGTCAGGTCATCGTTGATCAGGCCCACACACCGCTCGGTGTGCTCGCTCTCCAGGAACACCTCCTCGTTGATCTCCCGCTGCATTCCCTCCAGGTAGGGCGAACCACCAGCGTGAGTGTCCTCCGACGAAATGTGTCCACCGATCCCAATCGACCGCTTGCTGTGCAAACGCCCCTCCCCCTGCTCGGTCCCTCGCCGGTAATTGAAGATCCGGCCGTCGTGGCGAAACACGCAGTAGGGAATCAACTGCTTCAGGCTCGGATCCTCCTCCACCGTGTCCCGTGGACGGAAACTCATTTGCTCCGGATCGAGCAGCCGCTCGAGATAAACATCAATATCGGGACAAAAGCCCTGGAAGTGCCCGATCTCGTGAAACAGGCTTGTCGGCACCACCAGCACGTGTTCGACAGGTTGATCGCTCGTCATTCTCAGTCTCTCCCTGTATGGACCGGGGCTCACCGACGCGGCACGCCCACCAGTTCACTTGTCTTCTCGGCAACCGACCCGGCACGCATCAACGTCTCTCCGACCAGGATCGCCGCGACCCCTCCGCCGGCCAGGTACTCGACATCCGCCCGGGTGGCAATCCCACTCTCGGCCACCAGCATCGTCGTTCCGGGCACATCGGCCCCGACACGCAACGTGTGTCCCAGGTCGGTGTCGAATGTCTTCAGGTCGCGATTGTTCACCCCCAGCAGTGGTGGCACGAGATCCAGTGCCCGCTCCAGGTTCGACGGTTCATAGATCTCCAGCAACACGTCCAGGCCCATCTGGGTAGCGGCGAGATACAGGTCCGGCAATTCCCGTTCATCCAGGCACTCGGCGATCAACAGCACCGCATCGGCACCGGCCACACGAGATTCCAGCAGTTGGTATTGGTCGAGCAAGAAGTCTTTCCTGAGCACCGGGCAGTCAACCTGGTCACGGATCGCCGTGAGATATTCCAGACGCCCCTGGAAAAACGATTCGTCTGTCAGGCAACTCAGGCAGGTTGCTCCCGCCTGGTGATAGGTTCGGGCCAATTGCACCGCATCGAAGTCCTCACGGATCACCCCCGCCGACGGCGACGCTTTCTTGATCTCGGCGATCAACGCCACCTCGGCGGTCGTCCGGATCGCATCGACAAAACCACGTGTCGGCGGCGCATCGGCCAGTCTCGCCTCGAGTTCGTTCGCCGGGCACTCGGACCGCCGCGCGGCAATCTCCTCGCGTTTCTTCTCGACAATCGTATCCAGAATAGTTGTCACGCGGCTGATGATAGCAGCCGGAGATCACAGCAACAGTTCAGATCCGACACCTCCATCTTCTACAATGATCGACCATGACGTCACAGCACTACCACGTCTTCACCGCGACACTGCTGTTGGCCAGCCTGGCCACGTGCGGAGTGCTTGGCTGGAGGGCAATCCGCGGCCGGGCCTGGCCAGCTCCCATCCAACCCAATCTCCCGCCGTGGCCCAGCTGGTTGCTACCCCTGGCAATCGCCTGCTACTTCGTGATCACCATCGTGTGCTCACGACGGCTCCCGGAAGCCAACGCGGGAGTCGACGCGATCCGCGATGTGCTGACACACAACACGCAGGTCCTCGCCGCCGTGTTCCTCGCCCTGGCCGTGCTGGTCGCAACAGCCCGTCGACGATCCGAGAGACCCGCTCTCCCCGCTTGCAGTGGACCTTCCTTGCCAGCTGTTCCTCTGCAGATTCTGTATGGCCTGGTTGGTTTCCTCACCTGCCTGGCACCGACCATGATCGTCTTCCTGCTGACTGAGCCGTTCCGCACCGACGCGGATCTGCATCCACTTCTGCAGTTCATCCAGCAGGACCAGAGTCGCCAGGTGTTGCTCACGGTGTCCGTCAGCGCGGTGCTGGTGGCTCCGTGGGTCGAGGAGATGGCGTTTCGGGTGATCCTGCAACGGGCCCTCTTGCGACGCTATTCGCCCACCGTTTCGATTCTGGCGACCGCGACGGTCTTCTGCGTCGTTCACGGTTCCTGGCTGGACGCCGCCGGGCTGTTCCCGCTGGCCATCGTGCTGGGAACGACCTACCACCGGACCGGGAGTTTTCTGGCCGTCGTCCTGACCCACATGCTCTTCAACGCCTACAACATCGTGTCGATGGTGATGGAGTCGATCCCGACCACCGCTGGCTGATCGGGTCCGGGGCGATCGCGAGAACTTCTCGCGGCCCGGGCCAGCACTTTCCCCGCGTGGGAGCGATTGGTAGTTTTGGGTTCATCACGACACCAGGCCGCCGTGGATACCTCCCGATGCCGTTCCCCCCAGTCGACGAACAACTCGCCGTGATCCGCCGGGGAACCGAGCAGATCGTGCCCGAGCCGGAACTGATCGAGAAGCTGGAGAAGAGCCGGGCCACCGACACGCCGCTGAGAGTCAAGTACGGCATCGACCCCACCGGCATCGACCTGCATCTCGGGCACACCGTGCCCATGCGAAAGATGCGGCAGTTCCAGTCCCTGGGCCACCAGGCCGTGATCATCATCGGCAACTACACGGCCCTGGTCGGAGACCCCAGCGGGCGTGACGAGACCCGTGCCAGGCTGACCGCCGAACAGGTCGAGGCCAACGCGGTCGACTACCTCGACCAACTGGGCAAGGTCATCGACCTGGACAATGCCGAGGTCATCCGCAACGGCGAGTGGTTCGCCTCGATGACCTTCCAGGAAACGCTCGAACTCACCAGCAAGGTCACCGTCGCCCAACTGCTGACCCGGGATGACTTCTCGAAACGGTACAAGGCCGAATCACCGATCTACCTCCACGAGTGTCTCTACCCGATCATGCAGGCCTGGGACTCGGTCAAGATTTCGGCCGACATCGAACTTGGCGGCACCGAACAGCTCTACAGTTTCATGTTGGCCCGCGACCTCCAGAAGGATGCCGGACAGCCGGGACAGGTCGGCGTCATGTCCCCGATCCTCGTCGGGCTCGACGGACACCGCCGCATGGGCAAGAGCCTGGACAACTACATCGCCATTGCCGACTCGCCGTTCGAGATGATCAAGAAATTCATGCAGTTGCCCGACGAATGCATGAAGATGTACTTCGAACTGTTGACCGACCTGCCGATGACCGATGTCGAGGCCCTCCTGGCCGGCCACGCCAAGGAGTGCAAGCAACGCCTGGCCGCGGCGGTGATCACCGAGTACCACTCGTCGGAGGACGCCTCCGGAGCAATCCACAGGTGGGAACGAGAAATCGGGTCCGGCGGGCAACCCGAGGACATCCCGGTGGCCGTCGTCTCGACCGCCGACCTGCAGGACGGAGAAATCTCCGCCGCACAACTCCTCAAGCTCACCAACCTCTGCAATTCGACCAGCGAAGCCCGGCGAGCAATCTCGCAGGGAGGCGCCTACTTCGGCGCGGACAAGGAACGGTTCGAGAGTCACGACGCCCTTGTCCCGGTGACCGACGGCCTGCTGCTGTGGGTCGGCAAGAAGCGGTTCTGCCGCGTTTCCATCCAGGACGACTGAATTCACCTCCGAGAGAACTCACCATGGCTACAGGATTTGGCATTGTTGGCTGCGGCATGATCGCCAACTTTCACGCGCTGGCCATCGGCGACATCCGTGGTGCTCGTATCACCGCGTGTTTCGACGCGTTCCCCGCGGCCGCCGAGCGATTTGCGGCAGCCAACCCGGGAGTGACGGCCTACCAGACCCTCGACGAAATGCTCGACGACCCCTCCGTCGATATCATCACCATCTGCACTCCCAGTGGCGCCCACCGCGACCCCGCCATCGCCGCGGCCAAGGCCGGCAAACACGTCGTGGTCGAGAAACCCCTGGAAATCACCCTCAAGCGATGCGACGCCATCATCAATGCCTGTCGCAAGAACCGCGTCAAGCTGACCACGATTTTTCCGTCGCGTTATCACGGCGTGACCCAGGCTCTCAAGTCGGCCATCGACGGCGGCCGCTTCGGCAAGCTCACCCTGGCCGACAGCTACGTGAAGTGGTGGCGGACCCAGGAGTACTACGACAGCGGTGGCTGGCGCGGCACCTGGGATCTCGACGGCGGCGGCGCCTACATGAACCAGGCCATCCACAGCGTCGACCTGATCGCCTACCTGATGGG
>CAWVUS010000111.1:0-15857 GCA_963933195.1 uncultured Planctomycetaceae bacterium
CCCGTGTACCGCAAGGGCTGGTCACTGGATTGAACCTCCGGGCTTTTGACACGAGTCGACCGGAGCGTTATCACGGAGGAAGCTGAAACGATCCAGCACCTCCCAAACGACCTCGACCTGGAGTTCGACTGATGTCTCGACACATCAACACCCGATTCACCACGCTCATCCTGGCCGGGTTCCTGTTCTCCACAACGGATCTTCCG
This sequence comes from uncultured Planctomycetaceae bacterium, assembly GCA_963933195.1. Taxonomy (GTDB): domain Bacteria; phylum Planctomycetota; class Planctomycetia; order Planctomycetales; family Planctomycetaceae; genus UBA8437. The sequence continues at coordinate 207 of CAWVUS010000111.1, forward strand.
GCCCAGGAAAAAACACCGGCCAAGCCAACTCAGTCGACCAACCGGCGGATCCGGGTCGATGACCAGGATCGTGTACAAACCCTCACTCGGGAGGGCGAGAAACTCATCAAGTCTGGCCGCGCGACACCATTTGCCAAGTTGCAGACGGGACTCAACCGAAACAGTTGCAAGGTCAAACTCGCCAAGCCCTCGACGAAGGCTCTCGCCGGAGCCGACTTGTACCAGCGATCACGGCAAAGCGTGCTGGTCATCAGCAGCCTCTACTACTGCAACCGCTGCACCAAACTGCACGCCACGCTGGCCGGAGGTGTGGTGATCGGATCCACCGGGGAAGTGCTGACCAACGATCACGTGGTCCGGGGCAAGCCCGACCAGAAACGTGAGACGATCGTCGCCATGACTGCAGATGGCACCGTGATCCCGGTCCGGGAAATCCTGGCATCCAGCCGTCGAGACGACCTCGCCGTCCTGCGACTCGACACCAAGGGACTCAAGTCTCTTCCGGCACTGCCGCTGGGCACCAACCCGCGGCCGGGCAGCCCGATCCGTGTGATGAGCCACCCGGACAAACATTTTTATCACTTCAGCGAGGGGATCATCGCCCGATACTTTGCCGAAGCCGGCTCGACCGGGCGGACCGAGGTGATGTCGATCACCGCCGACTACGGCCGTGGCTCGAGCGGATGTCCCGTCCTGGATCTCAACGGCAACGTCGTCGGACTCGTCTCACGCACCTCCTCGCTCTACTACCGCCAGACCAGCAAGAAGCAGGAAAACCTGCAGATGGTCTTCAAGCTCTGTGCCGCCGCTTCTCAAATCACACCACTGGTGGGTGGGAAACCGCGTCCCCGGGTGGTGGGAACTCCCCGGCCCAAGGCGTCACCCGAGACCGCAACCTACCGGGCCATCGAGACACAACTGCAGGTACGAAGACGCGGCACACTGGTTTTCGCCAGGCCCACCGAGGCTGGCGTGGATCGCCTGGAGGCGTTCCTGAAAAAGTATCCGAAGTCGGCGCATCGCGAGGAAGCTCTGTACGTACGCGGCCTCAGCCTGTGGATGCTGAAGAAATACGACCAGGCCGCTGTGGCCTACCGCGTGCTGCTCGACAGCTTTCCCGAAGGCAAACACACTCGACTGGCCCGGATCCGAGAGGCCGCTGCCCTGCTGTTCTCCGATCAGCCACAACCGGCCCTGGACCGACTCGATGAACTCATGGCAGACCACCCGGACACGCCCGAGACATACGGTCGCGAGCGGGCTCATGCCCTGGTCCTATTGGGCCGTCAAAAAGAGGCTCGCGACTTCATGGACCATGTCGAGTCACAGATGCTCGCCGCCGGCAAGGACCGGCTGGTGCCACGGATGCAGATGCAGTTCGCGCCACTGAGAATGGTCGGGCGTCCCCTCAAGGCATTCAAGGTGGCTCGCCATGGAGCCGACGGACAGATCGACTCCTCGGCTCTCAAGGGCCAGGTCGTTCTCGTCGACTTCTGGGCAACCTGGTGCCGGCCGTGCGTGGCTGAATTGCCTCACCTCAGAGAAGCTCACGAGAAGTTTGCCGATCGTGGTTTCCAGATCGTCTCGATCAGCCTCGACGACAACCAGAAGTCGCTCGATTCGTTCATTGCCCGAGAGAACATGAACTGGATCCACCACTACGATGGCAAGAAATGGAAAAACGAGATCGCAGTTCTCTTCGACGTTCACAGCATTCCGATGAACCTGCTTGTCGACCGCCAGGGCATCGTCCGTGCAGCCAACCTGCGAGGCGCCGCCGTCGCACGTCGTGTTGACGAATTGCTCAAGTCGTCGACAACGAGCACTCCGAAAAAGTAGACCCGGTCCGGTCGACTTCATGAACTCGACAGACATCACGCAAAGTCACCTGGCACGCCCGGGCGATCTGGCGGTCGTACTGATCGACGTGCAGCCGCAATTTGTCGAGAGCATGCACGGTGCCGCCGAACCGGTGCTGGCCCGTCTCGAACAATTGCTGATCATCTGCGAATGGTTCCAACTTCCCGTGCTCGCAACCCTGGAAGAACCGATCGACCGAAAAGGACAGTTGCACGATCGACTGCAACCCTTCCTGCCTCCCACCGCCGTGACAGCCACCAAGCAGTCCTACGCGATCAGCGGCGAACCCCGGATCGTGGATGCTCTGGCACAACTCGAGCGACCTCGTCTGGTCGTGGCCGGATCCGAGACGGATGTCTGCGTGATGCAGTCGGTCCTGGGATTGATTGAACTGGGCTACGACGTGTTTCTGCTGGAGGATTGCCTGTTCAGTTCCGAATCGCACACCGACCCGGCCGTGGCCAGAATGCGACAGGCCGGTGCAATCCCCTGCACGTACAAGATGTTGTTTTATGAACTGCTCGGGACCGACGATCCACTCGCCTGGCAAACACAACAGGAACAGGCAACACGTCGCGGTTTTGTCGCCCCGGAATCCCTGCCACCAACCGCATGAAGTGTGGCTAGCCCAGGGCCCCCGAATCAGACAGGTAGCGATCGGCTGTCTGGCGATCGATCCGCCGTTCACTCAATAGTCGACGGATCGACTCGTCGAGCGGCATCATCCCGACATCTCGCCCCGTCTGGATACTGTTGTCGATGGACTGCAGTTTGCCCATGCGGATCGCGCTGGCGATCGCCGAGTTGGTCAACATGATCTCCAGGGCCAGGTGCCGCTTCTCACCAGGCTGCACACTGGGCAACAGGTGCTGGCTGACCACCGCTCGTAGTCCCAGGGCCAACTGGGCACGGATCTCTCCCTGTGCATCGTTGGGAAACAGGTCGGTGAACCGCGACACCGCTCCCTTGGCGTCCCGGGTGTGGACCGTCGAATAGACCACGTGTCCGGTCTCGGCCGCGGTCAGTGCCATCTGGGCGGTTTCCCGATCTCGAATCTCTCCGACCAGAATCACATCGGGATCCTGTCTGAGCCCGTACTTCAGCCCATCGGCAAACGAACCGACGTCGACTCCGACCTCGCGCTGCGTGACGACCGAGCCAGCGAACCGCGGAATCAAGTACTCCACGGGTTCCTCGATCGTGATGATCCGACGCCCCCCCTGCCGGTTGATCAAGTTGATGATCATCGCCAGTGTCGTCGACTTGCCCGATCCGGCCACACCCGAGATCAACACCAGGCCGTTTCTGACGTCTGCCAATCGCGAGGCGATGTCGGCAGGAAACCCGGCCCATTCGAAATTGGGAATCTCCGAGGGAATCAGTCGAAAACAGCCCCCCGTATCACCACGACTGTAAAACAGGTTCGCCCGAAAACGCCGGAATTCTCCGTCTACCGGTAACTCAAACGAGAAATCCACATTCTGGTCCGCCAGGAACTGCTCGTGCACACCATCGGGGCACAACCGTCCCAGCAGTTCGTTGGCCTGGCTCGCCGACACCACGTCGCTACTGATCGGTTCCAACTTGCCGTGAATTCGCAAGACCGGAGGATAACCGGGAACCACGTGCAGATCGGCAGCCTCTGTGTCGACCGCCGACTGCAACCAGGCACGCAGGGGCTCGCCACAATCGAGGCTCGGTGGAGGAGTCGTCATGGAGTCGCCCCGGACGACTTTGTCCGGGCCAATCGAGGTCTGAACTGGAAGGCGTACAGCCTGCAATCCCGCATGTGAAATCGCAACCGGACCGGAGTCCCAACCAGTTGTGACACATCACCGGTTCCTCGCCACGTCACCGGCATCCGAACCGAGTTGCCGTTGACCGCGCGAGCCTCGGATCGAGAAAAACCAGCGATCGGCAAACCATCGGTATCGAGCAGTTCCACTTCGACGGCACCGCCCCCGCTGGTTTCGACATTCAATTCCAAACGGTCGCCACGGAACCGGACCGGTGGAGTGGTCAATGTGCCTCCGTCGAGGCCGACATCAGCCGAAACGAATCCGTCGAGCCGCAAAACAGCCCGGGCGATGCCACTTTGCTGTTTGCCACCGGGAGAGGCCGGGTCGATCACACCGTTATGGTCTCGGTTGTTTCCGGCGTAGTAGATCCACAACTCGTCACCCATCCGAACCGGGTTGGGCATCACCCAGACATAGCGGGAATCGAACTGTCCATCCCGGCCATTCGCCATAAACGGCCGCCGCTGTCCCAGACGCATGAACTGGCGGCCATCACGACTGACGGCCAACTGCACATCAAGATTGGCTGGCCCCAGGCCCTTTCTCGGCGACCGATCCTGCCAGTGCCAGTGGGGCTGGGAGAGCATGATGGTGACGTCGGGAGCTTCCGCGTAGGGAAACACACAGGCCCCATAAAAATCCATCGGTGGCTGTCGCCCCGGGGTCTTGTGAGTGGCCCGATCACGGGCATCCGGAGCCATGACAATCGATTCGTTGGACCATTTCCCCAGCTTCAAGTCCCCGGTTTCCAATCGACGCACCGTCCGGTATCTCCGGTCACGATCATCATGGTGTGCCCAGAACCGGGTGAACATCGCGTACCGCTTCACCGCCGGATCCCAGTACACGATGCTCTGCGTGTCGTGTCCCCCGGGACCGGGATGAGGTTTCGAGAAAAGCGACCAGTTCAGCCCGTCGGATGAACTGTGCATGTGAAATTCACCCGTGGGATAAACCTTGGCCTGGGTCTTGTATCGGTGCCTGGCCGGTGCCTGGGGATCTATCCAGACGGCACAACCGCCAATCTTGTCCGGAATCACGATGTTGTTTTGTTTTGACCCATCCACCGCATGCAAACCAAGCTTCGGCTTCACGAAGTGCAATCCGTCTTCTGACTCGGCATACGCCACCATCCGGAGATGATCGTAGGGCCCGGGGCCGGTCAACTTGACCAGGTCGTACCAGACTCGAACCTTGCCCTGGTCCTTGAGAACACTCGAATAGACCGCCACATGACAGTCTCGTTCCCACGGCTGATCGGCGGAAATCAACACCCGGCCATCGCGGCGGGGTGAGTGCATCGTCAGCACGACGTTGCGACTCGCCTCGATCAATTGCCTGTCGACAAACACCTGCTTCCGGCCACCGATGTCTATTGGCTGGCTGTTCAGGCCGGGTGGAGCCGCGGTCATCGACGACACCGTCGCCACCAGGAGCAACACGATCCTGGAAATCACAACCACATGTCTCACCATGGTTTTCTCGCCCCCCGGCCACACCACCACCGTCATTTCGCGCCGACGGCCCAACGTCTCAGGCCAGCAATTCGGGAACCGCTTTCCCACCGATGTCGGTCAACCGCTGATCACGTCCCTGGAACCGGTAGACAAGCCGTTCGTGATCAATTCCCAGGCAGTGCATCACCGTGGCCTGCAGGTCGTGCACGTGGACGGGGTTCTCGACGACGTTGTAACCAAAGTCGTCGGTTGCTCCGTGAGTGACTCCGCCCCGGATCCCTCCACCAGCCAGCCAGGCATTGAAACACCGTGGATGGTGGTCGCGCCCGAATGTCGCCGTCAATTCACCCTGGCAATAGGTCGTCCGTCCGAATTCGCCGCCCCAGATTATCAACGTCTCGTCCAGCAATCCGCGCTGCTTGAGATCGCGAAGCAACGCGGCCGTCGGCCGATCGACTTCCGCACACTGTTTCGGCATTCGGTTCTTGATGTCGCTGTGCATGTCCCAGCCTCGCTGGTACAGCTGCACGAACCGTACCCCGCGCTCGATCATCCGTCGTGCCAACAGGCAATTGTTGGCGAAAGACACTTTGCCCGGCTGCGTCCCATACAACTCGTGAATGTGCTTGGGTTCACCAGAGAGGTCCATCAATTCCGGAACGCTTCGCTGCATGCGATAAGCGAGCTCAAACGAATCAATCCTGGCCTCGATTTCCGGGTCTCGAACCACCTCGAGCCGACGACGATTCAGGTCGTTGATTCCACGAATCAACCGTCCTCGAGTGTCTCGATCAATTCCTTCCGGGTTGGACAGGAACAGGACCGGGTCGCCTTGCGACTGGAACTGAACGCCCTGGTGACGGCTGGGCAGAAATCCACTGTGGTAATACCGGGAAATCACCGGTTGACCCTTGGTGCCCGAGAGCAGGACCACGAAGTCAGGCATGCTCCGGTTCTCGCTGCCCAGTCCCCACGAGACCCACGATCCAACACAGGGCCGCCCCGGCCGACCGGCGCCGGTCTGCAACATGTTCACCGCCGGATCATGATTGATCGGCTCGCTGTGCAACGAACGTACGATCGCGATCTCGTCACACACCTTTGCCAATTCCGGCATGTGCTGGTTGAGGACCTGGCCGGATTCGCCATATTGCCGAAATTTCATCGGTGACGCGGCAATCTGCAACTGTTTCTGCTTGCGGGTCATCAAGGTGATCCGCTGTTTGCCCCGGACCTCAGCCGGCAATTCCTGTCCGTTCAGTGCAGCGAGTTTTGGCTTGGGATCGAAGGTGTCAATGTGCGACGGACCACCGGCCATGAACAGGTAAATCACCCGCTTGGCTCGCGCCGGGATATGGGTTGTCTCCAAAGCCCCGGGCCGCCTGATGTTCGGAACCGCTGCCAGGTTGTCCTGCAGCAGTCCGGCCAGCGCAGCAGCGCCAAGACCACCGGATGTCCGTGCCAGGAACTGGCGGCGCGGCGAAAGACGCCGGGACGGTGTTGAGGCCAGGGGCAATACCGGAGACGTCATATTGTTCATTCCCTCGTGATCGTCTCGTCCAGGTTCAGCAGAACGTTAGCCACACTGATCCAGGCAGCCAGGCTGGCGGGATCAAGCCCCTTGGCATCCACGGATCCCTGGGACACCAGGGCCTGTGCGGCCTTGGCATCCTGTTGATAGTGCTGGAGTTGTTCCTTCAGGATTCGTCCCAGGATTGCCTGCTCGGACTTGTCCGGTTTTCGGCCGACCACGATCCGAAACCCCTGGTCCAACATCAACTCCGATTTTGTTTCGCCCATCCGTAAGATTCGAACTGCCAGTCCATGAGCGGCCTGGACAAACGTCCGTTCATTCAATGTCACCAGTGCCTGCAACGGGGTGTTGGTTCGTGGCCGCATGACCGTACAGATCTCACGCGTCGGCGCATCGAATATCTGGAAACTGGGATACGTGGTCGTCCGCCGCCAGAAGGTATAAATCCCGCGGCGATACAGGTCCCGACCACTGCTTTGTGGCCATTTCCAACGGCCCTTGTCGCTGTAATATCCCTCGGGTTGATACGGGTAGACACTCGGACCGCCAATCCGATCATCCAGCAGTCCACTGACAGACAACGCCGTATCACGAATGGATTCCGCCGTGAGCCGAAACCGATTCTGCCGGCTCAAGAGCCGGTTGTACGGATCACGTTTGCCGATGACCGGATCAAATCGTGACGCCTGGCGATAGGTCGCCGACATGACGATCTGCTTCTGCAACGCCTTGACATTCCAACCGGTCCGCATGAACTCGACGGCCAGCCAGTCCAGCAACTGTGGATGAGTCGGAAAATCACCCCGCACCCCAAAATCCTCAGGAGTCCGCACCAGCCCCGTGCCGAAGAACCGGGTCCAGAGCCGGTTGACCGCCACGCGAGCGGTCAGAGGATGCTCGGGGTCGACCAACCAACGGGCCAATCCAAGACGGTTCCGGGGAGCGTCTTCTGGCAACCCCTTGAAGATCGCCGGAACATTCGGTTGGACCCGAGTCCCCTTTTGCTGGAAGTCGCCCCGCACCAGGAGAAACGCCGGACGACGTTCGGCCATCTCCTTCATCACCATCGTGGACGGTGTCTTGGTTTTGATTCCGGCCTGGCGATCGGTCAGTGACTTGTGACGTTTGTTGAGAGGATCAAACACCTTGCGGGCCGATGTGAACCCGAAACGGATGAAATGATTGGCCAGGCTGGCCTTTTGCTCTTTGTCGCGGCGATCGGGTGCGAGTTCGACCAGCTTGCGGATGTCCTTGGGAAGTTTTTCGAGAAGATGTTTCTTGGCGTGAGCTTCCCAGTCGGCTTGCGTGTCAAAGTACCCGTCGTGGTCCTTGCCTGTCGGTTTTGCCGGTGGAGACTGCTTCGACGATGGAGCGGCGGAGGGCGGCTTCACCTTGGCCAATTCCGTGGCAATCGTCTTGTCCAAAGCCTCCAGGTCCTTCTCGATTTGTCGCAACTCGGCCTGCTGTTGAGGGGTCGACAGGACGAGCAACGGAGGCAGGGGGATGTCGTGTCCCTGGGCCCCCTTCTCGCCGTCAACGCTGTTGAAGAACGCGTAGAAACTGTAGAACTCCTCCTGCGAGATCGGGTCGTACTTGTGCTCGTGACATTGTGCACAACCGAGAGTCAGCCCCAGGAACACGGTACCGGTGGTGCTGGCTCGCTCGACCGCGTAAACCACCTGGAACTCCTCCGGGTCCGATCCGCCCTCCTCGTTGTATGTCGTGTTCCGATTGAAACCGCTGGCGATACGTTGCGACATGCTGGCATGCGGCAACAGGTCGCCGGCAACCTGCTCCAACGCAAACCGGTCAAACGGCATATTGGTGTTGAACGCATTGATCACCCAGTCGCGATACAACCACATCGATCGATTGCTGTCGTTTTCGTAGCCGTTGGTATCACCGAAACGTGCCAGGTCCAACCATGTCTGCGCCATCCGTTCGCCGTAGTGCTGGGAACTGAGAAGCCGATCGACAACGCGTTCGTAGGCCTGGGGACTCTGATCCGCCACGAACCGATCGATTTCAGCCGTGGTCGGTGGCAAGCCGGTCAGGTCAAATGTCAGCCGCCGGATCAGTGACTTCCGATCGGCTGGCGGCGAGGGTTCCAGGCCGGCCTGTCCCATCGGTTCGAGCACGAAACGGTCGATCGTATTGAGAATCCAGCCTTCCCGCTTCACCTTGGGAATGGTCGGACGCACCGGTGGGACGAAAGACCAGTGCACCGTGTAATCGGCGCCCTCCGAGATCCAGGCTTTCAACAGTTGGACCTCCTGGTCGGTCAACTCCAGCTTGCTCTCCGGTGGTGGCATCCGCTTGAGAGGATCACGGCTGGTGACCCGTTTCATCAACTCGCTTTGATCCGGCCGTCCGGGAACGATCGCTGTTCCAATCGCCTTCTTGGCCAGGTCCAATCTCAGGTCCGTGTCATGCTCGCCCCCCCCGGGCCCATGGCATTTCAGGCACTTGTTGGCCAACAGCGGTCGAATAGTCCGGGAAAAGTCGATCCGGGACTCTCCCTTTGACTTGTCCGCTGCCCGAATGGGCCCGGCCAACAGCGTCACCGCGACACAAACGGCACTGGTCACAACGAGGGATCGGCGAATCACACCTGGACTCCGGTCAACGACGACCGATTGGGACAACGGATCAAGGCTGTAGTATACGATGGTCGTTCCGGTGAGGCGACTGCCGCGTTCGGTACGACCGACCATCACAAAATGGCTGACGGACTTTTCACCGGAACAGGAATGCCGAATAATGCGTGCCTGGCCGGCTGCCCCGGTCAATCCTCTTTCAAAAGGAACTCGTTGTGATCCGATTCCCCGCACCATTCGCCGGTTCTCACACGTGGCTTGTCTCCGGATTTCTATTCATCTGTGCAGCCTGCAGCACTCCGCTGGCGGCCCAGGCACCAGCATTCAAGAACGTGACCGAAGCCTCCGGTCTCAAGGTGTCCACCGACGCCGCTTGCTGGATCGATCTGGACAACGACGGATGGGTCGACGTGTGCGGTTCGGGAGGTGTCTGGAAAAACAACGGTGGCAAGACATTCACCCGGGTCGCTGATGTTCCGACCTCGGTGGCGGCCGACTTCGACAACGACGGCCTGGTGGACCTGTTCTCCTGGTCCGCCCGGCGGCTGTATCACAACGATGGAAAAATGAAATTCAGCCCGATCGAGTTGCCCAAGTTGCCGCCCTCGGTTTCCCGGGGTGCCTGCTGGGGCGATTTCAACGGAGACGGATTCGTCGATCTCTATGTCGGGGGATACGAGGACTGGGGCAAGGGCATCACCTGGCCGTACCAGATCCTCATCAATGAAAAAGGCAAGACGTTCAAGTTGGCACAATCCAAGAGTCAAACTCGAGCCCGGGGAGTCACCGCTTGCGACTTCGACCAGGATGGTGACCTGGATGTCTATGTCTCCAGTTACCGTCTCCAGCCCAATCTCCTCTGGACCAACGACGGCAAGGCGGGCTTCACCGAATCGGCCAAGGCGTTCGGAGTGATTGCCACGTCGTCAGGATTCGGCGGAGGACACTCGATCGGATCCGCCTGGGGCGACTTCAACAACGATGGACTGATCGACCTGTTTGCCGGCAATTTCGCACACGTGGACGGTCGCGGCAATCAGCCCAAGTCGCGTTTCCTCCAGAACCTTGGCGCCAAGCAGGCCTACAAGTTCAAGGACCTGGGCCCCTGTGGAGTGCACTACCAGGAATCGTACGCGACACCCAGTGCCGGAGACTACGACAACGACGGGAACCTGGATGTGTTCTTCACGACGGTCTATGGCACCGCGTCGTTTGGTCGCAAAAACAACCCGGTCCTGTTCCGTAACAACGGCCAGTTCGCCGTGACCGATGTCACCGCGGCAGCCGGCCTGGCGGGACTCCCACCGACCTACCAGGCTGCCTGGGCCGACTACAACAACGACGGGGCGTTGGACCTCCTCAGCGGCGGAAAACTGTTCCAGAACACGACCCGCGGCAAGGGCTGGCTGGGGGTCCGCTTGCAGGGCGACGGCGGCCAGGTGAATCGTTCGGCCGTGGGAGCCCAGGTCCGAATCACCATTGGCAAGAAGACTCACACGCGGCAGATCGAGGCCGGAACCGGCGAAGGGAACCAGAACGACGTGCGGCTGCACTTCGGACTCGGCGATCACAAGGATCCCGTCACGCTCGAAATCCTGTGGCCGAACAAGAGCCGCCAGGTGGTCAAGAACGTACCGCTGGGCAAGATTGTCACCTACACATACAGCCCGGCAAAATGAGATTGAAGACGACGTGCCGTTCGCCGACCATCCGTCTTGATGACACCAGGCTCAGCGATCGCTCCAGTCGGAAATCACACCTGTGAAATGCCGGGCGAATTGGTCCGACCCCGACTGGGCCCAGTGCCCGTCGTATTTCAACCAGTGGTCTCGGATCTCTCCGGCGGACTGACCCTCGAACGCCTCGGCACCGTCAATAAAGTCGGCGCCAAGAAATTCGGCAAATGCCCGGGTTTCTTGAGATGGTGGCAGACCATCCAGTAACCGCTCTCGCGACGGAACGGCGATCACCAGCGAGCGAATCTGGCGTGCAGCCAGAAAACTGCGAATGACCTCCAGGCGACGACGGATGTGCGGCGGAAACTTGGCCGAATCGGTCACCTCGTCAAGAAGGTCCATTTCGGTCACGCCCAGGGACTTCTTGATCCCGTGCCAGCACAATCGGCTCAACACCGGCTGAAACGACCGGGGCATCCGGGGACGACCTCGCAGTATCTGTTCCAGCACGACGGTCTTCACGATCGGAGAACCAAACACGGGGGCAAAATATGGTCTGGCGTCCTCGAAAGTCGTTGGCAAACTGTCCGACTCGACAGGAATCCGTCCCACGGCCATGCACGCATATCCACCCGGCGCGTTAAAGAAACTCCGATCATCGGCCATGGTGAAACCGCGACGGAGATTGCCACGGAAGACGGCAAAAACGACGCCATCCAGTTCATACTCCTCCGCCTCGATCACGCCGGTCAGGACACTGCACCAGTTGACGAGGCCCCCGGCATAAACCGAGAAATTCATCAGCTCCAACGGGCGATTGTTGCCGTCAGCCCGGTCCTCCACGGCGTCCGGCCAACTGCGTTCCAGGTACAGGCCGGCGGTAAACGAGTCGCCAAAGACGGCCAACCGCTTGCGTTGAGGCCCCATCCGCTTCGGGTTGAAATCGTCCCGGTCCGAAAACCCCGCGTTGTTGCCCCGTACGGTCGCCACCGCCTCGATCTCGCCATTGGTGCCCATGCAGACCATTCGACGGGAGTTCCGGGTCAGCCGGTACCCGCGGATCGGATCAAACTCCATGGTCGATCCGTCACCCGTGTGTTCCCAGTACCAGACGGCGTCCGGATAAATCATGCTTTGCTGGTAAAGCAACGTGGCCACCGCTTCGCAGGCGACGAACACGGCCAGCCCAATCAGAACAGCTCGCAGCACTTTCCGGCGACGCGTCGGCCCGGCGTTCCTGGGAACCGAATCGGATTCGGGAGCACTGTTGTTCACGAGGCACATCTCACACGACAAACCGTTGCCACACCAACTCCAGCCCAGCCCCGCGATAGTAACCGTCGGCCTCGAAGATCATCAATCCCGGCAAGTCGCGCGACCTGGGCCACACACACAACACCGCGGCCCCTTCCCAACCCATGTATCACATCACAGGATGCCGCGGAGCACTCGACCGCCAACGTCGGTCAACCAGTCTCTTTCATCCGCAAACGCTTCATTTCACATGAACTGTAACCGAGCCCAGGCCGCCACCACACGGACCGGAGACTGTTTTTCACGGAAGCCGCTGGCCGACTGACGACCCGCAAGAATTCATCGGGCTCATCACGATACGGACTTCTCGACCACGCTGGCCCAGTGCAGGCTCATTCGGTCGGGCGTCCCCGCGTACCAGGCGAGCAACCAGTCATCGCTCCGCCTTCGGATCACCGGATGGCCGAAACTCCACTTGCCCATATCTTCCCAGAACTCGGCGTAATCGATGTCCTCCCGGCCCTGGGTAATCGACGCCTGCTCATCATGAACGTGAACAACCAGGCAGGCCTCCTCGGGCCAGGTGCGGCCACCGTCAACTGACTGCCAGAGAGTGATCGTACCGGGTTGTCCCCGATCCACGACACACGACAGAATCCGCCCATCCTCCGCGACTCCGCAAGCCGCAATCTGTCCGGCGATGGTGGTTTCAACAGGTTCCCCAACCGCCGCCGACCCATCGTTGATCGAAGCCCGCAACATATGAACGTTCGTGTCTCGCTGTTCCTCGCGGTTGTGCGTCCAGAACATCGCGACGAACTCGCCGGGATTCTCCGTCGGACAGAGCCTCTGATCCCAGTAATATTTCTCCTGCTGGGGATGCCGGGCAACCTGCCACGGATCGCCGAAAGAGCGACCACCGTCGCGGGAAATCGCCAACCACGCGGCCGGCTCGACTGGAGCCGGATCATCAAACTCCTTGAAACTCTCGAATCCACAGGCGATGGTCCCGTCCGACCAGCGAAGAATCGGACCCGTGACGGCACAACCGGTCAGGCCCGGCGTCGGCAACTCCCTCCACTCACCCCAGGTCTCTCCCTCGTCTTCCGACGAGCAATACAAAAGTCGAGTCGGCAGAATGCCCTCGGTTTCGGGGTTGAACAACGGGCGATCAGGGATGCTGCGGTTGATCCACGTCGTGAACAACAACAACCGTCCCGGTTCTGCTTCAACCATTTCTGCAGCCAGAAACGAGCCCGGGGCCTCTTGCCACGACGTGTCAAACCTGTGAGGCAACCGTTGCCAAGTCTTGGCGCCATCTCGAGAGCGAGCCAGAGCGATCGTGTTCGTCGGGGTGTGTTTCTCCGGTCCGGACTGCCAACCGGCAAGCCAGGTCCTGGACTCAAGTGACACGAGGCTGGTCACATACGCAACGGCCTCGGAATCCGTGGCGTCGGTCGCATCAAAGATCACTCCACGTGATTCGACGTGCAGCGTGGGACACGATGGAGCGGTGAAACGTTCGTCAGGACACATGGGGCGGTGTCTTCTTTACGTGAACAATTCCGCGAGTGGACGGCCCGTGGACAGCTGATGCTGCTTGTCTCGGGTGGGCACCAACTGGTGTGGATCAATTCCCAACGAGTCGAAGATTGTCGCCGTGATGTCTTCCGGCGCCACCGGATCCCTGGTGACGAATTCCGCGTAACGGTCGGTGGCACCGTGAACCAACCCTCCCTTGATTCCCGCACCAGCCAACAGGATCGTGAACGCATGCGGCCAGTGTTCCCGACCGGGAGTGGCAAAGATCTTGCTGATTCTTGGGCTGCGACCGAATTCTCCCATCCACACAACCAGCGTTTCGTCGAGTAGCCCCCGGTCAGACATGTCGGCCAATAACGCGGCCAGCGTGCGATCCGCCCGAGGGATCAGGCTGTCCTTGATCAAGGGGAAATGGTTGCGATGAGTGTCCCAGGGATTGTTGACAAGCATCGGCTTGAACGGACCTGCCCAATCCTGGATCTCCTTGCCCCAGTAGACGGTGACAAACCGTGCGCCCGCCTCAATCAACCGCCGAGCCAGCAGCGTGGATTGCCCGTGCCGATCACGGCCGTAGGCATCTCTCATGGCCGGTGACTCCCGGTCCAGATTGAAGGCATCGTGAATGGACGGTTTTTGCAGAATCCGAATCGCCTGCTCCTGCAGTGCCGTGAATTCCGTCGTGACCCCGGGTTCGTGACCACGACGGTTGTCCCGTAGCCGACCAAGCAATTCACGCCGATTGGCAAGACGGGATTCGGTGACCGATTCGGTCCGGGCCAGGTTGGGAGGAACAACCTCCCCGGCTCGCGTGACGTGCACCGGAAACGGATTCCATCTCGCTCCCAGGATTCCCGCGTTCTGCCCGGGAAGGATTCTCGCGTCGATCCGCATCGGACCGGGAATCTGGATGGTCTTGGGCATGGCAACCGAAGTTCCGCCAGAACGATTGAACGCACAACTCATGTGCGGCAGATCGGTGTTCTGCACCTTCAGACCGCCAGCCTGGATGTCGTGTCGGTAACCGGTCAGCACACGGTAAACCGCCTGGTCGTGCGGAAGATCTTCGTGCTGCATCGACCGGACCTGGGCCACGTGATGCATCTGCTGAGCAACCTTCGGCAGGTATTCGCCCACCGAAATTCCCGGCACCGAGGACCCGATAGACGAAACCGGACCGCGGATCTCCGCCGGGGCACCTGGCTTCATATCAAACATGTCCAGATGGCTCGGGCCTCCATCCATGTAGAGAATCAGCACCGACTTCGCCCGCGCCAGGACGTTCGGCTTGATGGAGGCTTCCAGGGCACCAGTCAGACCAAATGACGGCAACCCGAAGCAGCCCAGGGACAAAAGACTGCGACGGCTTAGGTGATGGACGCTTGTGGAGGACCGCCTGTCGGGCATCGCCAATTTTCAGCCAGTTGTGTTCAGTCGGGTGCCTGTCGTAGTGGATCGAGAAAGGCCATCCACTCGACCACTTTCCAGTCTCTTCGGCATCACCGCCGCAATCAACCCTTTCAAATTGAAACCCGTAAACGAAAAAAGCTCGGCCGGGGGGGAACCGGCCGAGCCAGGAAACCGTAACCAACAGGATTACGGCAAGATCACCTTGTTGATGACATGAATCACGCCGTTCTTGCACTTGATATCAGTCATCACGACCTGGGCTTTATCAACGTAGACCTTTCCGTCCTTGACCACGATGTGAACACTCTTTCCGTTGACCGTCTTGGCCGACTTCAACTTCACCACGTCCTTGGCCAGCACCTTGCCACCGACAA
Organism: uncultured Planctomycetaceae bacterium; assembly: GCA_963933195.1. Taxonomy (GTDB): domain Bacteria; phylum Planctomycetota; class Planctomycetia; order Planctomycetales; family Planctomycetaceae; genus UBA8437. The sequence goes on from CAWVUS010000111.1 coordinate 15,707, forward strand.
CGTGATAGGTGAGGATTCCCTGCAGCATCTTCTTGTTCTCGGGCTTCAGCAGCGTCGCAACCGTGCCCTTGGGAAGTTTCCCGAAGGCCTCGTCGGTGGGAGCAAAAACTGTGAAGGGCCCCTTGCCCTTGAGCGTGTCAACAAGGCCGGC
>CAWVUS010000112.1:0-15779 GCA_963933195.1 uncultured Planctomycetaceae bacterium
TCCGCCAGGCACCCGGTGGATACGAGGTGAAAAAGAGGGACGCATTTGCGTTGCGAGCGATCGATAATGGCGCGACCGTCTTTTTCGGTCACATGCGGTTGAGCATGGGGTTTCCTCACCTGTTTCCGGTGCTGGAAGCCTGGTCGCAGGGGCAGAGTGTCGGCGAATCGTATCAGCAGTTGATCAACGCATTGATCACGGTTCGAGGATTCCGTACGGGCAGATTCCTGGTTGCGCCCGCTGTTCCGGGACGTGTCTCGAGGCGTCGCGTGCCTCAGAACCTGTTGCTGTACGTCGTGTTTGGTGATCCGGCGGTGCGGCCGTTCGAACCGATCACCACGGGATCCCGTTGACCTCCACAACCGGTAGTCACCCGGTGGCGAGCTTCCCGGGATCAGAACAATCGTGTCAGTGGCGACCTTTGCATAACGTGATGTGGCCGTCCCTGGATATCGTGGACGACGGTTTGCTCGGTGCATCCGAGGGCATGATAGATGGTCGCGACGAACTGGGACACGTGCACGGGGTCATCCTGCGGATAGGCGGCCTGGGCATCACTGCTGCCCACATGCCGTCCACCACGGACACCGCCGCCGGCCAGTACGCTCGTGTAAACCCACGGCCAGTGGTCGCGACCGGCAGGTTTGTTGCCATTCAATGACGGGGTGCGGCCGAACTCTCCCGACCACACGACGAGCGTTTGATCGAGCAGTCCGCGTTGATCCAGGTCGGACAGCAGGGCCGAGTACGCGCGGTCCATCGGTGGCAACAGTGTTGTCTTCATGTCGGGGAAATGTCCCGCGTGCGTGTCAAAGTGATTTTCGTGTCCGGGCCAATTGACCTGGACGACCTTGACGCCGGCTTCGATCAGCCGCCTGGCGACAAGGCAACTGCGGCCAAATTTGTGATTTCCGTACTGATCCAGTGTTGCGGCCGATTCCTTCTCGATTGAAAAGGCCTGCCACGCTCCGCCTGCGTGCAGAATCTCCATGGCTCGGTCACGGTGTCGCTTCCATTGCCGCGCCGGGTTGTTGTTGACGTCGCTGTGATCCAGCCGGGTCAATAGTGTTGCACGACGATCGAGACGGGTGACTGGAAGCGCGGCGGGCAATTGAAAGGTTTTTGGTAATGAGCCGGGCAGGTCGGTCTTGGCTTCAAAAAACACTCGCAATGGATCGAACCGTCGCCCGAGAAAACCAGCGTCCTGGCCTGCGAAGCGGCCAACATTTCCCTGCTGGATCCAGAAGGGCAGGTGGACCGCTGCGGGCAAACCCGCCTGGTCTCCGGTCAGTTGTTGGAAGACGGCGCCAATACTGGGAGCGTCTCGTGAATCCAGGTAGTACTCGGGTTGTGGGGTCCGAGGTTGGTGTGGGTGGCCAGTCAGGTTGTAGTGTGTTCCGCCGCCATGAAAGGTCTGGTCGTGGTGCATGGAGCGGATGATGGCCAGGTGCTGTGTCAGGCGGGCCGTCCTGGGCATGAATTCACAAACGTCGATTCCCGGTACTTGGCTGGCAATGGGGTCGAATTCCCCGCGGGCGGCGCCAGTCGCCCGCGGCTTCATGTCAAAGGTCTCCTGTTGAGCGGGGCCGCCGGTGATGTGCAAGAAGATGCAAGCTCGTGCCGTAGCCGTCGGTCGTGCTGGTTGGGCATCCGCATGGGCGGCCAGGAAGGCCAGTGGCGACAGACCAGCCGCACCCCGAATCGCTGCCCGCCGGGTGAGGCCGTCGGCCAGTTGGTGTTTCCGAGGCATTGCCCTACTCGACAATTTGCAATTGCAAAAAGTGGCTGCCGTGGTAGAGAGCCTCGTCCTCGAGGACTCCGACAGCGTAGACCCTCAGGAAGGCGCGTTGTCCCAGGGGGGCGTCGTCGCTGGCCACAACCTGGATCGCTCCGGTCTCGGTTAGCCCGACAAAGGTGACACCCCGGCCCCGCAGGCCTCCAACATTGGTGACGGTTCCGGGAGCGGCCAGTTCGGAATGGATCTTGTTGATAAAGCCGTTCAGCCGACGGACCTTGTACTTGATCTGTGCGATCTGGCCTCGCTTGATGGTCCTGGGGTTATACGGATCGAGCGTGACACGGAACATGGGTTCGTGGACATCAAAAACGACCGGGTTACTGGAAACAGTGACGGTTTGGGTTTTCTTTCCGTCTGCGGCCAGCACGGTTGTGGTGGCCTGGATACCAAGGGTGTAGCGGCCGGGAGTGAGCCGAGGTGGCAGGTAAAAGCTGATGTATCCCTTGTCTTTTGCAGCGGGGATGGTGGCCGTTCGGTTGGCGATGTCGGGTGGAAGTCCGGTTCCAATCAGTTGGACCTCGGCCCGATGGTTGGGGTCCTTGCGTTCAACCTCGATGGCCACGTCGAGTACCCCGCCGGGGGCGTGTCGCACCTTGAGTTCACCATAGAGTTGATGGACACGGGTCTCGTGTCCGTCAGCGGTGACTCTCAAGGGAGAGTCGCCGGCGATGCCCAGTGCCAGGTTGTGTGTCAGTCGACTCCATCCAGTCGGCCGGCCGGCCTGGACGACGGTTCCGCTTCGAGCCGGTCGCCTGGCCGTGTCGGCGGTGTTGGCCAGGGATGACCACAAGGAAAAGCCGCCGTTGGCACGCGCGGCGCCCCGGTCGGCACTGAGGACAAGTTGGCCTCGCGAGACGCCGGGACCGAGGAAGACGTCGGGGCAGGAAACGCCGTCGGGGAGGTTGGTGGCCGAGATGCGGATGGACCCGTGCGCGCCGCGACGTCGAAACGCCACCACATCCAGTAGAGTGCGGCCTCCCGGGGCGACGTTGAGACTGCGTGGGCTGGTGCCGGGAGAAATTACCGCCACATCGGCTGTCGGGACTTCACGTCGTAGCGAAAGCCTGTACGCACGGCGGGGTTCAGGGTGGATGCCTGCACTCCGGTTGTAGATCACCACGGTATAGCGTCCGTCAGCGGGGGCCAGGAATCGACCGGAGGGGTCGGAGTGTCGCGTCGGTAGTCCGAGACCACCGAGATTCCGTGGGTCACGACGGCAACGCAGAAGTTCGTTTTGGCCGGAGGCGTCAAGGACCGAGGCAGCCAGGTGCACCGGGGAGCCCATGCGTTCCCCGATCAACTCGATATAGACCGCCTCGCCACGGCGAGCCTCGAAGGAATACCAATCCTTTTCGTCGGCAGCGACCAGGCGGCCTCCTGCCTCGCTGGGAATCTTGACCTGTTGTGCGGTGGCTGGAGAGTGATTGTCGTTGTTCTCCGTTACGACGGGAACCTCGGTGATACCGATCAGGACCGGTGCATGACTGCCCGGCAATTGAAAGGCGATTGCGTCGAAGGGAGCCTGGGCCGCCGTCATCTGGACTGGCAATGGCCAATCGGGGTTGGTGCTCTCGGCGGGAATCTCGACGTCGACCCGGTCCAACGCCGGGTAGGGGGCGTCTGTGCGATTGGCCAGGTTCCAGCCGAGAAGAGTGACTCGGGCCGACTGGCCCCTGCGGATCACTCCGGGCACGGCCAACGCCACCCGTGGGCCGGTGTCAATATCGAGCCTGTAAGTGTGGTTGGTACTGCCGGTGTAGGTCAGGTCGTGCAGGCGGACGATGTAGTCGCCATTGTCGGGCACCCGGAAGTCGATCAGTGGGTCAATGCCATAGTAGCCTCGGCTGACCTTCAACAGGCGGCCATTGGAGTCGAAGAGTTGCAGGATCGGGTGCAGTTTTGAGTCGATGCGTTCCGCCCAGCATTCCAGGATCACTCGTTGTCCCCGGGTGGCGGTGAACCGGTAGCAATCCTGGTCTCCGGCTTCCAGGATCTGGCCATTGACAGTCGAGTCGATTGGGACTGGCCTGGCGGTCGGTGGTGTGTTGTTGGGCTCCTGTTCGAGAACTTCACGCCGGTTGCCGATTTGGAAGGTTCGCGGGTTGCTGACCCCGGCCGGCCCGGCCAGGCGGATTTCGTAAAGTCCCGGAGCGGTGGTTTTCGGGATCGTGATTCGAAAAAGGCCGGGCTTGTCAGTGCTGACACGTTCGGCTTGCAGTCCGGGTGCCGAGGATCGCAATTCGATCTGTTTGTCGATGCCGCTCCCGGTCAATGTCACCGAGACGGTTGATCCGGCCCGGCCGCCGGCCGGCCACGCGGTGGTGACCACCGGGTTGGGTGGAGCCGCCTGTAGCGGAGAGGCCGCCAGGAAACCCAGGGCGAGTGACATCAGAAAGGTGGACGAGTGCATGGTGATGAGGGCCCTTTACCAGTCACCTCCAGTGTAACTTGCGAGGGACTGCGGACTCAATTGCGAGTGTTTTGTGATCTCCTGGGATCTGGGCCAGTTCCAGGGAAGGCGTTGCCGCGCAGCAGCAAAAGCCGATAGGATGAGGGGGAGTATTATAGGAACAACAGCGATGCTTCGAATCCTTGGTCGACCACTGCGAACTTGCAACGGCATGAGCCGTCGGCAGGTCTTGCAGGTGGGGGGGGCGGGCCTGTTTGGGGTCGGGGCGAGAACGCTTGCGGCAGCTGATGCGGCCGGGATACGGCAGTCCGCAGTACGAGCCAAATCGGTGATGTTCCTTTATCTCTTCGGAGGTCCCAGTCAACTGGAGACCTTCGACATGAAGCCCGAATCGCCCAGCACGGTGCGTGGGCCGTTTTCTGCGATTGCGGCTCGAACTCCGGGCATGCGGATCTGCGAACACCTGCCACGCCTGGCGGCCTGCTCAGACCGTTACGCCGTGATCCGGACACTCAATCACACTCAAAACGACCACAACGCAGCCCACATCATTCAAACGGGTTGGCCAATGCCGGTGGCCGAACGGGGACCGGCCAACGTCAATGCCGCACCCAATGACTGGCCGGCGATGGGCTCGGTTGTCTCCTATCTCGATCGACACCAGGCCTCTTCTCGAAAGGTGCCCAGTTACATCTACCTGCCCAATCGGCACGGCGAAATCCAACTGGGTGGCCGTTACAACCGGCTGGGGCAATATGCCGGTTGGCTGGGTCCGGAATACAATGCCCTGTCGACTCGGATCCGCAAGAAGGCTCACCTGGACAATCCCTACTTTCGTGACTGCTCCGAACAGGAATTGCAGTTCCAGTTTCGTGGCCTGTCGCTGGGTGAGGGAGTGACACTGGACCGGCTCGACCGTCGTCGCAGCCTGTTGGAACAATTTGAAGATCAGCGGGTGGGGCTCGAGGAATCGGGGAACACGTCGGTCTACGATCGTCATCGACAGTCAGCGCTGGGGATGGTCAGTTCGACGAAACTGCGTGAAGCACTGGACATCCGCCGCGAGTCGCCCACGTTGCGCGACCGGTACGGGCGGCACCTGTTCGGCCAGTCACTGATGGTGGGGCGCCGTATGGTCGAGGCCGGGTCGCGGTTCGTGACGGTTGTCTGGGACATGCCTGATGGAGCCCCTTCGGGATGGGATTCTCATGAAGGAATGACCGCCAGCCTGCGGGATCACCTGTTGCCGGGCCTGGACCAGGCGGTGTCGGCTTTGCTGGCAGACATGCACGACCGCGGATTGCTGGACGAGACCCTGGTGGTGTGTGTGGGAGAGATGGGGCGGACACCCAAGTTCGAGAACCGGGGCAGTGCCGACGGCCGAGATCATTGGGGCTACTGTTTTCCAGCTCTGCTGGCCGGGGCGGGGGTTACCGGTGGAGTCCTGTATGGACGGTCAGACCGGATTGCCGGACACCCGCTCGATCATCCGGTGAGTCCAGCTGATCTCTCGGCGACGATCTTCGATTCGCTGGGAGTCGATCCTCATTCGACAATCAGGGACAAGGAAGGCCGTCCGGTTCCCCTGGTTGACGGCGGTGAAGTCGTTCGGGGTCTGTACACCTGATCGGTCGTGTCCGGTTGTGCGTCACCGCCCCGGCCGCATCGTCGTCGAATTCTCGCGTCTCAGGCAATGAGGTCGCCGGTCAATTGTTCTCGACGTCGGTTTCTGGCGATGCGTCGCGGAGATGTTCAAGGCTGAGCCGGAGAGACTCGAGTCGAAGTTCCTCGGACCCTTCGAATTCCCGGTCCTCGACTTCGACACACACCGACCCGCGGTATCCGGAATCAACCAGCGCGGCCAGGAAGACCGTCCAGTCGATGGTGCCGCGCCCGGGCAACACCGGCGTGTGAAATTCCACGGGAGTGGCCAGGATGCCGACGTCGTCGAGGCGTTCACGATCGACGGTGACATCCTTGGCGTGGATGTGGATCAGGCGATCGGAGAATTCGGCCAGAGGAGCCAGGAAATCCATCATTTGCCAGACGAGGTGCGAGGGGTCGTAGTTGAGCCCGAGGTGAGGAGAGGGGAGATCGGAGAAGAGTCGACGCCAGACGGTGGGGCTGATTGCCAGGTTGTGGCCACCGGGCCACTCATCGCGAGTGAACAGCATTGGGCAGTTTTCGATACCGATCCGTACGTCGTGCGATTCAGCCCATTCGACCAGCGGCCCCCATGTGTCCAGGCACCTGGTCCAGTTTTCATCAATTGAAAGCGTGGGGTTTCGGCCGATGAATGTGTTCATCACCGGGATGCCCAGTGCGGCGCAGCCTGTGATGACACGTCGGATGTGTTCAACCGCGGCGGTGGCTGTGGCCTGGTCGGCTGCCAGCGGGTTGGGGTAGAAGCCCAGTCCACTGACGGCGATGCCCGAATCTGCGATCTGTGCCTTGAGTTCCTCACCACTGCCGATGGTGTCGACATTGATGTGGGTGACTCCGGCATAACGCCTGTCGGCGTCGCCGGGTGGCCAGCACATCAGTTCGACGCAGTCATAACCCAGGTCGCCGGCGGTCGTGAGCACGCGATCGAGCGAAGCGTCGGGAAGAATGGCACTGACAAAGCCGAGAGGGAGTTGTGGAGTGGTCATGAGGTGAGTTTGATTTTCAAATGCGGGTGAGGTCAGATACTCGGGACAGTGAATCCGGAGAACAAGCGATGAAATTCCTGAGCCGGACCGTGGTGTCCCTGGTTGTGTCCCTGGTGTCGTGTGTGACCGCAACGACCCGGGCCGAAGACTTCAAGGTCCCGGCCGGGCAGAGACAGTTGTTTCTTGATGATCACGGTATCGCGAAGATCGAAAATCTCAAGCGACGAATGCATCGGCCGAAAAAACAGGGGGCGGTGATTCGCCCGCGGTACCTGACCACCAGCGAACGATCTATCCAGACTCGCAGCGGTCCCCAGTGGGACGCCGAGCGAGGCGTGTATCGGATCTGGCTGTTGTCAAAGGATTGTTACGAGAGTCGAGATGGTTTGCATTGGGTGCCGACGGCAACACGGCCCACCGAGTCGGTGCAAGGGGCGGTGATCGACCCGGGCGATGCCGACTCGTCACGGCGGTACAAGGGGTTGGTTGCCACTGGCGGGAAACGCGTGGTGGTGGTCAGCCCGGACGGACTGGCGTGGCGGCGGTTGGATGTTCCGGCAATCTCGTCTCAGGACGAATCGAACCTGAGTTTCGATTCACAATCCAGGACATTCATTGCGACGGTCAAGCACCGGGGGCCATTTGGTCGCAGCGTCTGGCTTTCGACCAGCAAGGATTTTCAGAAATGGACGAAGCCCGAACTGATCTTCCATGCCGATGCGAAGGACCAGGAATTGGCCAGGAAGGTGATCGAGCGGCGTGTGGCCGACAAGACGTTTCAACCCATGCGGTTCGTGGATCCGGAAGTTTACAACGTCCAGGTCTACAACATGGGGGTGTTTCGCTACGAGGGCCTCTATGTCGGGTTGCCGGCAATGTTTCATTCGACCGGGAAAGTGGACAATTATCCCAACACTGATGGATTCCACTTGGTGCAACTGGCGTGCAGTCGTGATTTGAAGACGTGGCGACGTTTGGGGGATCGCGCACCGTTTATTGGCCCCTCGCGGCTTGGATCGGGTGCCTTTGATCTGACACAGATCCTGCCGCCCTCGGCTCCCATCGTCCGTGGCGATGAGTTGTGGTTTTACTACACCGGGCTGAAGTATCGTGCCACGTTCAACTACGAGGGGAAGTATCCCAACGGGAAAATCGTGGTGCTCCCGCAGTTCGATGGCCCCGGCGGGGCCATTTGCCTGGCGGTGCTGCGGCGGGATGGATTCGTGTCTCTGCAGGCCGGGGCGATGGCAGGTGTGATGACGACAGAGGCATTTGTGAGCCAGGGAGAAGAGTGGCACGTCAACGCCCAGTTGGCTGAAGGGGGGCGGCTGGTTGTCGAAGTGATTGATGACACCGGTGCGGTTGTGGCAATTTCGAAGCCGGTGACCGGTGACCAGCCCCGTTGGCCAATCCGCTGGGCGCAGGGTTCGGGGCGTGGGCTGGTGAACCAGCGGGTTCGGGCCCGGTTTCATTTGACCCAGGGACATTTGTTCTCGTATTGGATGGACAGGGCTGTCGGGAAACCAAAAACTCCCTGAGCACGATGGTGCCGGGATTCAATGGTCGAAGAAAATAAATCAAGAAAAGGATGGGCGAGTGATGACGGTGAATGAGAACAGTGGGGTTTCGAGACGGGACTGGCTCAAGGTGGCTGGTGCAGCCGGCCTGGCAGCAGCGGCGGCCGGGGAAGGAGGTTCTTCGCTTGCGGAGGACACCACGAGCGGGGTGACCAATATCGGTGGGCGACGTGAGTTGTTTGTCGACACGACACTGGTTGGTGACATCAAGGGCCAGGCCAGGCTGCAACTCAACCAGCCGACGCCCCAGGAGGTGACCCAGGTCAATGACCGGCCGTGGGAGGGCGCCTCGTGTGCCTACATGAAGGTCTTCCGTGACGGGGACCTGTATCGGATGTACTACCGTGGCAGTGACGTGGTTTACACGAAGGAGGGGTTCAGCAGCCCACATCCAGAGGTGGCCTGCTACGCCGAGAGCACAGATGGTGTCCACTGGGTCAGGCCGGAGTTGGGACTGTTCGAATTTGGTGGATCAAAGAAAAACAACATCATCTGGATGGGCGAGGGGTCTCACAACTTCGCTCCGTTCCTGGACGAGAATCCGGCCTGTCCGGCGAACGAGAAGTTCAAGGCTCTGGCTGGTTCGTTTCGCAAGGGATTGTGGGCTTATGTCTCGGCCGATGGCAAGAAATTCAGGAAGATCCAGGAGAAGGCCGTAATCGCCAAGGGGGCCTTTGATTCTCTGAATCTCGCCTTCTGGGATTCACTGGCGGGAGTGTATCGCGAGTTCCATCGCGATTTTCGAAAAGGTCGAGACATCCGCACCGCGACGTCGGAGAACTTTGTTGATTGGTCGGAGAGTCGTTTTTTGGATTACACACCCCAGACCTCGCACGGGCCGCGTCCCAAGTGGTTGCAGCCGGTGAAAGATGACGATCCCAACAACACGCAACCGGGGCGTGTGAGCCAACTCTACACCAACCAGGTGATTCCCTATTATCGCGCTCCTCACATCTACCTTGGTTTTCCCACCCGGTATATCGACCGTGGCTGGAGCTATTCGGCCACGCAGTTGCCGCGGTATGACTACCGCAAACTTCGGGGGGCAAAGTCCCGTCGAGAGGGGACGGCGGTGACCGACGGGATGTTCATGGCCAGTCGCGACGCGACCTCGTTTCGCGTGTGGCCTGAATCGTTCATTCGGCCTGGCCTGCGAGCCGAGCAGAGTTGGTTTTACGGGGACGCGTACCAGAACCACGGGTTGGTCGAGACAGCGTCGCAATTCCCGGACGGTGGCAACGAGTTGTCCGTCTATGTCAGTGAAAACTCCAACCAGAATCACCCCGGGCAATTTCGTCGCTACACGTTGCGGATCGACGGTTTCGTGTCATTGACGGCACCGCTGGAAGGTGGCGAATTGGTGACCACGCCGATCCGGTTTCAGGGGAACCGGTTGTCACTGAACACTTCGACCTCAGCGGCCGGAACGGTGAGGGTGGGGATCGAGGATGTGGACGGCAAGCCGGTGCCTGGCTATTCCGTCGAGGAGGCTCATCCGTTGTACGGTGACTCGCTTGATCTGCAGGCGGCCTGGAAGGTTAAGGGGGCTGACGTGGGGGCGCTGGCCGGTAAGACGGTGAGGCTGCGGTTCCGCGTGCAGGACGCCGACGTTTACTCGTACCGGTTCGAATCCGTGTGACACAGGCCGGGGGGTGTGTTGACGCGTTGGCCGTGTCACCTGCTGAATCGTCGGATGACGTTGGCGGTGATCGCGGCGACGGCGTCGTCAACCAGGATTGAAGCCGGCCAGGTGATGGAGCCGACCGAGAACACCTCGCCCCCGGAAGGGGTATCGAAGTGGACGATCTCTGCTCCTCCCTCGTCAACGTTGGTACCTTTTGCGATCAGGTGAACGTTGGCTGGAGATTGGTCGGAGATCTTGTCGGTTTCGTGTCCCGAGGCTCCACCGGGCACTCGTTTGTGCAGGCTGTCGGCGCCGAACGTGTCGTCCTTGGCCAGTCCGGTGCCTTCGAGTGTCCAGTGATCAGCATCGATCACCCGGTACGGGGCGGCCGTCATAATGCCGGGGAAAGAAAAGACGACACCCAGGAGGTTGGCTTCTGACTCGACCCGCTTGTCGAACCGGCTCTGGTATTCGGATCCATCGTCCTTGAGTTGTGGTTTGGTGTGGCTCCAGTTGGTGTTGTGGTAGACCACGCGGTGGTCATCGAGAAATTCGATTTCACAATTGAGCCCATTGCCACCGAGGTACATCAGCCGGCCTCCACGTTCGAAGACCCACTCCTTGACCCGGAAGTACATGTCACGAGACCAGTATTCCGGGTGGGTACTGATGATGAGCACCTTGTAACTGTCCAGGGGCACCTGGTCGAAGTGCAGGTGTGTCTCGCCGTAGTAGTCGTAGTCGAATCCTTGTTGTTCCATCCATCCGAGCAACCGCCATTCGGCCGAGGCCATGTGGCAACCCTGTCGCCCACCAATCGGGTCGGTGAGGTTTTCGTCGAGATCAATGTGGTTGTAAGGGTCGGGGCGATCGAGAGAGAGCGGGGCGTACTCGTCCTGGTCATAGCTGCTGTGTTCTGTCGCGGTGTACCGTTTCAACTCGAGCCGTGAGTTGACCGTGGGGGTCGGCGGGAAGCAGTCCGCGTGAATGTAATTGCTGCGGCCACCAAAACTGTTGTATGCGTTCCAGTTGAGATCGGAGGCCAGCACCGCGACGTCGGCGGTTGGCGTGGTGGGGGCAACAACCCAGGGAAAGGAAAAGAACGAACCGGATTTCCCGAGTGCGTGCAGGTAGTACAGGCCGCTGCGTTGTGGGGCTTCGACAAATTGTGACATCGCCTTGCTGTTGTAGCCGTGCTTGTTCCAGTGGACTCCGGTTTGCGTGTAATCTCCATCCGGAGTGATCTGCATCGTGGCGCGGGGGCCGTGTTCGTCGTATGTTCCAATGCGTCGGATGTACTCCTTGGACTGGCCGTATCGCCACAACTGAAGTTCGTATTCCTCGACGGCGTGTACCCGAAACTCGCTGAGTTGGCCGCCCTGGACGCACCTGGGCCACATGTATCCGAGCAATTGGTCTGAGAGCAGCCGGAAGTGGTGGGGGACATCCGGGTTGGCCGTCATGGTGACGATCTTGGATCCGTAACCCTCCCGCCCGATGACAACCTCGTAGTCCCCCGGCTCAATTTCGACGTGGACGGCGCCGGAAATCGTTGAGGTGGCAGTGGTGACACTGTCGCCGCTACGAAATTCAAACATGACTTCGGGAAGGGCCACATAACGTTCGTTGCTGACGTATCCGACAAGCATCGGTTCAGGTCCTTGTTGCAATGGTGGCTGGAATCATCAGGGCCGGTCGATCGGACCATGATGTCGAGGCCTTGCGTTGCCGTCCAGCAAGAGGCCGCTCTCGCAGCCTGAATCGCCCGAGGGCGAAGTCCGAAAAGATCCCGTCAAAGTTTGGCAGAAGCGAATTTCCGTCCTGTTCGCGGCAAATCGACCGATAACGATGATATGAGGTTGTGTGCGCTCATTCTGATGTCTTGTGCCCTGCCAGCAATGATTGAAGCTGGTGAGTCGGCAGGGTGGCGGCCGCGTGTCGCCAGGGGGCCGGTACGGCGAGTGGCACGTGAGCAGGTCCAGGTCGTCCCAATCGTTGCGGTCGCTCCGGCAAGACCCAGGACCCTGTCTGAGTTTCAGTCTTTGGCCGAATCGCGACATCCGGCGCTCAGAGTCAACTCGGCACAGCTCGACGAAGCTCGCGGCGATCATCGACAGGCAGGGCTGTGGCCGAATCCGGTCGTGGGGTATCGCGGTGAGGAGATGGGGAACCAGGGGACGCCGGGAATGCAGGGTGGATTCATCCGGCAGAAAATCATTACGGGGCAAAAACTGCAGTTGGCTTCGTCGGTGGCTGCAGCGAGGGTGATGGAGCGTGAACATCTGGCGACGATGGTCAGAGAACAAGTGGCCGGAGATGTCCAGGTTCGGTTTTACGACACGCTGGTTGCCCAGCAACGTGTCGAAATGACGTCACAACTGTCAAAGCTCGGACTGGAACTGGCCCGCGCGACGGCCATGTTGCTCCAGGCCAAGCAGGTCTCGCGGAATGGGCTGTACCAGGCCGAGATCGCTTCTGAACAGGCTGCGGCATTGGAGGAGAATTCGAAAAACGAATTGTTGGAAGCTCGTCGGCTTTTGGCGTTGTCGGTTGGTGTGGCCCAATTGAACATTGGCACGCTCGAGGGCGATGTGACCTCCAATTTGACCGACATGACATGGGAGGAGTGCCGGCGGCGGGTGCTGGCCGAGCATCCCGGGTTGGCGGCCGCACGGGCGCGGTTGACCTTGTCGGCTCGGGAAATGGCTCGACAGAAGCGGTTGGTGATTCCGGACCTGGATGTCCGCGTCGGCAGGGCTCACATGTATACCAGCGACAGTGATGTCACCAGCGTGATGGTCGGAGTGCCACTGCCGATCTTTGATCGTAACCAGGGGGGGATTTCGCGATCCGAGGCGGGGGCGGTGCGGGCGCGTTTCGAAGTGGAACGGATGGAGGTCGAATTGGAACAACGGGCGGCCTCGGCTTACCGTGAATATTCCAATGCCCGTCATCAGGCGCGTCGCTATTCGGACAAGATTCTTCCCCGGGCTCGGAAGTCTATCGAGTCGGTGAAAGAGGGGTACCGCGAAGGCCAGGTGAGGTACCTGGAACTGTTGCTTGCACAACAGAAATTCGTCGAAGTGAACCTGGTCTACCTGTCGACTATTCGGAAATTGCGAGAGTCGGTGACCGTGATCGAGTCGAAGTTGTTGTCTGGTGGGTTGCATGGGCATCGGCTTGGGAATGGCGCGTCATCGCGTCGCTAATCGCATTGAGTTGGGAAGAAAATGTTGTCCCCTGGAGGGGGGTTGCATATAGTTTGCCCAAGCGGAGTGATTGGTTGACCGAGGTGCAGGGCGTTGTGATGTGCGGCACAGAACCGACAAGTGGACATCAAAAACGCTGGCGGTCGGTGTCGCGAGTTTTGCTGGTGACGCTGACCCTGGTTTGCCCGCTGGTGTATACAACTGGCGCTTGCTGCTCGACGCTGGACCCGTCGTCGGTGTCGTCAGAGGTTGGCAAGGTGGCTTGTGCCTGCTGTCAGCACGAGGATCAGGGGCGGCGGTCGGTTCCGTCTCCGCATATGCCGGCGTGCCAGTGCTCAAGTGCGACTGCTCCTGTCATCGTGCCTGTCGTCGTGTCTGTCCCCAGACAGGGGGGGGCAGTTTACCGCGACGTGGTTGGAGACGAATCCTTCAGAGATCACCTGGCCTCTTCGCGGTTGTGTCCGGTTGCGGATGGAGTCTTGTCACGTGACGTGTGGGGACGACGACTTTGTGTCTCCCATGGTGTGCTGATCTGTTAAGCCGCTGATTCCACCAGGGCTGGGCTGGATCTGCCACTGGTGGTGCTGAATGGCCAACGATCAATTGCCGGGTCTTCCAGGCTCGAAGTCAGGACACAGAAAACGTGCTCACCTTGCGATTGCTCCCCTGGGAGTATTCGGTTCGCAACCTGTTTCGACGTCCGTTGCGCACCGTTTTGACACTGTTGGGTTTGACCACGGTGCTGCTGCTGGTGCTGGTGGTGATCGGTTTCATCCGTGGGCTGGAGGCCTCTCTAGCCAATAGTGGTGATCCGGACACGGCCATAGTTTTCGCGGTGAACATGAACGAGAACCTGGAATATTCGTCAATTCCAGGGAAGACGGCAGGACTGGTGGCGGCGAGTGTTCGGGGCGTCGGCCAGAGATACGGCCGCAAGTACGTCTCGCCGGAACTGTATCTTGGTACCGAAATCAAAGTTGGAGAACGCGAGCAACCATCGTTGGGGTTGGTCCGTGGTGTCACCGACACCGCGTTGCAGGTGCGACGTGGCGTCCAGATTGAACGAGGTCAGTGGCCTTCGCCGGGCGAGGTCATTATTGGGACCCTGGCCGCAACGAAACTCGGCGTGGATGAGGCGGAACTGGATATTGGTGGAAAGTTGTGGTTCGAGGGGCGTTGGTGGCGAGTCTCGGGGGTGTTTTCGGCTGCGGGCGCAGCGTTCGAGTCCGAGACATGGTGTCGCCTGGATGATCTACAGCAGGCAATGCAGCGTCAGGATCTGAGTCTGGTAGCCGTGACGTTTGGTCCCAACGGTGATTTTGCTGACCTTCAGTTGTTTTGCAGTGAACGGAAAGACTTGGAATTGCAGTCCATCCGCGAGACGGACTATTACGCCCTTCTTCAGCGAGATTACGGGCCGATTCGTGGTTTGGCGTGGTTGGTGGTGGCGCTGGTTGCTGGGGCCGGCGTGTTTGCGGGCCTGAATACAATGTACGCATCGACGATGGGGCGGGTCAGGGAATTGGCAGCATTGCAGACGATTGGATTCGGGCGGGGAGCTTTGTTGTTGGGCTTGATCCAGGAGGGAGTTCTTCTGTCTTTGTCGGCCACACTGCTGGCCGTAGCGATCGCACTGGCGGTGCTGCGGAGTGCTTCAATCCAATTCACCATGGGGGCATTTGACCTGGCGATCGATGGTCCGAGCATCCTGGTGGTCTGTGCGATTGGGGTGGTGCTTGGTGTTTTGGGGGCCGTGCCTCCGGCAGTTCGGGCCTTGCGGATGCCGGTTGTTGAAGGTTTGAAAGTGGTGTGAGCGGTCGGGTGAACAACACCAGGAACAGGTCAAAAACGAAAACTTCACAAACTATTCCCCCGTTGTGGGAAAGGGAGACGCGATGACGATCAAAAACCGCTTGGTTGCGGCGAGTTGCCTGCTGGTGGTGACGATGGTGATGGGATGTGGTGGTGGTGATGTGGAACCGCCGGAGGTGTCCATCGATGCGACTCCTTACCTTTTGAAAGCCGCACCCGTGGAAGCCCTGGAGGTTGCGGCGGTGCATCAGTCGGTCGATGACACCCGCGAGGTCGTGGTGGTGGGGAAGATCGGTGGAAGCCTCAACCCGTGGATCGAAGGACGTTCCGCATTCAACATCGTCGACCGAAAGGTGAAGTCTTGCACAGACATACCGGGTGATGATTGCCCGACGCCGTGGGATTACTGTTGCTCGCAGTCTGATCTGTTGAATTCGACAGCGCTGGTGAAGGTGGTGGGAGCAGATGGGGAATTGCTGGCTGCCGATGCGAGGAAATTGTTTGGCGTGAAGGAGTTGCAGACGGTGATTGTGCGGGGCACCGCCACAAAGGACGACAAGGGCAACCTTGTTGTCGTGTCCAAGGGTTTGTTTATCACGAAATGACGCTCGTCGTCTTTGCGGCGAGTCTCGACCAAGCTGTTATGCCGGAAATTGATCTCAAACAACTGGCCATCGACCGTCACGAAACGACGTCGG
>CAWVUS010000113.1:0-15760 GCA_963933195.1 uncultured Planctomycetaceae bacterium
ACAGATCCTCGCTGGCAATTCGAAGCCTGGCGGCGTGAGTTTTACGTCGTCGGCACGCTGCTTCCGCCTCCATGGAGTCGTCCCGACAGGGGGTGACCGATGGAGTGTCCGGGGCTGGATCCCGGGACAATGAAGCGAGGACAAGGAGGTAGAAGCATGTTGGTGTTGTCGAGAAAAACGTCTCAGAGGATCACGATTGGTGGTGATGTGGTGGTGACCGTGCTGCGGACCGATCGGGGGACCGTGAAGTTGGGAATTGATGCACCTCCGGAGGTGAAGGTGGTCAGAGGGGAGATCCTGAACCACAACGAGTCACAGAGTGTGTCCGACGTGATCCGGCGATTGGACTTGGTAGGAACGACCGGTCACTAGAAACCGGTCACTAGAGACCGGGCGGGACTGGATTGGGTGGAGCTGATGCCGAGTGAGTCGAAAATCGGCCGTCTGATCGTGGACTTGCGAGTCGATCGCGGTTTGACGCAACGGAGACTCGCCGAGTTGGCCGGCACCAACCACACCTATCTCTCGAAGATCGAAAATGGTCGACTGGGGACAGTGCCCAGTGCCAGGTTGTTGACGGCGCTGGCTGATGTCCTGGAGGTCGACCGCGACTGGCTGCTGACCCGATGTGGCCGGCCCCCGGAGGGGATGGCCGATGCGATCCAAAGCCACCCGGAATTTTTCCAGGGGCTGGGGGGCCGTTTGGCCGAGGATGGCAGTCCCGGTCAGGACAGGCCGAATCGACTCCGACTGATTGGTGATGTGCCGGCCGGGGTTCCGCTCGAGGCCGTCGAGTCGTTCGAGGAGTTCGACCTGGCCGAGCGGTTCGCGGCGGATGGACACTTCCTGCTCCGCGTCCGTGGCGAGTCGATGATCGAGGATGGGATTCGTGACGGGGACCTGGCGATCGTGAGGAGTCAGCCTCAATGCGAAAACGGGGGCGTGGCGGTGGTGTTGGTCGACGGGGCGGAGGCCACGTTGAAACGGGTCTTTCCCGATGGCGCCACGGTGACACTCAAACCGGCCAATGCGGCAATGCAGCCATTGGAAGTGCCTGCTGATCAGGTTGAGGTGCGGGGTGTCGTGGTGGGAATCGTTCGGCTGGGGCTGTAAAACAGTCTGCGGCGTCACGATTTGCCGGCCGTATGGCCTGGCCCGGTTCCCACCTGAGAGGACACTGACTAATGCCGATCGATCCGAAATTGCAGCGGACCATCATGGGCCGATTTGCCACCGGTGTGACCGTGGTCACGATGAAAGCCGGAGACACCCTGTGGGGGATGACCGCCAACGCCGTCACATCGTTGTCACTCGATCCGCCACTGGTGCTGGTGTGTGTCGATAAGACAACTCAAACACACGAGTATCTGAATTCTGCTGGCGCCTTCGTGATGAACATCCTGGCCGAGGACCAGGAGGAGATCTCCAACCGGTTTGCCACGCCCGGCCCCAAGGAATTCTCGGACCTGGACCATGCCGAGGGCGAGGTCGGAGCACCGGTCCTGGGAGGGACACTGGGATACGTCGAATGTCGCTTGTCCGAGGTGCTCGCCGGCGGAGACCATGACATTTTTATTGGCGAGATTGTCAACGGCGAGGACCGTGGTGAGACCGGAGGGCGGCCTTTGCTGTACTTCGGAGGCTATGCCCGCCTGGGTTAACCAGGTTCCGCGATTTCTCTATTCCTTTCCGTTTGCCACGTCGCCATGATGGCCCGCCGCGTGGCCGTCGAACTGGTTTTTCGATTGTCGGGCGACGCAGAAATTGGGTCGGGCCTGGTGCGGGGCCGGATCGAACACAACGAATTAGTGGGAGACTGAGGATGAGTGGCTGGATGAAGGTACTGTTGGCCTCGAGTGGCATGGCGTTACTGGTGGTGGTTGGCTGGCCACTGGTGGCTCAGGAACGTGAGTTTGTTGGTGAGTCGACGAAGCACCGGCAAGACGATCACCACGAGTTGGCGCGTCAGGACAGCGACCGGGACGACGATGAACGGGAACACCGCCGCCGTCACCAGCACCAGGAGCAGCGTCGCGATCGTGACCACGATGATCGGAGTTTGGGCGAGCGAGAAGAAATGGTCAGGCACGCTGCCGAACTGCTCGCCGCGGCGGGTATGCATGACATCGCCCGGGAGGCGCACCACCGAATTGAAGAGATGCGTCGACGCGAGGATCGTGACAGACACCAGGGTGGTCCCGAGAATGCGGAGCATCTCCGGGAACTTCACGAACAGTTTGACAGGCTCCGACGGCACGTCGAACATCTCGCGCGGCGGGTAGACGAGTTGTCGGGTGAGCGGGGTGACCGTGAGCGCGACGAGGATGTAGACGACCGTGAGGGCGAGAGGGGTGAACGTGAGCGTGATGAGCGTGAACGGGAACGTGATGAACGTGAACGTGAGCGGGACGAACTTGATCGTGAACGTGATGAACGGGAACGAGAAGAGGGTGGACGAGAAGAGGAACGGGCAGAAGACAAATCGGTTCCGGCCAAGGAAGTCGACGACCGCGGTCAGCCTGGCCAGTCGACAGAAAAACCTGTTCAGCGGGACGATTGAGCCACGCCGGAGCTGGTGAAAAAACAAGCGACCCCGGTGCTCGGGAGGAGACACCGGGGTCGCTTTCTCTAGTGGCTACGACTGTGTAGGACGACGAGAGGGATCAGAACTCGTTGACCTGGTCGTTGCCAAACCGGGTTCCAAGAGCCCGGTAGATTTCTAGATTGATGGAGCGGCTGATCGAGCGAACGTGGCCATCCATGAACAGGGCGTTGACCTGTTCGGAATGCCAACTGCGTGCGGTGACCGCAGCTCGGACAAAGGTCCCGCAGCTTTTGTCCTCGCGGCAAGACGTGTAATCGACGTCGTAGGTCATGCCGTTGGCCGTGTGCGGCACTTCGGTGTTGGGTGGGTAGGTGGTCGTGAATCCGGTCTGGTGGACTCGGCCGTCCACCCACTCGGTGTGACCAGAATTGGTTTTGAAGCTTCCGCCCAGGGCACTGATTTGTGTTGGATCGGCAGGTGGCAAGGTGCCACCACCGCCACCGTCGCGGAGATAGGGGGTGAAAGTCTTGCACTCGGAGAACGCCAGCGTGTTGCTGGTGCCATCTCTGAAGTCGCGAGGTTTCAGGCGACTGTTGGGGTAGAACGAACCGTCACCTCCCATGTTGCGACTCGGATCGTAGACCTGCCAGGTGCCACCATTGAAGACGTAGTTCAGAGGGTAGTATTTGGCCGCCCCGTTGGATCCGTTGCGGGCCATGTCGTTGGTTTCACTGGGACAGAGGTAAGTGTCCACTCGCTGCGTCTTGACTCTCAACTGGCTCCCGTAGGATTGGTTGAAGTCGATCAGCCGTTGCAGGTCCTCCTGTTCAATGAACGGCAGGATTCTTGCCTGGATACTCCACTCGCCACCACCGGTGTTGGCGGCACCGTAGAGCCTGTCGGTGCAGATGCTCATCGGGAAGTACTTGTAGGTTTCCTGGTAATTGGCCAGGGCCAGTCCAATCTGCTTGAGATTGTTCTTGCACTGACTTCGGCGGGCGGCTTCACGAGCCTGTTGGACTGCCGGGAGCAGGAGTGCAACAAGGATCGCGATGATCGCGATCACGACAAGAAGTTCTATGAGTGTGAATCCGGGCCGTCTTGCCTGGTGGGTGTGTTTGAAGTCGTACATGGTTGCCCGTCCGCCGTCCTCGTTTCCTTGTTTCTGTATGGCGGAATCATATAGATATTGAGATTCAATCTCAAGAGTAAGGAGGAAGTATTTGTGGCAGTTTTTTGCGGTGTTTGTGGTCTTTTTCGTCGTTCGTAGAATTTTTTGAGAATTTGTGCGCCGAAGCAGTCGCAGTTCGCTCCTCAGGCGGACCATTGGCCGGGGGAGGGGTTGGCCGGATCGTCACCGCCAGAATCAGCCAATGGGGAACTGCCGGAGAGAGCTCAACGGCGGATGTGGGCAACGATGGCCGATTGCAAAACTCGTTCGAGTGTTGAGTCACGGCCCAGGGTGATCCAGCCTGGTGGAGCGGACTCATCCAGCACAACATTCAGATCGCGTTGCACGGGACGGTTTTCGGGATACGTGGCCACACCGGGCGCGTGTCGTGTTGGTCCGCGGGGACTTTCTCGCTGCTTGATCACCTCGACGGTCACCTGGACTCCGGATTCAGTGGGGGTGAGAGTCACGAGAGCTCGTCGCCGAATCGGTTGCAGGGAACTTTCGATTCGGTCACCGAGCGTGACCGAATCGTAATGCCAGGGTTCGAGTAACCCGGCACCGGTCAGGTACTCGGTTTGAATCGTCCCGGCGAGGCGGTTTTCCTTCTCGATGGAAAAGTGAAATGCGTGGAGCGCGTCAACCGTGCGTTCCCATGTGGCTTCGGTCAACGATCCGGGGATGACGACCGCCGCGGTACCCATTGGCCCGGTGGCCGTTGGCGTAAGCGCGGCGCAACCGCCAACGAGCGGGGCGAGAGCCAGCAGGGTGAGGATCGGGCGATGCACGTGTTGGCAGCCAGGGGCAAGGGGTCCGGCGCGCGGTAGTGTCAGCAAAGCGGCTCGATCGGGCAAGACCAGATCATTGGCTCTCCGACGACTTTCCCGTTGTCGGGCCGAGCGGTACATTTGGTTTGCGACGCTATCCACTTCATCTCAATGGACCAGCTGCCATGTCGTACTTTCCCGACGTCGAGAAGATTGCCTTCGAGGGGCCTTCAAGTCGTAATCCCCTGGCCTTCCATCACTACAACGCCGAGGAAGTGATCGAGGGAAAGACGATGGAGGAACATCTCCGGTTCAGCGTCTGTTACTGGCACACGTTTCGTGCCACGGGGGCCGACCCATTCGGTGCTCCTACACTCCAACGCCCCTGGGACGATGGCAGTGAATCGGTGGAGAACGCAATCCACCGTGTCGACGTGGCTTTCGAGTTCATCGAGAAACTGGGGGCCCCCTTCTACTGCTTCCACGACCGTGACGTCTCGCCGGAGGGAGCGAATCTCTCGGAGGCCAACGACAACCTGGATCGGGTTGCCGATGCCTTGGCTGCGGCACAGGAGCGGACCGGCATCAAGTTGCTCTGGGGCACCGCCAATCTTTTCAGTCATCCCCGCTACCTGCACGGGGCGGCGACCAGTTGCAACGCTGACGTGTTTGCCTATGCCGCGTCGCAGGTCAAGAAATGCCTGGAAGTGACTCACCGGCTGGGCGGCAAGAATTACGTCTTCTGGGGTGGTCGCGAGGGTTACATGAACCTGTTCAACACCGATATGAAGCGGGAGTTGGATCACCTGGGCCGATTCATGCACATGGCGGCCGAACACGCCGATTCGATTGGATTCGATGGCATGTTTCTTTTCGAACCCAAGCCGAAGGAACCGACCAAGCACCAGTATGACTTCGACGCGGCGGCCTGCCTGAACTTCATCCGGGCCTATGGACTCGAGGACCGTGTGAAGTTGAACATTGAAACCAACCACGCGACGTTGGCCGGTCACACGATGATGCACGAGTTGACCTACGCCTCGCACCAGGGGTTCCTGGGCAGCATTGATGCAAACACCGGCGACCTGTTGCTGGGATGGGACACCGACCAGTTCCCCACCGACGTGTACCTGACGACCCGGTGCATGCTGGTGATCCTGGCCCAGGGCGGCTTGGCTCCCGGGGGGGTCAACTTCGATGCGAAGGTCCGTCGCGAGAGTTTTGAGCCGATCGATCTGTTCCATGCTCACATCGGGGGCATGGACGCGTTTGCCCGTGGATTGAAAATCGCCGCTGCGATTCGTGCTGACGCGGTACTCTCGGATTTCGTCGCCAACCGGTATCGCAGTTTCGACGGTGGTGTCGGGGCCGAGATCGAGTCGGGTGAGGCGAGTTTCGCGTCGTTGGAATCTTATATGCTCGAGAAGGGCAATTCCGACGCCAACGAGAGTGGTCGCCAGGAAATGTTGGAGAACATCATCAACGACTTCCTCTAGGCCGTCGTGATTGGTGCCCTAGTGTGTTTCGGTGGCCAACACGGGCCGTGGGGGCGGGGATCCGGGCCGGGGCAATTCCGCTTCGACCGCCAGGCGAGTCGTCTCGTCGAGATCTTCCAGCCATTCCAGTTCGCCACCGGTGATCGCGGCGACAGGACGTCCGTCGACCAGTGCCACCCGGTTCTGTGATGTCGCTGGCACGCGGCCGGTATCGGTGAGGATACCGACGAGGTTGAGGGGATCGGCGGCCGAGATGACCAGGATCTCCGGCTCTCCCTCGTTGTTCTGTTGGGCCTCTTCACGCAACTGCCGGAGTCGTCGTACCGTCTCGCCCAGTGCAAATTGTTCACCACCGGGGCCCTCGACAAATCGCCCTCCCCGGATTTCCCCCCGGGCTTCCAGTCGCCGGAACACGCTCAGCAACTGCCACCACTTGGGGGCACCGGGTTCCCGGGCCAGCAGATCACGAAAGACGACGCCCCATCGTCTGAGCAACTGCCAGGCCCACTGTTCCAGGGCATCGGTTTCGGTCATTCGACGCGCGCCGTCGGATTCCGTCCCGGACGAGGTGTCCCGGTCGTCCGGTTCTCCACGTCGCCAGATGCTCCACCGCCCTGCCCCGCCCACAGGCTGTCGGGTCCGGACACGGCGGCCCCGTCGCCCCCGGCGCGACGCGGTCCCGGCGACGATTTGTCGGACTCCGGCGAACGTGTCGCACGTGACCAGTCCCCGGCGGACCAACTCGCCCAGCGAACTGGTCAACTGGTCGGGAAGCAGTCCGGTCGGTTTCAGCAGGTCGGTGGCGAACTGCGCGCCGGTTTTGTCCAGTCGGTCGAACAGGTCCCTTGCAGTCGCCCCGAGTGAATCCGGATCGGGCACACGTCCCCAGTGAGTCAGCCACTCGAGATCCTCTCGCAGAAACAGCCCCAGCGGTGCGGTTCTCGAGAGTGAGGACATTGGGCGAGCCCGCTCGAAGGCGCCGGCGCTGGGGTACAGGCGTCCCCAGCCGACCTCGCCCGAGAGTGTCAGTTCGTCCAGCCAGCTCTCGCGGTATCCGGCCAGTCGCCTGGAGAGCAGATCCGCTTCCCAGTTGCCGGCGGGAACATCCAGGCCTTGCAACAGCCCGACCACTTCAAACAGTCCCCCCGACCCGGTTCGTTGCGTGTCGGGATGCAGTCCGTGGTGACGGGCAAGAAATCTCTGGAACGTGGGGACGTCGACCGGTCGGATCTGGCGTCGCAGCCCTTCGACGGTCAACCTGTGGATCCGGGCGAGCAAGCGGCGATGGCACCACTCGACCCCGGCCGAAGCCTGTTCGCCGTCCGACGGTCCGGGTTGGAGTGTCGCTGCACGGAATCGGCCTCGCAGCACCGTCCCCTCGCCCTCCAACGCCTCGAGTGCCGCGGTGGCCTGTGCGGGGGTGATGGCCAGTTGGGTGGCGACCTCCACATCGGTCGTTGGTCCGCAGAATTCCACGAGACCCCGTACGACGGCCACACGGGCATCGATCGAAGAAAATTCGGTCGGAACCCCCTCGGGCACATCGATCGTGGGTTCGGCCGTGGCGTCCTGGTGCAGGGCGAGGGCGACCGGGAGTCGCTCGGCGGCGACGCCGCAGGAGTGCCCCCCTGTGGTGGTCACGGTCGTGGCCCGTCCGGCTTCGACGAGTTCCGAGAACCACTCGTTCCAGGAAGACTCTGCACCCGGATCGAGTAGAGCGGAGGCGAGGACGATCCGGGACAAGAGCAGGTCGTGAAGTTCATCGGCGTTGCGGACCGCCGGCTGGGCCTCGTCGACGACCTGGCGGATCGCCTCGGGGTCGAGTCGGCCGAGGTCGCCGAGTTCCTCGACGGAAAGACTGCGACGGGTCGCGACGGCCCGGGCCCGTCTTTCCTGAATTTCACCTCCGTCGAGAAACGCGTACGGGTTGGCGTTGAGCAGTTCCCAGCTGAACGGCGAGGGTTCGCGGGTGTCGCGACCGACCAGTTCGATTTCTCCGGAGTCAACCCCCTCGAGCACCGACTCGAATCCCTCGAAATCCAGAGCCTCGTGGAGGCAATCGTGCATGGTCTGTTGCACGAGGGGGTGGTCGGGGATCTCGTGGTCGCCGGTGATATTCTCCTGGCACCCGGTCAACTTGGGAAAAACGGCGGTCAGCAGGTCGTCGGCACGGAATCTCTGGATCGCATGCGGCACCTTTTTTCCACCATTGCGACGCAGGACCACCAGTGCCCGGGTGAGGTTCCAGCGCCATCGGAGCTGAAACACCGGGACCGCCAGCAGTGCCTGTTCGAGCAGGTTGCGGGCGTTGTGTGGCCCCAGCATGCCGAAGAGGCTCTCGAGCGGAAAGCTGTGTTGTGGTCCCAGCGAGAGAATGAAACCGTCGTCATCGGCGGTGGCCTGGAGTTCGAAATCGAAGGATCGACAGAATCTCTTTCTCAAGGCCAGTCCCCAGGCCCGGTTGATACGAGAACCGAACGGGGCGTGAATCACGACCTGCATGCCACCGGCCTCGTCGAAGAATCGTTCGAAAAGCACACGTTTCCCCGAGGGGACCATCCCGACGGCAGCCTGCTGGGAGGCGATGTACTCGACGATTTGTCTGGCGGCGTGTTCATTGCAGAGAGTCTCGGTGGCCAGCCACACGGTGGCCTCACCCATCCGTCGTGTTCGCTGGTCCTGTTGGTCACCGGGTCCGCCGATTCGCTCGGCGACTTCCTCTCGCAGTCGAGAGACCTCTTCGGAGAGTTCCCAGGTCCGCCCCGGTGCCTCGCCTCGCCAGAAAGGAATCGTCGGCGGTGCCCCACCGGCGTCCGATACGGTCACTCGTTCTCCGCGGACGTGGTGAATTCGCCACGAGGTGTTCCCGAGCAGGAAGACGTCGCCCGCCTGGCTCTCGATCGCGAAATCCTCGTCGAGCGTCCCGACAAACGAATTCTCCTCGGTCACGACACGGTAGCTGCCGATGTCGGGGATGGCTCCGGCGTTGGTGCATGCCGAGAGCCTGGCTGACTTGCGGGGCCGCAACCGGCGTCCCACCCGATCGTGGTGCAGGTACACACGGCCACGCCCCGAGGTGTCGGTGATTCCCTCGGAGAGGAAGTCGACGACCCGGTCAAATGACTCGCGTGCCAACCGGGCGTAGGGTGCGGCTCCACGGACGAGTTCGAACAGTTCGTCGGATTTCCATTCCCGTGCAGCCACCTCGGCAACGATCTGCTGGGCGAGCACGTCCAGTGGTGCGACCGGGACCTGCACCTCGTCGAGCCGTTGGCCGCGAATGGCTCGGACCACGGCCTGGCACTCGAGCAGTTCGTCCCGTGAGAGTGCGAAGAGACGTCCCCTGGGGATCAGTCCCAGGGAGTGCCCGGATCGTCCGATCCGCTGGAGACAGGTGGCGATGGCCCGGGGAGATCCGATCTGGATCACCAGGTCGACATGGCCGATGTCGATTCCCAGTTCCAGTGACGCGGTGGCGACGACCGCCTTGAGGCTGCCCTCCTTGAGCCGTTGTTCGGTGTCCAGGCGGGAGCCGGCCGACAGTGACCCGTGGTGACTGCCGACGTGATCCTCGCCAAGAATCTCGGTCAACTGGTGCGTGACCCGTTCGGCCAGGCGCCGCGTGTTGACGAACACCAGGGTGCTGGTGTGTTGGTTGATCAGTTCGACGATTCTGGCGTTGATTTCAGCCCACTGTTCGTGCGAGCAGACGGCCGAGAGATCACTGGGGGGAACCTCGATCTGGAGGTCGAGGTCCCGCTGGTGGCCGACGTCAATCACCGTGGGTTCACCGGGCTCGGACCGGCCACCGACAAGAAAATTGGCAGTGCGATCGATCGGCTTCTGGGTGGCCGAGAGTCCGATGCGTTGAAGCCTGGTGGTGGTCAATGCTTCGAGACGTTCGACGCTCAGCGACAGGTGGCTGCCTCGCTTGTCGCGAACCAGTGCATGGATTTCATCAACGATCAGCGTGTCGACATCGGTCAGCGTTTTCCGGGCCTTTTCGGCCGTGAGCATCAGGTACAGTGACTCGGGCGTTGTCACCAGGATCTGTGGTGGTTGCCGGACCAGCTTGGTTCTTTCCCAGGACGTGGTGTCACCGGTCCGCAACCCGACTCGCAAGTCCGGCATCTCGTAGCCCTGCTGCCGCCCCAGTTGGAGAATCTCCTCGAGCGGTTGCTGCAGGTTGCGGTGCATGTCGTTGGACAGTGCTCGCAGGGGTGAGACGTAGACGACTCGAGTGGCCCGCTCCTGGTCGCTGCCCTCGAGTCCTTCGCGGAGCAACCGGTCGATGACGGCCAGGAAGGCCGTCAGGGTCTTACCACTGCCAGTGGGAGCGGCGATCAGGGTGTGGTCACCCGTAGCGATGGCGGGCCAGCCACGCGACTGGGGTTCGGTGGGAGCCGCGAACCGCGAAGCGAACCAGGCCTGGATCAGGGGGTGGAAGGAGGAGACGGACATCGGTGGGGGCATCGTAACGTAGTTGGGTCACCGGCGAACAGGGTTGTGAAACCAGTCAAAAAAACTCCAGATTTCGACGAACATTCGCACCCGGGACAAGGTTATCAGGTAGTCCGAAAGGACAAACTCCGCGTCCTGCGGTGCCAACGGAATGTTTCCCGCCCTTTTTCGTTGTGCACCGTCAGGATTGCGGGTTTCCACTCTCGACACTCACTCCTCCCGCGGCAGGCTCCGCGGGACATCCTCTGCGGGCCGCAGATGGAGGCGTACCGATGAGCCAGGCTGTTTGCCCGCCCGAGGCTGATGCCTCAGAGTTTGACTCTTCCGAGATCTCAACAGACACCGATTCGATCCGTGCGAGCATCCAGTCTCGCTGGCAAAACTCGCCACGGATTGATGTACACCACGATCGTGGATTCCCGGTCCTGGACCTGGGGACCAAGGAGATCTGGGACGGTTCGGATCTGTGCCTGCTCCGTGACACCCTGGTCGATCTCTGCCGGGGCGGAGGATCTGGTGGTCATGGGAAAAGCGACACGGTGGGCATCGAGATGGGGTCGGTCAAAGGGATCCCGACGGGCTTCTTTGGCATGCTTCACGACCTGCACGTCGATCTCCGGGTGACGGTCCATCTCCTCTCACCTCAGCCCAACGTGTGTGGGATGCTGTGGTTTCGGACGTTTTGTGAATCAGAGGGTGAGGGCAGTTTTCTGATGCTGCGGGATCCCAAGCCCAACGTCGTTCCCGGTGCTTACCACTTCTGGGCCAGCCTGCGGGGCGAAGATTTCGTGGAAATGTCGGCGATCGAATTCACCGCCGGAGCGTGAATAGCCGCTCGCGGATGGGTGTTCAGTTCGTGTTGCGGTCGGTGGTTGGGGGGACATCGATCCCGGACCAAACGGTCTCGCTTGCGAATCAACAGGCTGACTCGGATAATGGTCGGTTCGCAATGGGTTCGGCCACGAATCGCCGAACGGCAAATTCAAGAACATACATCCGGGTCAGACATCCAAGATGGACAGCGCCAAGTTGAGCTTGGACGGGAATGAGTATGAGTTTCCCGTCGTCGTGGGGTCAGAGGGTGAACGCGGTGTGGATATCACCCGTTTTCGTGGCGAGTCCGGAGCGATCACGCTCGATTCCGGATACGGAAACACGGGTGCGTGCCAGAGCGGAATCTGCTTCATCAATGGTGAAGAGGGGATCCTTCGCTATCGGGGATATCCGATCGAGCAACTGGCCAAGAACGCCTCGTTCGCCGAGGTTTGCTACCTGCTGATTTATGGCGAATTGCCGTCGGCGGCAGGCCTGCAGGAATTCAGCGACTCGCTGACCAACCACAGCCTGATCCACGAGGACATGAAGAATTTGTTCGACGGTTACCCGGCCTCGGCGCACCCGATGGCCGTGCTCTCGTCGATGATCGCGTCGCTGGCTGCGTATTACCCGGAGGGAGATGGCGAGGCCGATGACGACCTGAACATCATTCGCGTGTTGGCCAAGGCCCCGACAATGGCGGCCTGGGCGTACAAGAAGTCGATCGGGCAGCCGCTGGTCTATCCGCTCAACCGACTGTCGTACTGTGGGAACTTCCTGAACATGATGTTCTCGGTACCGACCGAAGAATACGAGGTGCCGTCGGTGCTCGAACAGGCGCTCAACGTCCTGTTGATCCTGCACGCCGATCACGAGCAGAACTGCAGCACGTCGACGGTGCGGATGGTGGCCAGCAGCCAGGCCAACATCTTCGCGTCGCTCTCGGCCGGTGTCTGTGCACTCTGGGGCCCCCTGCACGGTGGGGCCAACCAGAAGGTGCTCGAGATGCTCGAGATGATTCGCCAGGACGGATCCGACTACAAGAAGTACGTCGACATGGCCAAGGACAAGGACAACGAGTTCCGGATGATGGGCTTCGGACATCGGGTCTACAAGAACTTCGATCCGCGGGCCACGATCCTGCGGGAGGCGTGTGACGAGGTGCTTGACCAACTCGGAGTAGACGATCCCCTGCTCGACATTGCCAAGCAACTGCAAGACGTGGCACTCAATGACGAGTACTTCGTCGAACGGAACCTCTATCCCAACGTCGACTTTTACAGTGGTGTGCTCTATCGCGCGATGGGCATTCCCACAGATATGTTCACCGTGATGTTTGCCCTGGGCCGCATGCCGGGATGGATCGCGCACCTGAAGGAACTCACCGACGATCCGAGCAGTCGGATCAACCGCCCGCGGCAGATCTACACGGGTGCGACGGCCCGGGATTACACCCCGTTGGCCGAACGCTAGAGAGGTGGCCGGGGGATCCGGTCGTTGTGGATCGCGTCTCGTTGGTCCAATCTGGACACTTGGCGCGGTTGTAGGATATAACCCGGTCGAACGGATGCACCGATTTTGATGCGATGCCCATGCCTCTCTGGGACCTCCTCCCGGAATGGGCCGATAACCAGTGTCAGTCCCGTGCGAATTGCCGGGGCTGGCATCCTGCCCTTTTTCGGCTCGTCAAGGCAACGTTTTTCTACAGGGATGTAGACCACGCAGATTTTTCCCACCTGATGCACTCACCTGATTCCTTCTCTACCTGTTCCGGTAACCGGGACCGGAGCGGCCGAGTTGTTTCTCGCCTGTTGCCGGTGCTGATCGCGACCACGTTGTTGGTTGTCGGGTTGGCCAGCTTGCGCGACGTGGGGGCCGAAGATGTGGCCAAGGCGTCGGTGGTGTCGGCAACCGCGCGGATCGAGTGTGCCGGTGCGAAGCCGGTGCGATGCCAGATCGAGGGAGGCGGAACGCTGTTGACGGTGGTGTCGGAGGGCACCCGGGTTCGCCGCGGTGACGTGGTGGCAAGACTGGACACCAGCGAGATAGATACATCGATTCGCGTGACGCGGATCGCGTTGTCCAGGGCCGAGTCCGTGCTCGAGGTCGCCCGCCAGGACGAGGTGATCCTGGACAGCAAGCTGGTTCGCGAGACCGAGGCGGCTGAACTGGCGGTGGCATTGGCCCGGTTGGATCGCCAGAAATATCTTGAAGGTGAGTACAAGGAGGAGACGGGGCGGGTGGGCCGCGATGTCAAGTTGGCCGCCCGCCGCCTGGAGTTGGCTCACCAGAGACTTGATCGAGCCCGTCGCCTGTCGGATCGCGGGCTGCTGACCCCGGGCCAGATCAATGGAGACAAGGCGGCGGTGTCTCGGGCGATGAACCGCAGCGAGGCGGCCCAGCGAGAACTCAAGCGGCTGACCTCCTCCAGGCACCGGCGGCGATTGCTCGAACTCGATGCTTCGCTGAGCGAAGCCGCCGAACGTCTTGAACAATCTGCCGCCGACGCCCGGGCTGCTCACCGGGCTCACGATGCGGTGATTTCGGCCAGCCGGCTGGACGTTGAGGTCGCTCGTCAGAAACTCGAACAACTCAAGAGTCGTCGCGGCCAAGCGGTCCTGGCCGCTCCATCGGATGGAGTCGTGATTTATCCTGGCGGTTTGCAGCGGCGGCCGGGCCTGGTTCTGAAGAAGTGGGACACGGTGGTCCTGTTGGCCGAACGACTGCGGCCAGAAATTCGCGTGAGACTGAACGTGGACTCTGCACGACGGATCCGGGTTGGACAACTGGTGTCGGTTCATCCGGGTGACGTCGAATCGCCGACGTTTTCAGCCGTGGTGGCCGGGATTCAGGATGTCGGCACGCCGTCCCGGGTTGAACGCAATGTGAGGATTCCGGTGCCGGTGCTGGCATCGGCTCACTGGATTGGTCGCCCGGTCACGATCCGGATCGATACCAGTGGCAACCCCTCGGTGTCACCGGTGGAGACCCAGGCGGTCACCAATGGGACAGTGGAAGGGCATGTTGTCGAGCGTGGTCGGGTCGAGCGAGCTGACGGGATGCCTGTTCGATCCGCGATGATTGGACCGGCGGCAGTTCGCCGGATCGCTGCATCGGGAACGATGGTGCGTGTCGGAGAGACCCTGGTCGAGTTTGACACCGAGCAGGTCGAGGCGGCCGTCGGTGCCCAGGCGGTGGCGGTGGCTCGTGCCCAGGCCGAACTGGAACGGCAGCGGCGCAAATTGGCGGGAGTGCGTTCGACGGTGCGACGAAATGTCGCGGCGGCCCGGTTGGCCGTTGACACCGCCGAGCTGGATCTCGAGGAATACGAGGAGATGACGTTCGTCGAGGCTCGCAGCGTATTGGATCGTAAGATCAATGGCTTGGTCGAGGATCGACGCCGTGCCAGTGAGCGTCTTGTCTGGTCGCGGCGGGTCCTGAAAAAAGGTTACATCACCCGTTCGGCGCTCGAGGCGGACCGCCTGGCGATGTCGGAGGTTGAAAACCGGTTGCAGTCCGCCCGGGGCCGATTGGAGTTGCTGGTCGACCACACCCGTGTTCGCGAATTGAAGGAGCTCAAGGTCGGATTGGTCTCGGCTCGCAACGAGTTGTCCCGGTCCCGTCGCGAGGGTGATGCGTTGGTGGGCAGGGAGATGGCGGGCGAAAAGGCTCTGGCTGCCTCGCTGGGATATGAGAACGAAGCACTGGCGGCCCTGAACGCCCGGGTCAAGGCGGGGACGATTCGGGCGCCACGTGACGGCGTGGTGGTGGCGTGTTCGGTGCCGGATGGCCCCCGGGCCGATCGATCGCGGCTGGTCACCCCCGGCTGTGTGGTACATACCGGGCAATTATTGCTGGTACTGGCATCAACTGAAGGTGGTCCGTCCAATGTCCGACTGACACCCGGTCGCGCCGATTTGGTCGAGGCGGGACAGGCGGCAAGAATTCGAGTCGGTGAACAATCCCGGGTCGAATTGCCCGGTCGGGTGTCGACGGTCAAGTCTGCCAAAGCGGTCACCCCGGGAGGTGACTTGCGAGGAGAAGTGGTGGTGTCGATTGGGGAGTCGCGGCCCAAGGGCACCCCGATGCCGATGCCCGGCCAGACGGCGATTGTTCGTGTGCGTGTGAAGCGAGACAGCGTACTGAGAGTCCCCAGTCGCGCGGTACTCGAAGACGGCAAGGGGTCGTTCTGTTACGTCAGGACATCAAAGGGTATCAAGCGACAGGCGATCGTCTCGGGGCTACGGAGTCGAGATCACGTCGAGGTTCGTTCAGGCGTCCGACGTGGCGACCTCGTGGTGACCAACCCAATGCGCGTTGACAGTGTCCGTTTGCGATAGTCGCTGTTGGGTTTTCGGTGGGTGCCGACCTAACAACTTGCAGGCCCTTTCCGGTTCTCCTACAGTGGCGTTTCTCCGGCGGGCAGGTAGCTCAGTTGGTAGAGCACAGGATTGAAAATCCTGGTGTCGGCGGTTCGATTCCGCCCCTGCCCACTCCGCTTTGA
>CAWVUS010000114.1:0-15702 GCA_963933195.1 uncultured Planctomycetaceae bacterium
TGGGCACATTCAACGTCGAGAATCCCAAGCCGGGAGCATTCTCCGAGGACGACCTACAGTTTCTTGAACTCTTTGGCCGTGAATTGTCCGTCGCACTCAATACGCTCGAACTGCTGGTCGCAGAAAAAGCCACCACGGTTTCGGAAAACACCGAGCGGATACTGCGAGAAGTCGCCGGGCCGGTCGATGGCATCCTCAATGACGTCGCCTGGGTACTCGAAAGATATATCGGTCACGAACCCAACGTCTGCGACCGGTTGAACCAGATTCTCGAACGGACCCGGGAGATCAAGCAATTGGTGCACGAGGTGGGTGAGTCAATCGCTCCTCGCCGAAGCCACCTTCCTCCGCCCGGTCGACAACAGCGTCCGAGGATTCGCGACAAGCGAGTACTGTTTGTCGACGGTGACGAATCGATCCGCCGGGCGGCTCACGAGTTACTCGAACGCTACGGCTGCAATGTCGAGACAGCCCACAACGGTGACTCCGCCTGTGTGATGCTGCGACAATCCCATTACGACACAGTTGTGGCCGACATCCGGCTCGAGGACATGACCGGGTACGAGTGTTTTTGCCAACTGCGTGAAATCAATCCCGAGGTGCCGGTCATCCTGATGACCGGGTTCGGCTACGACCCCACGCATTCGATCGTCAAGGCCCGGCAGGCCGGGGGGCTCAAGGCAGTGCTCTACAAGCCTTTTCGGCTCGATCAACTGCTCACCGAGCTCGAAGCGGCAGTCGGCGAATCGGTTTAACGGCTCCCATTGCATCTGACCGATGAATCGGGTGCAATGGCCTCGCCCTCACTCACACCCGGAGTCCGAGAATGACCACCCAGAACACACGTCGTACGCGTCGAGATTTCCTCCAGGCCGCTGTCGCTGCCGGCACCACCTTGCCGCTGGCCGGCAACTGGACGGCCTCCAGTGCCACGGCCGTCGAAAAACGCAGTGCCAACGACAAGCTCAACCTGGCGGTCATCGGAGTGGCTGGCCGCGGTGGCAGCAATCTGGCCGGAGTCAGTGGCGAGAATATCGTTGCACTGTGCGACATCGACGCCAACCGGCTGGCCGCAGCGGCAGCCAAGCATCCCCGGGCCAAGACCACCGACAACTTCCGCCGGGTGCTCGACATCAAGGATCTCGATGGTGTCGTTGTGAGCACACCCGACCACATGCATGCGATCCCGGTCGTCGCCGCCCTGAAACGGGGCCTGGCCGTTTACTGCGAAAAACCGCTGACGCACTCGATCCACGAGGCCCGAGTCATCTCGCGACTGACCGCCGAACGTAAGGCTGTCACCCAGATGGGCAACCAGATCCACAACCACCCGTTGAACAACTACCGCCGAGTGGTCGAAATGGTCCAGGGTGGAGTGATTGGCGAGGTCCAGCGAGTCCACGTCTGGCAGGGTGGAGGAGTCCGGGTCGGACAGCGTGTGAAGCAGGCAACTCCGCCCAAGCACGTCAACTACGACCTGTGGCTCGGCCCCGCACCCGAACGTCCCTACCACGCGTCTCATTTCCACTTCAACTGGCGTTACTGGTGGGATTTTGGTGGTGGACAACTGGCTGATTTCGTCTGCCATTACATGGATCTCCCCTACTGGGCCCTGGGTTTGAAATACCCCAATCGCGTCCACGCGACCGGCGAAAAAGGCCACAACGGCGACAACCAGTGCCCGATGAAGATGAAGGTCGATTACCACTTCAACGCGACCGACGATCGACCGGCCGTTCACATCACCTGGTACCACGGCGGATTGAAGCCCAAGGGCGCGGAATCCTACGGCAAGGGTTCAGCCGTGCTCTTCGAGGGATCAGACGGACGAGTGTTGGCCGACTACTCCACCCGCAAGCTGTTCATGGCGGCCGGCAAAGAAGCCAGTCCGGTCAAACCCACGATCACCGATTCAGTGGGCCACCACAACGAGTTCCTGCAGGCGATCCGCAGCGGCAACACCGACACCACCTGCAACTTCCGCTACGGGGCCCTGTTGACCGAATGCGGCCACCTGGGCAACCTCTCCTACCGGCTGGGCCAGAAAGACATCACCTGGGACGCAGCAGCCGCCCAGGCTGTCGATTGCCCCGAGGCCAAATCGATCATCAAGCGGAAATACCGCAAGGGCTGGAAGCTGTAGTCCCTAATGCGACACGCTCGCGGCCGCCTTCTCTCCCACCAGCCGGTCTTCCGCAAAACGTGCCAGTGAAAACGGCTCGAGCAGTTGGGGCGTCCGGCCGGTCGCGATCAGTTCCGCCAACAGGTGGCCCGAGGCAGGGCCCGCCTTGAAACCGTAGGTCCCCCACCCGACGGTCATGAAGAATCCCTTGACCTCCGGATCCTCGCCGATAATCGGTGAGTAGTCCGGAGTCATGTCGCACAGCCCGGCCCACTGCCTGAGCATCCGGACGTTGGCCAAAAACGGGAACAACTCCAGCAAGTGCGTCGCCGCGCTCTCGGCAAACGGCAGCGTGCCACGTAGCGAATAGCTCGCGTAATCGTCCACCTCGGCACCGATCACCAGTTCACCCCGATCGGTTTGCGAGACATACACGTGCAGGGTCGAACTGACGATCACCGAGTGCAGCCATGGTTTCAGGGGTTCGGTCACCATCGCCTGCAGGGGATGGGTTTCCAACGGAATCTGACGACCGGCCATTGCGGCGATCGTGCTGGCATAGCCGGCCGTCGCGTTGACCACCGTGCCGGCCTTGATCGGCCCCCGATTGGTCATCACACCGGTGACGGTACCGTCAACCACCTCCAGGTCGGTCACCTCGGTCAACTGGTGGACGTGCACGCCCGCCGCATCGGCCCCCCGGGCATAAGCCCAGACAACCGCGTCGTGACGAATGATGCCTCCGGACGGATGGTACAACGCGGCCATCACCGGGTACCGGAGCGAGCCTGCCAACTGCATCTCGGGCACGTGCTTGCGGATCTCGTCGGGGAAAATCAGTCGCGAATCGACATCACAAAGCTGGTTGGTCAAGGCCCGTTCGCGAAGGCCGCTGACTCCACGTTCGTTGTGAGCCAGTGTCAGATGGCCCCGCTGCGAGAACATGATGTTGTAATCCAGTTCGGCTGCCAGCTTCTCGTAGAGCTTCACCGAGTGGTCGTAGAAGGCGATGCCCTCGGGTGTGCGATAGTTCGACCGCACGATGGCGGTATTCCGACCAGAACCACCAAATCCCACGTAACGGGCTTCGAGCACGGCGACGTTGGTCACTCCCTGTTGAGCCAGGTAGTAGGCCGTCGCCAGTCCATGGACCCCGCCTCCGATGATGACGACATCGTAGGAGTCCTGCAGATCGTGATCCCGCCACATCCGTTTCGTCATGACGAGTCCTCCTGGCCACCACCTCCGACCGTGACCACCGACCCCAACCGTTCGGCACCCACAACCCGCAGGCCATATGACCGGCCCTCGTCCAGCAGTGCCTCCCAGAGCGAAAGCACCGAATCCGGACAGGCGTGCAATTCCCAGTGTCCGGCAAAATGACACAACAACGTGTTGATTCCGGCAATCGGCCCCTGCCGACAGGCGGCCACCGGCATCGCTCGCGTCCTAAGATCTGCCGAGGTCAGCAAGGACAGAATATTGATGGCGTCAGGACCGGCCAGCACGATCGTCGCCCACCCCCCGGTGACATCCACCGCAGCCGGATCGGCCATCACCTCGGGCCCGGGATCGCCAAACACGATCGCCCGTGTTGGTGTCAGCCGCGAAACCATCCCGGCCCGACCGGCGGCCGTCCGCCTGACGGCCACGTCGGTACCCACCAGCCCCGTGACCAATTCACCGGTGCGCGGACCGTTCAATTCGGTCACCCAACGGTGCGACCAATCCAGCAACAGATTGCCGCTGGACGAACCCGGTTCCTGGTCAACCGGATGGCTGACACAGATCTCCCAGCCGCCGACCTGCTCGAGAACGCCACCGGCACCGCGATGCCAGGCAACCAGTGGGCCGCGAGCCAGTGGAGAGGATTGTTGTGAGATCATTCCTGCGTGGTCCTGTCGTCGATCAGCTTTTTAGCCGAGCACCCTCGGGATCATAAAATGGTTCTCGCTGCACCACGGCATTGACCAGCCGATCGTCCAGTTGGATCGAAATCTGCCGACCATTCTCAGCCGATTCTGCTGGCACCCAGGCCAGCCCGATGGTCGCCCCGGCGACCGGCGAATAACGGGCACTGGTAACCCGACCCTCGAGCCGTCCGTCGACGAGCACCAACGACGGTTCCAGTGGCACCTGGTTTCCCTCAAGGCGAAAACCGACCAACTGCTGTCCCGGATCCCGCTGCGAAGCTCGCTCCAGTGCACGACGACCGACAAAGTCGGGCTTGTCGAGCTTGACGATCCAGGGCAATCCAGCGTCAAAGGGATTCGAGAGCGCGTCGGTGTCTTGTCCTGCCAGGAAGTGCTGCTTGTCCAACCGCAACCGGCGTTGAGCCTCGACACCAAACGGCTGGATCCCCAACGCCGCGCCGGCCGTCATCAGTTCCCGCCAAACGTGCTCCGCAAGGTGGGAGGGCACGTGGATCTCGTAACCCAGTTCCCCCACGAACCCGATCCGCAACACGATCGCCGGCACGCCGGCGACGGTGAGTTGCGAGGCGGCCAGGTAGGGCACGGCTTCCGTCGAGATGTCGTCCTCACACACCGCCGCCAGGACTTCCCGGCTCTTGGGTCCAGCCAGGTTCATCGCAGCCGTTGCACCGCTGACATTCGTCAACCGAATGTCCCAATCCGGGCGTGTCGCCAGCCACCACCGGAACCAACTGTCGACCCCATCGGCGTTTCCGGTGGTGGTGGTCAAGAACCAACGGTCGTCGGCCAGTCGTGCGATGGTGCCATCGTCGAGAATAATTCCCGACTCGTCACAGACCACGCCGTATCTCACGCGACCGACCTGCAACTTGGCGAAACGGTTCGGGTAGACAAACTCCAGAAACTCGGCCACGTCACGGCCTCGCAACTCGAGCTTGCCCAGGGTCGAGACGTCGATCAGTCCGACGCCGTCTCGCACCACCCGATATTCTGCCGCCGGATCACCATACGACTCGGGCCTCTTCCAGGCGCCCGAATCCAAGAACACCGCTCCCGCTTCGGTGTGCCAGTCGTGCAGTGCCGTTCGTCGTACCAGGTGCCGGTGCGGCGCTCGTCCGGCCAACACACCCAGGGGCACCGGCTGATCGGGTGGACGGGCCGTTGTCCGGCCCGTCTCGGCAACCGTCTTCTCGTTGGCTCGGGCACACACGTCAATCGAACCCGACTGACACATCTTGCCCTGGCATGGCCCCATGCAGACGGTGGAGTATCTCTTCAGTGTCTCGATGTTCGCGAACCCCTCGGCAACCGCATCGAACAGGTCCTTTTCAGTCACGTCCTCGCACAAGCAGACAAACGCTTTCTTACCCTGTGGCGGCCGTCGTTCCGGCGGGGACGTCTCTGCAGGCATCACGTCAATGCTGCCGCCACCTTCTCCGGCCGCGGCCACCTCTCCGGCCAACCGCCCCTCGCGAGCACACGCGTCGATATCAAAGGTCCCGTTGACCGCGCCCGCAGCACGGAAACCGTCGGAGAATTGGGCCACGCGGAACAGGTCACGCGACTCGTCATAGACCAACCGGCAACCGGCCTGGGCCAGCAATCCGGAAGCTGTCGTGAAACCGACGGCCTGGACAACCCAGCGGCAGCGAATCGACTCACTCGAAGACGACGCGGCATCCAGCGGCCCGACAACCGCGGATGTGACATGTCGACGGCCACTCACCGAATGAATGGTTTGTCCGGTCCGGACCGGCAGGTCACGGGGGTCGTTCGCCGGCGTTTCGTTGTGGTCCACTACGGCCACGACACGGGTGCCACTGGCCCTCAGAGCGTGGGCCACGTGGTAGCCACTGGGATTGTCGGTCACCACAACCGCCTCTCCAGGAAACTGGCACCCGTCCCCCCACAGCATCTTCTGGACACCGCTGGCCAACATCACGCCGGGACGGTCATTGCCCGGAAAGACCAGCGGTTTTTCCCACCCTCCGGTGGCAACCACAACCTGGTTGGCCCGCAAACGGATCATTCGGTCTCCGATCTGCACAGCCACCAGTCGGTCCTCGTAACAACCAAAGGCCGTCGCCTTCTTCAGGACCCGGATCCGGGGATCATCCAGAACAGCCTGGAGGGTGGACAGGAATTCCGGCTCTCGCTCGACCCACGAAACCGGGTCAAACAACGCGTGCCCCCCCAGTTCCTCGCCGTCATCCACCAGGGTCACATCACAACCACCACGTGAGGCCTCGATCGCGGCGTGCATTCCCGCCCAGCCTCCGCCGATCACGACCACATCGCTGTGCAACGTCTGACGGTCGTAACGTCGCCGACCGCCCGCCTGCTGGTCGATACGACCAAGGCCCGCGATCCGGCGAACGATCGACTCAAACACCGGCCACAGGAACCGGGGCTTGTGCATCACACGGTAATAAAAACCAACCGGCATGAATCGGTGCAACCGGTCGAACACCGACAACACGTCCCACTTCAGCCCTGGCCAGGCATTCTGACTGCGGACGGCCATGTCCTGGCTGGCCGGCGTGACACACGTCCGCACGTTGGGATCACCATCCACCGTGCACAGGCAGTTGGGACACCGGCCGGTGGCACAGAACAGACCACGGGGCCGATGGTACTTGAAGCTCCGCGAGACCACGTGGACCCCGGCCTGGTGCAACGCACCGGCGATCGTCTGTCCCGGTCGCGCCGTGATCGACTTCCCGTCGAACGTGAAACTGCAGGATCCGTCGTGGCTACTCATCGCCACCCTCGCTTTCGGGTGCCCCGGCCATTGCCGGACCTGGCAGGACCGAGTCCAGCACCTGGTTGGTTCGGGTGTCACGCTGGACCAGGAACCACTGCCGGCAGGCCCCACGGTGAAACCACCATTCCCACTGAACCCCCCTGCGATTCGGCTGGTCGTAGGTGTAGGCGATCCACTGGTCGGTCGCAGCATCCGGCTGCGGTCGTTCCTGGACCGGGCCACCAAAGTGGAATTCTCCGGCCGGACGTCGCTCGCAATGTGGGCAGGGAATCATCAACGACACGCCGTCAGCTCTCCTTGTTCGCCGCGAGAGACCACAGTCCCTCGTCCGTCCTTGTGTGTCTGGTCCTGGCACCCGCCCTAGAACAGGGTGAGATACCGATCGATCTCCCACGGTGTGACCTGTTGTTCGCTGACATGGAGTTCGGAGGTCTTGACCTTGATGAACTCCTCAGCAATCACCCCCAGCCCGCCCTGCACCACATCGTCTTTCTCCAATTCCGACAGCGACTCGCCCAGCGACTGCGGCAGGATGCTGATACCCGACCCGGTGATCTCTTCCAACGTCTTCTCGTAGAGATTCCCCAGGTTCGGTTCTCCCGGATCAATCTTGTTCTCGACGCCGTCGAGCCCGGCAGCCAGGTAGGCAGCGAGCCCCAGGTACGGATTGCAGCCGGCAGACACGGTGCGGTCCTCGACATGGCCCGGCCCGGCGGTCCGAATCATCTGGGTGCGATTGTTGTCGCCGTAACTGATGAAGGCCGGCGTCCAGGTGAATCCCGATCGGCTGCCCTGGAGCCCCGAGGCCAGTTTCAAGCGCTTGTAGCAGTTGACCGTCGGACAGGTGACGGCGATCAGTGCCGGAGCATGAGCCAGCACACCACCCAGGAAATGGTAGGCGAATTGCGAAAGACCCAGGCCACGTCCATCCGATTCGTCCAGGAACAGGTTTCCGCCCGTTTCGGCGTCGGCAACGTGAAAATGCACATGCAGTCCGCTGCCGGTTCGATCGGCAAAGGGTTTCGGCATGTGCGTAGCAATCGCCCCGTATTTGGCAGCAATCTGCGAGCTGGCCATCTTGAAGAACGTGATCCGGTCGGCAGTCGTCAACGCGTCCTGGTAATCGAAGTTGATCTCGTACTGCCCGTTTCCATCCTCGTGATCGGTCTGGTAAACACCCCATCCGAGCGCATTGAGTGAACTGGTCAGGTCCTGCAGGTAGTCCATCGCCGGAGCCATCGAGCGAAAGTCGTAGCAGGGCTTTTCCAGGTGATCGACACCACCGGGATCCCATGGTGAAATCGATCCATCCTCGTTCCGGGTCACCAAAAAGTGCTCGGGCTCCATTCCGATGTTGAACACGTAACCGCTCTCACGGGCCGCATCGAGCACCCGCACCAGGTTGGTCCGAGCACAGTAGGGGTGTGGCTCGTCGTCGACGAACAGGTTGCCGGCCAGCCTCGCCGTGTTGGGCTTCCAGGGCAACGGGGTGTAACTGTCCAGATCGACCCGGGCGAGCATGTCATGATCGTGCGGACCCTGTCCCAGCCCCCACAACGCCGCACCAGCAAATCCGGCCCCGCTGTCGATACACGCATCCAGTTCGCTGGCGGGCACCATCTTGACCTTGGCGGTGCCGTTGAGGTCTACGAACTGGACCAGCAGGAATTCGATCCCATCCTGTTCGATTCGTGCCTTGATCTCTTCGCGGGTCGTCATCTCGGGTCTCCGGGCCCCGTTTCGGTGTGGCTGTGAACGCCCAGTCTATCGGCGGCGGTGGTCGTGTGCCACGCGACCGATCAACTCCCAACCTCGGTTGTCACGGTGTCACGCGCCAGGGATCCAGGAGGTACCGGCCAGGGGAACTCGAGCCATGGCCGCGGCTTCCACCGTCAGCGCGGCAAGATCCTCCCGTTCCAGGTGGTGCACGTCGGACTTGCCACAGGCCCGGGCCAGGGTGGTGACTTCCATGTTCACAACCTGCAGGTAGTTGCGGACCCACTCGGAGGCCGTCTCGGGCAACAGACGCTGTTCGAGCACTTCGTCCTGGGTCGTAATACCGACAGGACAGCGCCCCGTCTGACAGTGGTGGCAGTACCCCGGGGCGGTCCCCAACTGCTGGTAATCGCCGGTCACATCGACCCAGTCCGAACCGTCATGGTGGCAGTGGTTGTTGCAGCCCAGGGCAATCAATGCGGCCTGGCCAATCGAGACCGCATCGGCCCCCAGGGCCAGTGCCTTGGCCACATCAGCACCCGTCCGGATACCCCCGGAGATGATCAACCCGACCGTCTCAGCCATGTCCATCTCTTCCAACGCCGCCACGGCCTGTGGCAAGGCGGCCAGCGTGGGGATTCCGGTGTGCTCGATGAAGACCTGCTGCGTCGCCGCCGTGCCTCCCTGCATGCCGTCGATCACGACCACGTCGGCACCCGCCTTGACCGCCAACTTCACGTCGTCGAAGACTCGCGTGGCACCCATTTTCACGTAGATCGGTTTCTCCCAGTCGGTGATCTCACGGAGTTCCTCGATCTTGATAGCCAGGTCATCTGGGCCAGTCCAGTCGGGATGCCGACACGCCGAACGCTGGTCGATCCCCTCGGGCAAGGTCCGCATTCCCGCCACCCGGGGACTGACCTTCTGCCCCAGCAGCATGCCACCGCCACCCGGCTTGGCCCCCTGGCCAATCACGATCTCAATCGCGTCGGCCTGTCGCAGATCGTCGGGATTGAATCCGTAGCGACTGGGCAGGCACTGATACACCAGGGTCTTGGACGACTCCCGCTCCTCGGGCGTCATGCCTCCGTCCCCGGTCGTCGTCGAGGTCCCCATCTCCGACGCCGCTCGTCCCAACGCGTCCTTGGCCGAAGCCGACAACGACCCGAAGCTCATCCCGGCAATCGTCACCGGAATCTCAAGTTCAATTGGTTTGCTGGCAAATCGGCCCCCAAGCACGGTTCGTGACGTGCACTGCTCGCGGTACCCCTCCAACGGATAGCGTGACGCCGAAGCCGTCAGGAACACCAGGTCATCAAAAGTCGGCAAACGCCGCTTGGCCCCCATGCCACGAATGTCATAGATCCCGCACTGGGTGGCACGACGGATATATGCCATCACGTCGGCATCGAACGACGCACTCGCCTCGAGTTGTTCAGGACCACCGGCGAGTTGCGGCGACTGCGGAAGCTGTTCAAACGGACCGTTCACGCGACCTAGTACTCCTGGTGAGCTTCCGCATTCCAATGGTAAAGCGACCTGGCCGACGCAACGCGACGGAAGTTCTCGGCATCGGCCTCGACACCCGAGGCGGACAGCAGCCCGCTCAACGTCTCCACGTCCGATGACTCCATCGGCTCCTCCTGGGCATCCGCCCCCAGGCTGTCAATCGTCCCACCAACATAAATGACCGTCTCGTAGAGCGAATCACCAAGATTGGCTCCGGCGTTGCCACAAACCACCAGGGTACCGGCCTGGGCCATGAAAGCCGAGAAGTGTCCGACGTCACCGGCAACCACGACGTCGCCTCCCTTTAGAGAAATCGCACAACGACTGGATGCGTCGCCGTCTATCACCAGGAGACCACCGTGAGCCGATGCACCGGCCGATTCACTCGCGTGCCCGTTCACCCGCACCTCGCCGGACATCATGTTTTCACCGACGCTCCAGCCAACATTGCCCTGCACGGTCACCCTGGCCTGCTTGTTCATACCGGCGATGAAATATCCGGCGTGGCCGCGTATTTCGACCTCGACGGGACAATCGAGACCCGCCGCGATGCTGTGACGACCATTGGGGTTCTCGATGTTGACCCGTGCAACCTCGGCCCCGGGCAACTCTCCGTGCAGGAACTGATTCAATTCCCGCACGGTCACCGTGGCCAGATCGAAAGTGCGGGTGTCGCTCATGAGGCCACCGCCGTCGCCTGTGGAGACCCCGTCTCGGCCACCGACCACGAGTAGATCATCCTGGGCGCGGGCTCGTAGACATCCGCTTCGGCCACTCCCGGAAGATGGGCGAGTGCGCGAAACTCAGATCCCACGGCCACGTAGTCATCCGTCTCGGCCACCACCGCCGGCTTACAGGCGAATGCATCGCGCACCAGCACCATCTTTTCATCGGTCGCCATCAGGAACGTGAAAAAACCGTCGAGTTCTCCAAACGAAGACTCGATCGCCTCCTCCAGGCTGTCTCCTTCACGCATCCGCCACTCCAGGTAGCGGCACCCGGCCTCGGTGTCATTGTCGGTTTCAAAGGCGATCCCCTGCCGCTGCAACCGGCGTCTCACGCTGTTGGGATTCGACAGCGATCCGTTGTGCACCAGGCAAAAGTCCTGGCCCGCGGTGAACGGATGAGCGTGAGCGGGCGAGACCATCGATTCGGTGGCCATCCTCGTGTGACCAACCAGGTGGGTTCCCGAGAAAGAAGCAAATCCATACCGTGTCGCGATATCGCGAGGATGCCCCTCGTCCTTGAACAGCCGGATGCTGTGTCCGGCAGACAACAGGCTGACACTGGGCCAGTCCTGATCGAGCCAGGTCGCCACTTCCGGCGGAGTCATCTCGGTCCAGAGCAATCCGTTGTCACCGTTCTCATCAAGCGTCGCCTCGTCATCTCCCCGCTCGCGATGATGCCGGAGCAACGCATCCCAATCCGACGCTCCCTCGCGCCAGTACAGGCTGAAGCCCAGGCGAGTCGATTTTGGCTGGGAGTCGAAAACTGCCAGCCCGGCCGAATCGGGCCCCCGGTCACCCATGCAGTCGAGCATCGGAACAGCCAATTCCCCCAGCCTGGCGCGCAATTCGGGACGCCGGATCAACAGTCCCACGATGCCACACATCAGCAGCTACCCTCAGCACACAGACGGACGCCTCGACCCCCAGACTACCAAACGGCCCTCGGTCGAGGAATCAAGCCCAGCCGAATCTGGTGTTGTCCAATCACGTCGGGCCCAAGAACAAACA
The DNA here is from genome assembly GCA_963933195.1 of uncultured Planctomycetaceae bacterium. Taxonomy (GTDB): domain Bacteria; phylum Planctomycetota; class Planctomycetia; order Planctomycetales; family Planctomycetaceae; genus UBA8437. The sequence continues at coordinate 11,782 of CAWVUS010000114.1, forward strand.
CCCGGCAGATTGTTTCGCTCACGGACCGACCGGACCCGGCGTCTCGGGTTCTTCTGGTCCCTGCAACGCGACCCAGGACCGATTCTGGTAACTGCAACGACAACCTGCCGATGCATCGGGGATGAAGACCAGGCCACCGGCCGGCAACGCATTGACCCAGCAGCCCGGCCGAATTCCACCAAAGTTCTCGGTCCCGACCTTCCGGGTGAAATCGACGTATCCAACCGTCGCCGACCGGAACAACAACAGGTTCTTCGAGCCGGCCAGTTGACCACAGCCATACGAACGCTTGAAAGACCACGGCTCATCCTCCCCGGTCAACAGGTCCAGGCGGGCCGGCTGTGTGATGATCATTCGATCGTTGACCAACGGCCGGGTGATGTAGTCGACCTTCTTGTCCCACACGCGGTAGCCTTCGCTGGCCCGGAACACCGCCATCCGTCCGCCCACTTCCGAGGGCAGCTTGAACCGCGTTGACTGATAACTCATCAGCAACATGTCGTGCTGCTGGCTGAAGACCAGTACCGTTCCGAAGATATCCTTCTTGTTCTGCCAGGCCGGTTTGCCCGTGACCGCATCCAGGCAAACCAGTTCGCCGGTGGCATGAGCCGGCGGTTTGCCATCCTTGGTTCCACGACGGGCAGCCTTCTCGTCGAGCAGGTCACCCAATGCCCGGTCTCGGTCAATCAAGAACACCCGCCCATCACCAATCGCGATCGCGTTATGACGGATCGAACGCTTGGCGTCGTATCGCCACTTCAACTTTCCACTCTTGGCATCCATCACGAAGAATGTTTTCGATTCGGTGAACAGGCGGCTCATATCCGCCGGTCGCCAGGCATGTTTCACGATGTGCTGTTCGTTGATCAACGAACCAAACAACAGTCCATTCTCGCAGGCGATGTGTCCCCACAGCGATTTCTTGCCGTCGGCATGAGCGGGCGCCACGAAAGTACCCAGCACCTTTCCAGTTGCGGCATCAAGCCGATAGCAGACTCCCTTTCGACGTACGTAAACACTGTCTCCGTTGGCACAGAAATTACTTCCCGTCCCCGAAACGCCAACGATGTGGTCAGCGTTGTAAGCGTGCAACACGCCGGGAAGGGCGAACTCCCACAACGTACGGCCGTTGTAGGCATCCACCCCGCGGAGGGCGTCCATCCCCTCGACGAACAACCGGCCACGGTGGAACAGGGGCGACGGGGCCCGGCCGTGCCGACTGGGCAGTTCCAGATTCACATCGTGAAACCACAGGACTCGCAACGGCCCCTTGATGGGATCCGTCGAGCAGAGAGTGTTGGCCGGCGTCGAGTACTGGTGGTTCCAGGTCCCGGCATCCGCCAGTCCCTCACGCGTGTCAAACGTCAGGTCCTCCACCGGCCCGACAGCCAGGACACCACCCCAGGGTCGCTGCAACCGACCCGCCTCCGTCGCAATCTTCGCGGTGTCCGCCTGGCGCAGAAGAACTCGCTGTGACACCACAAGATTGGCAATGTACTTGGGAAACTGTGTCGATTCCAGCTGTCCCTGGTGGACGGTCACCCGGTGTCCCAACAGCCCCTGGGCAGCCAGGCGACGGCGAGCCGATGCGACCTGGGCCGGATCGGGGTCGATGGCAAAGATGAACAGGTCGCTGTGCCTGGCCAACCTGCTGGCCAGTTGTCCGTCACCACATCCCAGGTCGACGCAGTAACCACTGGTGACACCGGAGGTCTTGAGGATCCGGTCCGCAGCCGTGGAAATCTGCTTGTCATCACGGACGTCACCGGCCCGTGAGGGTGTGTAGTGGACCGGCCGGGTGACAGCCGAATCACCAAAGCAGTACAGCCGACCACTGTCGGTGGCCACGAACAAACGGCCATCGGAAACGGCCAGGTCCCGAGGGACCCCATCGACAGCGTGTTTCCAAGCCACCCGGCCTGCGGTCGCATCGACCACGACAACCAGGTCCTCGCCCGCCGAAACGATCGTGTTGCCGGCAACCAGTAGCCCCTGTCCCCCGGGAACCTTGGCAACCGACGCCAGTTGTTTCAATTCGCGAATCGTCACCGGCTTTCCCTTGCGGTCCTTACCGATTCGCTGGGTCAGTTGCCAGTTCTCCAGTGTCGCCCCGTTGCCGCGCCAGAGTGTCTTACCTGCCGATGCGACGCTGCCGGCCCCCAGCCCTTTCAACAGGCCACCGGCCCCCAGGTCGTAGGCCAGTCCACCATTGATGAAGACATCCCCGTGCCCCATCGTGGCGGTGGCACCCCGGTGGGTGTTCTGCTGGAGCCGGTAATACAGGAACTGTCCGGTGCCGCGGTCAAAAACCGCCGGCACGGCGCGGCCGGTCGGAACCAGCAACCTGTTGCCGATGACCACCAGGTGTCCCTGGGCCGTCACACCGCTCTTGGCCGTCGCTCCGCCGTGCGGCTGAGGCATCTCGATGCCACCGGACTTGTCGTTGAGCCAGACCAGTTTTCCGGTGTCGGCCCGCTGTGCCCGGATAAAAATGCCTTCCGACTGCCAGATCCCGGCCGCCCAGTAGACAATGTCATCGGCAATGACCACACCTCCTCGGGCTGGCCAGCGGGAGATCACATGGCCGTTGCCCATCACTCGCTGATCGGTCGGCCCACCCCGCCACCGCTTGATCAAGTGTCCGTCGGTGGTCGACAAGCAATACAGGTAACCGTCATCGCTGGTCACAAACAGGCGATCACGCCAGACGGCCGGAGCAAATCGGACCGGCCCGCCAGTGGCAAACGTCCAACGGGTCTGGCCGGTTTCAGCATCCAGGCAACGGAGGCGACCGTCGACGGAACTGCCATAGAACACGCGACCGTCGACCACGGCCACCCGACTGGCTCGATCGAATGACATCCGATCATCACGCGGCCACGCCGGACGAGGAGCATGACGGGCCTGCCGCGACCAGGCCAGGTGCAGGCTCGTCGCCAACGACTCGTCGGTGCGATGATCGCGAGCCGGTGTGCCACCGAAACCAGGCCACGCGTCAGCCAGCACCGGTGACGTCACCAAGAGCACACCCAGCAAAATCACACCACGCATGGCCAACTCCTTCGTTCACAAAATACGACTCGGCAATTCTACCCGCACCACCAGCGACAGGGCTACGGTCGAGCCGGCAATCGACCGGTCAACCGACGCAACAACGCCGCCTGTCCGGCGTGATAGGCGACGTGCTCAACCTGATGCCACAGCACCTCGCGAACCGGCAACGTGCGACCTCGGAACTGCCGATCGTCCTCCCAGTTCGTCTCACAGACCTCGGCCAAGAATGCCGTACAGAGAGTGCGAGTCTCGTCGAGCATCGCGTGCAATCCGGCCCGGTCTGGACCAGTGTCACGGTCAAATTCCAGTTGGCGGTCTCGCACCCAATCGCCCGCCGCCAGGCCATTTTCAAACCAGTCTCTCATGGAACCGGCAACGTGGCAGACCAAGTTGCCCAGTGACACGACCCCCGTGGAGGGGCGACTCCAGATCGCATCGACGGGGAATTCATCCAGTACAGCGCGGATGGCATCCAGTTGTTTGTCCAGGAAACGGATTGCGGTCTCGGATTCGGAAAAACTGGTCGACATCGGCCCCCCCTCGGCTACGGTCCGGTTCCAGGTGACGCCGGGCATGGCAGTTCCATGCCCGGCCATCGCACCACAGTCTGCAAGCATATCGGTCACCCGTGCGTGGTTGGTAGACTGCAGGCTGACCAACCCGGGCTCCAACTGGTCCAACATGGCTGCTCGCCTACTTCTCATCCTCGTTTCAGCGGCAACGCTCTCGCCGGTGGCGGCTGCCGAGCCAGACCGCTACACCCAGGTCAAGACCATCCTGCGAGCTCACTGTTTCCGTTGTCATGGGGTGCGAAAACAGGCGGCCGGGTTGAGGCTCGACACGGCCGCCGCCGCCCTCAAGGGCTCC
>CAWVUS010000115.1:0-15609 GCA_963933195.1 uncultured Planctomycetaceae bacterium
CCGCCTGGCCGGTCAGGATCGATCCTCGGGCGATGACCCGGATGACCCGGACGAGGCAGGAGTCTGAGGGACTTCCGGGATCGAGGCAGAACGGGACCCCGGAGCGGGAGGGTTGTCTGCGGGCCGGTAGGTGAACACGAGGGAACACTTGGTTGCGTCGGTGTGGTTGGGGCCAGCCGAATGCAGGGTCAGGCAGTGAAACAGTAATACGTCGCCGACTTCGAGCGTGATGAGACGGCGGCTATCGAGCAGATCCTGGTTTTCAGGCAGGTCTTCCCGGAAGAACTTGTTGGGGTCAAATCGACCGGTGTCGAGTGTCATGGCATGGCTGCCGGGGACGACCTCCAGCGCGCCGTTCTCAGCGGTTTCAGGACCCAATGCCAGCCAGGCGCTGACCAATTCGGGTCGTTGAAACGACCAGTAACGGAAGTCCTGGTGCCAGGCGGTTCGGCTGGAGAACCGCGGTTGCTTGGTCATGACACAATTGTGGTGGGCCAGAGGCAGGACCACATCCGGGCCGACCAACTGGGCCACGCAGGACAACAGGTCCGGGTTGGCCGCCCACCCGGCAAACAGGGGGTGTCGATTGAAGGCTTGCTGCAGCCGTCGGAGCGTCGCTCCACCGTTGGCTTCGCGATTCGACGGCGCACCGGGGTACCCCAGGTCGGCTTCGTACTCGAGGGGACCTTCCGGTTTTTGGAGTTCGTCCCGGATCACCGCGAGCAACTCGCCACACGTTTCGGGCGAGGCCATTTTGCGTACGACGACAAAGCCGTCGTGGTCAAAGTCCCGTTGTTCTTCGGGAGTGAGTTGGCGGATTTCAGTGGCCACGGTTTTCCGTCAAGGGCGCACCCGTCGGTTCTTCCGGGTCTCGCCACGAGGTGTCGACAGTCTCTACAATAAACTCTTTGAGTTGGAGCCGTGGTCGGCTCGGTGACCCATCCTAGCAGGTTGTTGGATGGGGTTGGCGGGCCTGTCATGACCTTCTGTCCAGATCGTCCGCACCGGATGTCACCCGGTCGGGGACAAGAGCCCTGGAGCGACAATGCCTTTACTGGTTTCCTCGTGGATCCGTCGAACCGCGGTCTCGGTTTTTGTCAGTAGTGCTTTGCTGGCGGCTGGATTTTCGGGATTTACATTTCTGGCATCACTGCGGAGCCAGCCTCCCAATCGTGAACAACAGAGACGAGTCTTCCAGGTGGACCTGTACCGCGTGGAATCCCAGCCGATGCAGCAGATCATGTCGGCATTTGGAACGGCCCGGAGTGATCACCAGGTCGTGTTGGCAGCACAGGTGGCGGGCGAGATCGTGTCGGTCCACCCTCAATTGCGAGTCGGATTGAGAATTCCTCCGCAGCAGTCCGAGGGCAAGCCGGTGATTCTTGTGGAGATTGATTCGCAGGCTTTTCAGCAGAAGGTGACCCAGGCTCAGCGGCGACTGGAAGAGGACAAGGCCGAGTTGGCCCGGCATGCCCAGGACGTCAAGAACACCACGGTATTGCTCGGGAAGGCCCGTGCGGACCGGGCCGAGTACCGCAAGGAATACGAGAGGGTCCGTGACTTGAAAGCCAAGGGCGTGGCCAGTGACAGTGATGTGACCCGAGTGACCCTGGAACTGCGACGCTACGACGATCAGGTGATTGCGCTTGAGAACCGGAAAAGCCTGCTGCCTCTGGACGAGCAGAAACTGGAGAAACGCCAGGCCGTTCACCAGGCCGATCTTGCCCTGGCCCAACTCGAACTGGACCATGCCACCGTCCAGGCGCCATTCAGTGGCGTGCTGGGGGAGGTCCACGTCGAGCAGGGGCAGTATGTGCGTCCCGGCGAGGCCCTGGTCCGCCTGGTTGATGACAGCCGGATCGAGGTTCCCGTGTCGCTGACGGCAACGGACTACGAACAGGTTCGCATGGTTCTCGATGCCGGCGAGGGCCCCCTGGTGGACCTCGCCACCGAAGAGTCGGGGGCGGCATCGTGGAAAGGTCGCGTGGTGAGATTGGCCCCCGAGATCGACGAACGGACTCGAACGGGGCGTGCCTTTGTCGTTGTCGAGAACAGTCGGCAGTCACAGCCCCTGGTGCCGGGCACCTTTGTTCACGCCCGGATTACTGGGCTGCAGCATGGTCGGGCGGTCGTGATTCCCAGGGATGCAATTTCTGTCGACAATCGGGGTCGGGAGTTTGTCTGGGTGGCGAGGACAGAGCCAGTGATGGTCGATCCGAGTGTCGCGGGCGGTCCGGCGACGGATGCCCGCACGATCGAAAGACGTCTGCTGGTCGATCAGCATGGCACCAGGCCCAGGATGCTGCAGACACTGGCTCTCGTGGAACCGGGGATTCTCCAGGAGGGCGAGTTGGTCGTGTTGACCAATCTCGATGTGATGTCCGACGGTTCGCTGGTCCGCATGCCCGAACCCGATGAACTGCGGACTCTCGACTCGGAGCTGGCGGCCCAACCGGTGACCGTGTTGCGGAGGGTCGTTTCACCGACCGATCCGAAGACCGACTGAGTCGGCGTGAACTGATTGTCTCGGCGGTGCTTGCAGTCGTCTCGGGAGGGCCACACAATGAGTTCCGCTTTGTCGGGTCGTGCCCCCAGGAGACTGCTCTCATGAATTTTTCCGATCGCTGCGATTCTCACTCCCACCGGTTGCCGGGATTCCTTCGCTGTGCCCGGATGGTTCTCTGGGGTGTTCTCGTGGTTCTGCCGTTGATGCCGGCCACGGCCCGCGCCGGGAAATTGCCGGAGGTGGTGTCGGTTGAACGTCAGCCGCTGGTGGCAGCGACGAAACGATTGGTCGAGGCGTTGAACTATGCGGGGACCCCGCTGCCACGTGCCGATGTTGCTCGCTTGTCATCGGCCTACGCCGAAAAGAAAGACGCTGTGGCGGTCAAGACGATCCAGGCCGTGCTGGACCGGTATTCGCTGGTGGGGGTCCACGTCAATGCCGAGAGCCGGGTGAAGGTGGCCGAGGGAGCAGCGCCACGACAACTTGTTCAGCAAGGATGGCGAACTTTCCTGGTGAAGGTTCACAATGAGGCGGGCGTGACGGCCAGGCTGGTCGCCAACAGTCCGCAGGCGTTACCCGTCTACATGCGAGGCCAGGGGTCCAGGCAACGGCCCCAGTCCAAGGCGAAACTGGTTCAGCCGTCTGACGTGGGCCAGAGATTTTTGGATATTGCCCTGTTCAACAGGCAGCCTCTCAAGCCGACGCTTTCGGGACTCGAACTCGAGTACCGCATTCTTCAGTTGTACAGTCGAGACGTGGGACGGCGCGAGGCGAAATTGTCGTTTCACGTTGGACAGGGCACACAGGACCTGGGGTTTCGTAGCGAGGTGGCGGTACTGTTTGATTGCGTGCCGGCCGTCGAGGTCTCGTTGGGAGTTCGGGATATTGATGGCAGCCCGACGACCGCAGCCTTTGTGATCCGAGACAGCCGGGGCCGGATCTACCCGAATCCCGCGCGACGCCTGGCTCCAGATTTCTTTTTTCACAACCAGGTTTATCGGGCCGACGGTGAGAGTGTTCACCTGCCACCGGGGGAATACAGCATCGAATTGTCTCGTGGTCCCGAATACGAAGTGCAGCGGCGGCAGCTGGTTGTGCCCAGTGGTGTCGCCAGCCATCGGGCCAATTTCCAACTGGCCCGATGGGTTCATCCGGCGACCCGGAGGTGGTTCTCTGGTGATCACCATGTTCACGCAGCTGGATGTGCACACTATGACAGTCCGACCGAAGGGGTGACCCCGGCGGACATGATGCGACATATTCTTGGCGAAGATCTCAACGTCGGTTGCGTGCTCTCGTGGGGACCTTGCTGGTATTCCCAGAAGCAGTACTTCGAGGGCCGAACGTCGGCACTCTCGCGACCCCAGCACCTGATGCGTTATGACGTCGAAGTCAGTGGTTTCCCCAGTTCTCATGCGGGCCACCTGTGCCTGTTGCGACTCTCCGAGGACGACTACCCCGGGACCAAGCTGATCGAGGAGTGGCCCAGTTGGACCTTGCCGGTGCTCGATTGGGGCAAGCAGCAAGGCGGAGTGGTCGGTTACAGTCACAGCGGCTGGGGGTTGGCATTGCCCGATTACACGGCTGATGGAAAGCGGCAATTTGTCAACTACCGTCGGGTGCCCACCGGATGGAAGGGCCGTGCGGCCGACAAGTTGCCTGATTATGCGATGCCGCCGTTTGACGGGATCGGGGCCAACGAGTTCATCGTGACCGTTGCCCACGATGTCTGCCATTTCATCTCGGCCGTCGATACACCCAGCGTCTGGGAATTGAATATCTGGTACCACACGCTCAACTGCGGCTTCCGTTCCCGGATCAGTGGCGAAACGGACTTCCCCTGCATCTATGGAGACAAAGTGGGACTGGGACGGATCTACGTGAAACTCGACAAGGACCAGCCCCTGACGTTCGACAACTGGATCGCCGGGGTCCGGGACGGTCGGAGTTACTGTGGCGATGGCCGATCGCACATCCTGGATTTTCAGGTCGACGATGTTGCGGTTGGCGAACCGGGGTCGGGCAAGGCGATCAGCCAACTCAATCTCAAGAAGCCAGGCGAGGTCAAGGTGCGGTTTGACGTGGCCGCGAGGCTGGAGCCCGAGCCGACCGATGCAACCGAGGCGATTCGCGGTAGTCGGCTTGACCAGAAACCGTACTGGCACATCGAGCGATCACGGCTGGGTGACAGCCGCCGGGTTCCGGTGGAGGTGATCGTCAATGGCTATCCGGTGGCCAGGAAGGAGATCGTTGCCGACGGGAAGACTCGGACGTTGAAATTCGACGTGCAATTGGAGCATTCCAGCTGGGTGGCTGTGCGAATTTTTCCCTCGGTTCACACCAACCCGGTGTTTGTCGAGATTGGCAAGAAGCCGGTCCGAGCCAGCCGTCGCAGTGCTCGCTGGTGTCGGCAGGCTGTTGATGTCTGCTGGAAACAGAAACAGGGGCGGATTCGGGCAACCGAGCAGCCGGCTGCCAAGGCGGCCTACGACAAGGCTCGCGCGGTTTACGACGAGATTCTCAAGCAGAGTGTCGCCGACTGATTGGACATTTCCGGGGAGCAAGTTGAGATTGAGACGATACGATGATTTGTATTTCGGTCACACCCGAATCGAGACGACTGGCCAAGGCCGACCTACTCAATGCCTCCCGCCAGGGGGACCTGATTGAGCTGTGCCTGGATCACCTGGTCCGGTCCCCGGATATCGCGGACCTGATCGAGGCGGTTGATAAGCCGATCCTCGTCACCTGTCGGCGTTCTCAGGATGGGGGGCATTGGACCGGTGATGAGACCGAACGCCTGCAATTGCTGCGGCAGGCGATCGTGGCCGAACCCGAATGGATTGAACTGGATCTGGACATTGCCAAGAAGGTGCCGCGTTATGGACGCACCAAGCGGGTGGTGGCCCACACGAGTCTTTACGAATCACTGGGAGCCACGCGAGGTGAGATCGATTCGGTATTCGACGCAGCTCGTGACGCGGATGCCGATGTGGTCAAGTTCACCTGGCCGACTCCCACGCTCGAGGCGGCCTGGCCGTTGCTCTCGACCGTCAGTCAGAAACGGGACCTGCCGGTGGTTGGTATGGGGCTGGGACCCTGTGGACTGACGTTTTCGTTGCTGGCGCGCAAGTACGGGTCCCCGTGGATCTATGCCGCGTTGGAACGGGGCATGGAGGCGTACGAGGGACAGCCAACCGTGGGAGATCTGGATGAGATCCATCGTTGGCGCTCGATCAGCAACAAGACGCATTTCATTGGTTTCGATGGATTCGATACGGGAACCATGGAACTGACCGGCCTCTTCAATCGCGCGGCCGAGACGGCGGGGCTCGACGCGAGATGGTTGCCGTTGGCCTGGAATGATACGGGCCGGCTGAAGCAGATGCTTGAGGTGTTGAAGGTGGGGGGGGTTGTCGGGCGTTCCGGTGGTGACGAACGGCTGGGTGAGCTGGCCGAGAGTCGCGAGGAAGCACTGGGAGTTGATGGGCCGGTGGACCTGCTGATGAACCGGGACGGGGCCTGGCGCGGATTCGGGTGCTTGTGGCGAGCTGCGTTGCGGACCCTGGAATCGCAACAGGAGGGAAGTGGTGATCGACCGCTGGATCGACGCAATGTGCTGGTGTTCGGCAGCGGAGCCCTGGCACGAACGATGATCTTTGGAGTGACACGCAGAAAGGGCCTGGTCAGCGTCGCTGGCAGTAATGACCAGGAGGCACGGCAACTGGCGGTGGACAATGAGGTGCGGTTCATTCCGGCACAGAATCTCTACGACACGCTTGTGGATATCGTGGTCCTGGCCGATCCGGACTTGGAGCTGGGGCCCGGACGAGGGCAGCTCAATCCCGCGTTCCTGCGGCCACCGATGCAGGTGATCGACGTGGCGGCTGGAGACGAGGACACCGAAGTGCTGGCCGAGGCACGGGCGCGGGGTTGCTTCGTGGTGGAGCCGAGCGTGGTCCGAAGAAACCTGGCCGAGGGGTTGTTTCGATCGATCACGGGCCAGGAACTGCCGACGGACAATCACGAAGGGTGATGATGGGAGACGTGGTTTTGTGCCGACTAGAGACTATGGGATGAAGGTTCATTAGAGGCCGATCCGGGCGTGGAGAAAGCCCGGGGGATTGCTTATCGTTGACAGGGTTGCGGTGGCCGTCGGCCGGGCAAAGGAGACGAGTCGGATGGTGACTGGAGTGCAGGTCGAACTCCCTTTGGACGGGACCGAACCAGCCGCGGAGACCGGCGAGCCGAAATTGCGTCAGGTGCGTCGGCGGCCGGGCGGATGGCTGAAACTCGGCCTGGCCGCCACATTTGTTCTCGTCACCGGATTTCTGGTTGTTGACCAGTTGAGCGACTCGACCGGGGCTGATCGCCAGGGCGAGTTGGCACGGGTCCTGATTCACTCGATCGAGAGGTCGGACTTCGAGGCATTCATCACCGAGTCGGGTGATGTGGAAAGTTCCGACAACCTGGAAATTGTGTGTGAACTGGAAGCGCCGCCGGGGGCGGCGGGAACCCGCATCCTGGAAGTGGTCGACGAGGGTACGATCGTCAAGGAGGGTGACTTCCTGGTCGCCTTTGATGATACGGCGTTGAAACAGCGTCTGATCGAACAGGAAACGCTGGTTGCCACTGACGACGCGGCGGTGGTCGAGGCCCAGAGTGAATCGCAGAAAGCTGTCCAGACACTCAATGAGTATGTTGACGGGATCTACCTGGTGGAGAAGGAGACCTTCGAGGCGAACCTGTTGACGGCCCAGTCGCTGGTCAAGACTCACAAGGATCAACTGGACCACTTGCAGAAGATGTATCGCAAGGGATTCGTGTCGCGATTGCAGATGGAGACCCAGGCGGAAAACGTCGAAATCGCGGCCAAGTCGGTTCGCGTGGCAGAGATCAAACTCCTGGCACTCCAGAAGTACACTCGCGCGAAGTTCATTGCCGAATACAAAGCGGAAATCGCCAAGCGTGATGCGTTTCTGAAATCCACCAAGCGAAAGCTCGATCTCAGTCGCGAGAAACTGGCCGAGTTGACCGAGCAAAAGGCGAATTGTCGTATCCTGGCCCCGAAAGCGGGGCAGGTGGTGTATGCCAATGATTACGAGCGGCGAGACAATGTGGTGATCGAGGAAGGGGCCGAGATCCGCAAGCGTCAGGTGGTGCTCCGTCTACCTGATCCGACCCAGATGAGGGTCGCGGCCAAGATCAACGACTCGAAGTTGAACCGGATCCAGGTGGGCAACTCGGCTCGAATCGTGCTGGACATCAATCCGGATTTGCCGCTGTCCGGAGAACTGGCCGAGATCAACCCGTTTCCATTTCCTCGTCGTTGGCACGGTGCCCCGATCGAGTATGGTGCAAAGATCACGGTCAAGAATCCGCCCCGTGATCTACGACCGGGCCAGAGGGTCAAGGTGCATATCTTCGTTGCTCACAAGGACAACGTGCTGCAAGCCCCTATCCAGTCGGTCGTGGAGCGCGATGGGAAGCACTATTGCCTGGTGCGAAGCCGGAAGCCGACGTGGGAGTTGCGCCAGGTTACGGTGGGACCCAACAACGACAGTTTTGTGGTTGTTGAGACAGGTCTGAAGGTGGGTGATGAGGTGGCGATTAATCCCGAGTTGCTCTGGGACGATTCGGCTGGGGACATTCCCGAGCCTGGCCAGGACTCGTCGCCGTCGGGGGCCGCCGACGTGGTGCGGACCGGACCGTGATGTTCTGGCGCTCGTTGCGACAGGGGGCCAAGAGTCTGCTGCTCCACCCGCTGCGTTCCCTGTTGACGTTGCTGGGGATCTTCATCGGAGTGACCAGCGTGGTTTGGTTGCTGGCGATCAGCGAGGGGATCAGCCGGTCGGCCCAAAAGCAGATCGAGGACCTGGGTGTCACCAACATCATCCTGCTTTCCAAGCGTCCCTCCAACGACAATCTCGAGGACACGGATTTCTGGACGCCGTACGGGATCAAGCGCCGCGACTACTCCACGCTCGTCGAGACGATTCCGACGCTGGAATTTGCGTTGCGAATCCGTGAGGCGTATCGCGAAGCGCACTTTCGCGACAAGACGATGCAAGTGCGGCTGGTTGGTTGCACGACCGAGTACGCTCGAGTGATGCACCTGGATGTCCGGCGGGGTCACTTTCTCTCGGCGATCGACGTCGAGAATGAGGACAATGTCTGCGTTCTCGGAGCCGGTGCGGCGGCGAAATTCTTTCAGCTGCTGGACCCGGTGGGACAGACGATTCGTATCCGGGACATTCCCTACCGAGTCGTGGGATTGATGAAGGCCCGTTTGCCGATGGCCGGCATCGCCGGGTCGTTGGATTCGCAGGACTTCGGTGACGATGTCTATATCCCTGTCACGACATTCTGGCGGCGAATCGGGGATCGCACGTTGACGATTGCGGCGGGCCAGCGAAGCGGCCAGGAAGTCGAGTTGAGCCAGGTCACCTTCCAGGTGCGATCGATCGACGACGTGGTGCCGACGGCCAAGGCGATCGAGGACACCATGAGCCGGTTGCACGATGTTGAACAGCCCGATTACGCGGTCGTCACTCCGCTGGAACTGCTCGAACAGGCACGGGCCACGCGGCTGATGTTCATGATTTTCATGGGGCTGATCGCGTTCATCTCGCTGCTGGTTGGAGGCATTGGGATCATGAATATCATGCTGGCGACAATCACCGAACGGACTCGCGAGATCGGTGTCCGTCGTGCCATGGGAGCCACCCGGTCAGATATTGTCAGGCAGTTCCTGATGGAGGTGACCGTGTTGACCACGGTGGGGGGACTGGCAGGCATCCTGGCCGGCCTGGGGTGTCCGTGGGTGCTGGTGGGGTTGCGTGAGCTGTTGCGGGACGTGTTTCCCGGCGCGACGGCGGGGCTGCCCGATATCGTCTCGAACGCGACCCCGGTGGTGCTGCCGTGGTCGATCGCCCTGGCTTTTGGAATCTCCGTCCTGATCGGGATTGTCTTCGGGATTTACCCTGCCCGTCGTGCCGCCTACCTGGATCCGATCGAGGCGTTGCGGCACGAGTAATTCCGCGAGACCCTGGACCATGGGGTCAGGCCGCGTGTTTGTGTTGCCGTCCCGCGATTGGTGGGCGACTCGGTGGCCGGGTGAAATGGCCTGGTCGGGTCACTCGTCTTCCTCACGGAGTTTGGCCAGCACCGTGTAGTCCTCCAGCGTGGTCGTATCGCCGATTTGTTCTCGCCCGGCAGCGATGTCTCGCAGCAGCCGTCTCATGATTTTCCCACTTCGTGTCTTGGGGACGGCGGCGGCAAATCGAATCTGGTCGGGCGTTGCGATGGCTCCGATTTGTTCTCGGACGTGGCTGGTCAATTCGGCTTTGAGTTCCTCGGAGTCGTCATCGACGGTCATTGTCACGAAACAGCAGATGCCTTCCCCTTTCAGGTCGTGTGGGAAACCCACGACTGCCGCTTCTGCGACCTTGGGATGGGACACCAGGGAACTCTCGATTTCCATGGTGCTCAATCGGTGTCCCGCGACATTGAGCACGTCGTCGACACGCCCCATGATCCAGTAGTAGCCGTCCTCGTCACGACGGGCACCGTCGCCGGCGAAATAGCACCCCGGGATCTCGCTGAAATACGTCTCGAGAAAACGGTCGTGATCTCCGTAAAGTGTTCTCAGCATCGACGGCCAGGGCTGTTTCATGACCAGCAAACCGCCCTGGTTGTCATCCAGTTTCTGTCCGTCCTTGGTGACGATTTCCGGGACAACCCCAGGCAGCGGCCGGGTGCAGCTGCCCGGTTTCGTCGCGGTGATGCCCGGCAGGGGGCTGAGCATGATTCCGCCGGTTTCTGTTTGCCACCAGGTGTCCACGATCGGGCAACGTTCGGCGCCGATGACCCGGTGGTACCACATCCAGGCCTCGGGGTTGATTGGTTCCCCAACGGTGCCCAGCAGACGCAGGCTGGAGAGGTCGGCCTGTCCGGGCCAATCGTCGCCCCACTTGATGAAGGCCCGGATGGCCGTGGGCGCGGTGTAGAAGATCGATACCCCGTACTTCTCGACGATCTGCCAGAAGCGGCCTTCATCCGGCCAGTTCGGAGCACCCTCGTACATCACGGTGGTGGCTCCGTTGGCCAGGGGACCATAGACAATGTAGCTGTGCCCGGTGATCCAACCGATGTCGGCGGTGCACCAGTAGGTGTCGTCGTCCTTGAGGTCGAAGACCCAGCGCGACGTCATCGTCGTGCCCAGCAGGTAGCCGGCGGTGGTGTGCAGGACTCCCTTGGGTTTGCCGGTCGATCCGGAGGTGTAGAGGATGAACAGGGGGTGTTCGGAGTCGAGCGGAGTGGCTTCGCATTCGGTCGAGGCGGTCTCGACCAGGTCGTGCCACCAGTAGTCCCGATCGGGGACCATCTCGACCTCGTATCCGGTTCGTCGTACCACGACAACTTTTTCGACCGACGGCGATTTTTCGAGACTCTTGTCGACGGCGGCCTTGAGAGGCAGTTCCTTGCCACGTCGCCAGCCGGCGTCGGCGGTGACGACCAGCTTGGCCTGTGCGTCGTTGTTTCGTTCGGCCACCGCGTCGGCGCTGAAGCCACCGAAGATGATCGAGTGCACAGCGCCGATTCGGGCGCAGGCCAGCATGGCGATGGCCAACTCGGGAATCATCGGCATGTACAGGGTGACCCGGTCCCCTGTTTCCACACCCAGTTGTTTCAGCACGTTGGCAAAACGGCACACCTCGCGGTGCAGGTCCTGGTAACGCAGGACCCGGGTGTCGCCGGGTTCGCCTTCCCAGATGATTGCAGCCTTGTTCTTTCGCCAGTTGTCCAGGTGCCGGTCGAGGCAGTTCTGGGTGACATTGAGTTTTCCACCGGTGAACCACTTCGTGTCGGGCATGTCGCCCTCGGACACCTGTTCGAAGGGTTCAATCCAATCGAGGTTCTCTCGCGCCAGTTCTCCCCAGAATCCATCGGGGTCGTCCTTGGCCCGCTGCCACATTTCCTGGTATTGCTCGTCGCTGGAGATGTGGGCGTCGGCCGAAAAGGCCTCCGCTGGTGGGAATTGACGGTTTTCCTTCAGTACGCTTTGAATCGCATCGTCACTCATGGGGACGAGCTCCTGGTGTGTTTCGATCGGTGGGGAGAGTCGAGAGGAATGGGGCGGTGAACGCCCGGCCAAGCAGCCAATTCTACGAACGCCCGGCGCAGGGTGTCAAACAATGGTCGAGGCGACCGACTGGACTCTACTGCTTGCCTTCGGCACGGTTGGACCACCATGGCTGGCCAACACCTCCGTCGATGGTGGTTGTGCTGCCGGTCATGTAACTGGCCTTGTCGCTGAGAATAAACGCGATGCTCTCGGCGATCTCTTCGGCCGTTCCCAACCGTTTCAAGGGCAGCTCAGCTGCCCCTTCCTCGAGCTGTTCCTCGGAGAAGAACTTCCGTTCACCGGGTGTGTCGATCCAGCCCGGATGGACGATGTTGACCCGAATGCGATGTGGGGCGAGTTCCATCGAGGCGGTACGTGACATGTGGTCGATGGCGGCCTTGGACATGTTGTAGGCCATCGAGGTGGGGATCGCGAGCACCGCGTGCGGAGAACTGACCATCACGATCGAGCCGCCCTCACCCTGCCGCACCATGTGTTGGGCCGAGGCTCTCAGCCCGTAGAAGGCGCCCCACATCGAGACGTCGATCGTACGTTTGAAGCCCTCCATGTCCGCATCAATCATCAGTTCGCGGTCACTGTAGGCGGCATTGGAGACAAACAGGTCGAGCCGACCGAGTTCCTCGACGGTCCGGGCCACCATGGCCTCGACGGCTTCCTGATCGGACACGTCAGCCTGCAACAGCACGGCCCTTCGTCCCATTCGTTCGATCTCTTCGACCACCTCGAGAGCCTCGTCGGTATGCGAGCGGTAGTTGATTCCCACGTCGGCACCGTCACGGGCCAGGGCGATCGCTGTGGCCCGTCCAATCCCACGCGACGCGCCCGTTACCAGCCCGACTCGTCCTTCGAAACTCATTGCCACTGTGTCCTTCAACTGACGGCGTTTGGAACGATCTCGAACGCCGGAGGGTGATGACCAGCACGGCCATCGGGAGGAAGTCAAATCGCAACACGGCCGACTCGTCCCGGTTGCAGGGGGAGGAATCGGCCGCAATCGCAGTTGGTTCTGAAGAAACCAACCTCAATCAATTTAGCAGGAGAAGCTAGTTCCGCAGCCGCAGGACTGCTGTGCATTGGGGTTGTCGAATCGGAAACCCCGCTGTTCCAGCCCGTCGTGCCAGTCGATGACCACACCGTCGAGATACAGCATGCTCTTCCGGTCCACGGCGATCCGCACACCGTGTTGCGTCGAGACGTCATCGGCTGTTTCGTCGACCTTGTCATCCCATGCCAGGCGATACTGGAAGCCGCCACAGCCGCCGCCAGAGACTCCCACCCGCAAAACATGTCCGTCAGTCGCCTGGCTTGTTTCTTCCAGTGCGCGAGACGCTTCGACCGCAGCCTTTTCGGTAATCGTGATTCCCATCGTTTCACCCTTGTTTCCGAGAGGCTTTGGTGCCGACCCCCGGCCCTGTTGCCTCCATCCGGATCGGCATCATTGTAGCAACCCCGTGGGGGTCAGAACAGACCAGCCGTGACGTCCGGACCAAAGGCATTCCAACTTGTTGGGCTGTGTGATCCGGTCTTGCGGCTCTTTATGCAAAACACTATCAAACCGCCCCTTCCTGCTCTGAATCACTCATGGCCTGGTACCACTCTGGACATGGTCGACCGATCAACACGGTTGTCCGACTGTTGCTGGTGGCCTGGGGAGTGTTTCTGCTGGGCGGATTTTCATTAGCGATTCGATTATCTCCCAATCCGGCTGGATTCGGTACTCACCAGCAACTGGGACTCCCTCCTTGTTCATTCCAAACCATGTTCGGCGTTCCCTGTCCCAGTTGTGGGATGACCACATCGTTCTCTCATTTCGTTCGAGGGCAGTGGATCCTGTCAGCTCGTGCCAATATCGGCGGCCTTTTGCTGGCGATGACCAGTGCGGTGATGTTGCCGTGGTCGTTTTGGAGCGGGTGGAGAGGGGAACTCGTGGGCGTCCGCGATCCGGACAGTTGGCTGGCCTGGGGCGTTGGCGGGTTGACGGGGGTGACTGTCATCAACTGGTTGATCGAGGTGATAACCTGATGCGTTGGTCCCCTCCTGCCAAGTCACGTTCTTCGATTCACAGTTGGCGATTTCGCCTGGTGTTGATGATCGCGACAGCCATGTTGGTGGGGACACTTCCAGGTTGCTCGCTCGGCGTGATGGCCGGCAAGATGATCTTTGGTGATCCCCGGATGCCGGCGGAATTCACGATGGCGACCGGTGTGAACCTGGTCGACTCGGAACACACCGTCGTTGTAGTCGCCCGGGTGCCCACCTACTTGTCCGGAGATCTTGCGACCCTGGAACCGGACCTGATCACCGGCGTCACTGACCAACTGTTGCGTGAATCAATCCAAGCGACTCCAGCCGACGAGGTGATCGACTGGATCGACGAACGGGGGACCAGCGATGCTGTCGATGCAGCGGCCGAAAAATTCGGTACTGACTTCGTGATTCATATCGACTTGTCCACATTCGAGAATCTTGAAGAGAAGACATCGTGGTTGCATCGTGGCCGTTCGGCCGGGACGGTCACGGCCTTCAAGGTGGAAACAGTTGCTGGCAAGAAGGTGCCGCGGATGATCTTCGAACGCGGGTTCGATGAACGGCATCCCCGTCGACAACCGGTGCCCGTGGGCGAAGTGTCTCGGACTGTGTTTGTCCGCCGCCATCTCGATCAACTCACCAATGATCTCGCTCGCAAATTCCACACTCATCTGCCTGGAGCTGGTATCTGAGCCTCCGGCCGACACAGCACAAGATCACCACAACGGACTTTCCCGTCATGACTCTTTCACGCCGCCCCCGCCGTCTTGGACGCCTGTTGAGGATCTCGGTCCACACGACCGCTGCGGCAGTTGTCGTCGTCTCCTTGACCGGTTGCCTGAAGCAGATTCTCTTTCTCGGTTTGTTGATTCACGGCCCACCGTCGGTCGAGCCCGATTTCGAATCCCGAACCGGGAAGTCGATGACGGCCAAGGGAGTCACCGTAGCGGTCCTGTGTGAGGCACCCCTGGAATTGCAGCACGACTTTGGAAAGATCGATCGTGAGCTGGGCAAGTATCTCACCTTTCGGTTGCGTGAACACCAGGTTGTTTCAGTGCATCACGAGAGAGTGCAGGCGTGGCTTGACGAGCACCCGCACTGGGACTCGCCGACGGAACTGGGCAAGGCGCTCGGCGTGACCTACGTGATCCACATCGAGATCGAACAGCACAGCCTGTTCGAGAAGAACAACCAGAACCTGTTGCGTGGTCGGACCGAGGGGTTGTTGAGTGTTTATGAGATGTCGGATGATGGTGACGGGAAGCGAATCTACACTCGCGACGTCCGTGCGAGACACCCGAGACTGGCGCCGCGTTCGACGTACAACACCACCCTGGCCAATTTCAAACGCGAGTACCTGTCGCGACTCAGCGACCAGCTTGGATGGTATTTCTACGAACACCATCACGGCGATGATATTCCGGATGCCACGTAATTGCCGTCGGCGCTGAGTGGGAATTGACCGTCGCCGGTCTCTCGCGAATAATCGATTGGGATGATCAGTCCCGTGATAGTGCAGCGGTGCGCAGCGCCGCGCGGGATGGTGCGAGCCGATCGTGAGTTGCGTGGATGGCGAACTGGTTCAAGTGGCCCCGATCATCCAAGGCCCGGCAGGCCCCCAATCCGATTCGCCACATCTGCGGATGCGGCTGGGTCAGCGATGTAGTTCGTGGTGACCAGTTTCAGAGACTGTCTTGTTCGAACTGCGGCGAAAATGGTTTCCTGTTGCCGCGGGACGTTTATCCGGGAACCGGTCCGGTCCCGGAACGGGAGCCAGGTGTTAGCCACGCCCGGCGAGTGGCTCAGCCGGGTAGCCGTGCCAGGTCGACATCTGTTCCACCGTCCCGTGTCGAGGAGCAATCGGCTTCCAGCCCAGTTGCCAAGCCAGTTGCCAAGCCAGTTGCCAAGCCAGTTGCCAAGCCAGTTG
>CAWVUS010000116.1:0-15546 GCA_963933195.1 uncultured Planctomycetaceae bacterium
TTTGGCGAGTACCCCCTACGGGATTTGAACCCGTGTCGCTGGACTGAGAATCCAGTATCCTAGGCCACTAGACGAAGGGGGCAGCCGGATCGCATAGGACTCAATTCTTGTAGCCGACCGGTCGCGGATCTGTCAACCCGCGGTCGCTACGCCCTGCCCTACCGCTACTCGGACGACGATTCCGGGTCGTCAGTCTCGGGTCCGTCGTATTCGGCGGTGACAGTTGTCGAGATTCCTCCCCGTGGAGTGAACTCGGCTACGATTGCCATCCAGCGGGGCGAGGTGGCCGCGACCAGGTCGTCGAGAATTCGGTTGGTGACGTTTTCGTAGAACGCACCGTGGTTGCGGTACTGCTGCAGATAGAGCTTTAGGGACTTCAACTCGTAGCAGGCCGCGTCGGCGATGTAAGAGATCGAGAGCGTGCCAAAGTCGGGCTGCCCGGTCTTGGGGCACATCGACGTGAACTCGGGACAGATCGTCTCGATCACGTAATCTCGCTGGGGATAGGGATTCTCGAACGTTTCAAGAATGCCACTGTCGGGTTCGGACATGGACTGGTTCACGGTGTGCTGCCACCAGGCAAAGTCGTGATCGCGTCGGTGCGGGCCAATGGCTGTTTCAATTGGTCGCAAACAAGTTGGGATTGCAACAGGTGTTGTCCGGAATTGGCTGCCTGGACGGTCACCACAATGGTCTGAGCCTGGCCGCTGTTGATCGTGCCCTGCTTGGGGGTGATAACAAGTGAGCCGGACTTGTTTCCTGGAGGCTGGGTGCCTCCGGTGATTTTGACCAGCGTCAATGTTGCAGGGAGATCGATCTTCAACTGGGAACCGGTGACTTCCGCCGTGCCCCGGTTGGAAAGTCGGTAGGTGATGTCAAAGCCACGCCCGGTAGCCGCCGGAGTCTCGATACCCGAAATTTGCAGCGCAGGAGCGGCAAAGCCAACGGTTTTTATCGACTTGGTCGATGTGGCCAGTGTTCGAGTGCCGGCTGTCAGGCGGACCAGGCTGTTCAGTTCCTTGCCCACTTCGCCAGCACGGACGGTGGTGGAAAACGTTGCGGTTGCCCCAGGTTTGAGTGATGGGATCTGCCAGGTGATTCGGCCGTTGACCGGGTCGTATTTCCCCAGGCCAGTGGCAGAAAGATAATCGAGTCCGGGTGCGAGCGTCTGGGCCAGCGTCATCGCGCCGGACGCGGTTTTGGCCGAGTTGGTGACGACTGTTTTCAACGTCGCCGATGCACCGACCGAAGCCCGGGCCGGGACGATCTGTTCAAGCTTCAAGGGTTGAGGGGAGGCAATGCGTATGGTGTCCTGGTCGCTGGCCAGCAACGTTTGCCCCGAGGCCAGGGTTGCCCGGTTGACGGCCTGGCCCTGCGACTTGGCTGTCACCTCAAGGATGATCGTCTTGCTGTCGCCGGCGGCAAGTGGCGGCAACGGGTATTCCAGGTCGGTGCCCGCTGGGTGATCAAGTTCGGTGGGAATCACGTTGCGTAATACAATTCCACTCTGTGCCAGTTTCGTATTGTTGGTCAGTGTGAACTTGAGCGTGAGCACTTCTCCGACTTGTGCTTCGGACGGAGCTTCTACGTCCAGTGACAATCCCGCTTTTTTGATCGCCGGTGACGGAGTGGTGATTGGCGAGGCTTCGGCGGGTTTGGTTGGGATGGGGCGGGCCGTTAGTGGGGCGGCCGTGGTTGCAGGGGCCGGGAGTGCAGCAGCAGCGGTTCCGGCAATTGTTGCGGTTGCCGCCGCACGTCCGGCAAAACGAACTGTGGCCGTGCTGCCCAGTTCGCCAGCTTGGGTGGGGACAACCCGGACCATGATCTTGTGTTCCTCGCCAGGTTTCATCGTGCCAAGTGACCAGGACAAAAGTCCCTTGTCGAGTTCGGCCTGAGGAACCGTGCCGGTCAACTTGGCTCCGGATGGAATCGGGTCTTCCAGGACGACTGCCACCGCCGAAGCGGTCCCGGTGTTTTTGACGCGAATCGTGTAGACCAGGGGTTCGCCAATAACGCCCGTGGCAGGGATGGTTTTCGTGATCGCTAGCTGTGGCTCTTGCAGTCCCCGGGGGGCGAGTGGGTCGACTGTCCCGGTGCCAGTCAGTGGGTCGTTGTCGGCACTCGTTGTGGGGGCAGGCTCGGCCGCGGCCGGAGCGATCGCAGCGGGCCGCTCCGGCAGGCTGCGGTTCTCCTGGATAGGCGTATTCGTGGTTGAGGGTGCCTTCGACGGAGTGTCGGAGAGGGTGGGCGGTTCTGTCAGGTCGATGACCCGAGGTGTTGTTGCGGGAGGGGCTGGGTCGTCTTTGGGCGGCACGCTGGCATCGGCGGCGGCCGGGCGGATTTCTTGGAGCGTGGGCGTCGCCGGGTTGGCCGGAGGCGTTGCCACGGCTTCTGGGGCCGCGTCTTTTGCAATCGGAGGCGGCGCGAGTTGCCTGGTCGGCGGGTCGAGCGCGGGAGGTGCGGGGAAGCTGGAAGGAACGACTGTGGTTGGGGGAGCAGCTTCGCCAATCGGAAGTGGTGTCGCGGCTGTGTTTTGAGGAATCGCAGCGTCTCGTGACGCGGGGAATGCTGTCGTTGCTGCCGAAATTTCACGGGGCGGGCTGGCGACCGGAGCGGGGCCGATATCATCGACCGTCGGGAGAGGTGTTGGTGGAGCGGTCAGCGGTGCCGTGTTCGCGGCTGGCGAATCGTTGAGCCCGGGCTCTGATTGAAAAGATGAGATGGGTTCTTCTGTGGTGAGTGGTTCGGGCTCGCCCAGGTCGACCTCCATGTCGTCAATGTTTTCGCCGGACTCGAACGCCGCGGGGTTCGCGGTATCGTCATCCAGGCCTCGCTGGACTTGCAGCACAACGAGAGTGCCAAGGAGAACGACGCCAAGAAGACCGGTGAAGATGGTGAGACCACGGAGCATGGGAGTCCTTTCCCGAATCGGTCAAGCAGCGGAGATTGTCCGAGGGCAAACTCGGGATCCATCACCGCGTTGGATTTTTTCCACAGGGCGAAAAGGTACCAGATCGTTGGATTGGCTCCAAGACGTATTGCCGTCGTGCAAAGTGCTGCAGAAGCCTGTCTCCCGATCAGTCCCCCGACGGCGGGGGTTCGGTTTCGACATCATGCCATGTCATGGCTCGATCCATCGGTTCGATTCGCAGCATGACTCGTCCATCCTGGAAGATTCGGACGGTGCCGTTGGATTCCGAGACGGTGATGGCCACGGCCGGAGTGGTCTTGGTGATGGCCGCGGCAGCCCAGTGCCGGGCGCCGAGTCCTTTGGACAAAGTCAGCCCGCGAGCTGGTGCGACCAGGATGCGGCCTGCTGATTGAACAATTCCGTCCGAGGAAACAACAAAGGCTCCGTCGAGTTGCGAGATTTCCTTGATGCTCTCACGCACTCGCGGGTTGCGGAGTTCACGTTCCTTCTGGGGATAGCCGCGAAAGTTGTCGTGAACCCCTTCACGCGAGAATGGGAGGACCTTGCGATGACTGCCAACGACAAACATCGTGCCCACGGCCTTGCCCTCGCGGCCTTCGCGGCCAATCTCGACTGCCAGGTCGACCACTGAACGGAGTGTTTCCAGGGGAACCTTGGTTTCAAGTCGTTGGAGGTCACGCGAGGTCAGGCGGGCCAGGTGGTCGCGGAGGTTGATGACCGAAAGCGAGTCGATCGTATCTCTCTCGTAGCCGGAATAAAGAGCGATGATCGTGTCGCCACTCTCCAGGTACTCGTCCGCGATGGCTTCGATTAGTGCCTGGCTCAGTTGGACCTGCCGGGTTTCGGAGGAGGAGTGGAGTTGGACCAAGTCCACATCGTCCGCGGTGACGGCACGCTGAACATCGGGATTGTCGCTGGCGACCAGCAATCGGACGCGGCGGAGCTTCTTGCGAATCTCCTGAAATTCGTAAGGCAACTCGGCAAGCATAACGATCGCCGAGGCGTCGACCTCCTTCACCATTCGCTGCGCTGCGGACAGGAGGCCGGCGACGGCAGGTGAGAGAGGTTTGCGTTGCATGTGCAGGGCCGTGACCAATCTGGAGGCAGAGATTCGAGACAGGCCGGCGGTGGGCCCGTTCGCTGCTTGGAAGTGTCCGTCCCGATTTTAATGGGTACTGCGGAGGCGTCAATTGCCCTCGGAGAGCACCAGTTCGTGTTTGGTCCGAGCTGTCATCAATGTGTCGGCCCCGAATGGCCCGACGAGTGTTTGGTCAATGTTGCTGGTCTTGGAGAGGACAATTCCGCGTTTGACGTCGAAGATCACCTCCCCGGTGGAGATGAGTTGGATGAGCTGGGCCAGTAACCGCGGGTCGGTGACCGGGGTCAGACGGACTGTTCTCCAGGTGATCGTTGCCTGGCCGTCCTGGACTTTCTCGAGAGTGTAGATTTTTTTGAGCGTGACCCGGTGACGTTTGCCGACCTTGTCGGACGTGGTTGCATCCAGGGATTCTTCCCAGGTGTCACCGGTGGCAATCGGTGCGTCTGGCAAGGGGACAAGGAATCCCTGTTTTTGGAGAGATTTTGCGAGCGACTGGTTCGAGTTACCGGGATTGGCCTTGAGCCAGGTTTTGCTGATCGAGATCACTTTGACCAGCTTACCCGAGGTGTCGCAACGACTCCGTGCGATCGGCCGGCCCACGGTGGCCAGGAGGGAACGAAAGTCGACCGGGCAGGCTTCGAGGGCGTCGGAACTATCGATTTTTATGGCCGGTTCGTCACCTTGTTGGGCGTGGATTTTGATGTGGTCGATGACAGTTTCAACCAACCCCTGCCCCTTCTGGTCGACCGAGAGAACCCGGTAGTGTTTTTGGCTCTCGCGATTGTTGAGGATCCGGACTTTTGTTTCCGCTTTCTGGAGCTGGATGGTGCTGTGGTAATTGTCCTGGTATCGCACCAGTTGGTCGGCAGAGAACTTGAAGGAGAGCTGCCAGGTCGGCGTGTCGGCCGGTTTGGGCGCCTCTTCAGCTCGCAGTCGGGATGATCCCAGGAGCACAAGCGTGACGATCAGGGCGAGCGTGCGGTTGGCCAAGAGCATGGTGAGAGAGTTCCTCGCGAAACGTGCGCGAGGGAACTTAGCAGATCGGCCAAAACGCTGGGAGCCGAATTGTCGTGGAATTATCGACCGCGTCCACGGACCTGGCCACTCCAGCCGAGTTTGTTCCTCAGGGCCGAGTAGTAACTGTGGCCGGGGATCCTTGCCAGCTGGAACGCCTGTTGTGATTGCACAACATGAATAGCGTCACCTGCAGCGAACGGGCGACGGATCTGTCCGTCAACGACCAGTGTCACCCCCTCGGGGACCTCGTCCATGGTCAACGTGTACCGCCGGTCTGCACGATCGACCAGCGGACGATTGTTCAACGTGTGCGGGTTCAAAGGGGTGACAACAAATGCCTGGAGGTCCTGTCGCAAAATGGGACCGCCCGCCGAAAGGCTGTGGGCTGTTGACCCGACCGGAGAGCTGATGATGACGCCGTCGCCACTGAACGTGGTGACTTCTTCGCCATCAATTTCGAGCCGGATGTCGAGCATCGTCAGGCTGGCTCCGGCCGAAAGTGCCACCTCGTTCAAACCGGTGATCCGTTCGGTGTTTCCATCGGGGGTCACGTGGTGGCACTCGAACATCAGGTGTTCGGTGATCCGGTATTCCCGGTCGCGGATCGCCGGCAGGTTCTGACGAAATTCCTCAACCGACAAATCGGCGAGAAATCCGAGGTGGCCGAGATTGACCCCCAGGATGGGCCGTTGTGTGGCGGCCAGTTGGCGGCAAGCCCGAAGGATGGCACCATCGCCTCCAAGCACCACCACGAGGTCGGCTTCGGGAGGATCGTCTTGAAGATCCTCGGTAACGGCCACCGCCACCACCTCGACTCCCTCCTGCTGGTCAAGGAAGTCCGAGAGTTCAGACCATGCGTCCTGGACCCGTGGGCCCTGGTCGCGAGCGAGGATGATGAGTTTGAGTGCGGTGGTGGTCATGAGAGCGGTCTGGAGGCGAGAGTCTGGAAACCGACACCAAATTGTCCACAATGACTCGTGCAACGGCAACGAGGGCTATCGTGAATTACTTCGCACACGGTTTACGATTTGTTGATCGACCTTTTTTTCTGGCCGGGACTGCGGTCCCGGATTGGTTGAGTGTTGTCGATCGGGGGATGCGGATGCGTCATCGCCTCGTGACTCCCTTTGTCGACGGCAGCGGGTCAGTGATGTCGGAGGTGGCGTCGGGGGCTTTGCAGCATCTCGACGACGATCAGTATTTTCACCGTTGTCGGGCGTTCATGGAAGTCTCGGGCACGATGGCGAATGAGTTTCGGGACCGTTTGCCCGAGGGACGCGAGTATCGTCCGGGGTTCCTGGGACACGTCACTTGCGAACTTGTGCTGGACGGAGTCCTGATCGATAACAATCCGGGACGACTGGACGAATATTACCAGGCCCTGGCGACGGTGGATGCCGAAGCTGTCCAGGAGGCTGTTAACCGGATGGCCCGCGGCGGGACGACCAATGACCTGGTCGAGATGATCGTTCAATTTCGGGAACGGAGGTTCTTGGCCGATTATGTTGACCCGCCGCGTTTGCTGTATCGCTTGAATCAGGTCCTGCGGCGAATCAAACTGGCGCCGCTTCCCGACGATGTTCTGGAGGTGATTCGGCGAGGGCGGGAGTTGATCGAACCACGGGTCGATGAATTGCTCGGGTGGACACCTCCGGTGTCCGGGACGATCGTTGGTACGGCGGATGAGTAATTCGAGAAAAGGACCGAGCCATTATGAAATATGGAATGAACCTGCTGCTGTGGGCGACGGCGGTCGACGAGTCGCACGACGGGATCCTGGAACAGATCAAACAGATCGGATTCGATGGTGTCGAGGTTCCGATTTTCGAACACGACGCGGGAGCCTTTGAGCGGCTGGGCGGCAAGCTGGATGAACTGGGGCTGGGGCGGACGGCCGTGACGGTGTCCACCGAGGATGCCAATCCGATTTCACCTGATGCTTCAATTCGGGCCGAGGCGGTCAGTCGGTTGTGCAGTGCGGTCGATATGTGTCGCCTGGCCGGGGTCGACATGTTGTGTGGCCCATTTCACTCGGCGCTGGGAGCGTTCTCCGGTGCTCTGCCGACCCAGGAGGAGTGGGAGAATGGCAAGACCACCCTGCGGGAAGTGGCTGACTACGCCGGCGAGCATGGCGTGACGCTGGTCCTGGAGTACTTGAACCGATTCGAACTGTACTTCCTCAATTGTGCGGCGGATTGTTCCCGTTTTGTTCGTGAGGTCGACCATCCCAACCTGAGAATGATGTACGACACGTTTCACGCGAACATCGAGGAGAAGGACATCACCGAGGCGGTCAAGTCGTGTATCGATGTGTGTGCTCACGTCCACATTTCCGAAAATGACCGCTCGACTCCGGGCAGCGGTGGCGTCGATTGGGACACCTCGTTTGCTGCCCTGAAGGAAGTCGGCTATGACGGATGGATGGTCGTCGAGGCTTTCGGATTGGCCCTGCCGGACCTGGCTGCGGCCACGAAAATCTGGCGCCGCATGTACGAATCCGAGGAGCAACTGGCGACCGACTCGCTGGCCTTTATGAAGGCGCGTTGGGAGGGGTGACCGGGGCCTCGGTGGGGGCCGACGCCGGAGGACGCTCTGGCGGTGTCGGCTCGATCACATCGATCGGGTTCAATGTCAGTCCGAGTCCGACGAACGTGAGGGTGAACCATCCCAGCACGTGACGAGCGGTGCCCAGTGGCATTGTGTCGTCGGAGGTTGGTGGGTGGCGAGGTCCCATCAGCACCAGCAGTATCAGCAGCACGCTGAATGATGGGTCGCGGGCGTAGATCATGTACCCGGCTGTGGCGAAGATCAGCCCGAAGGCGACAAGGTGGGCCGGTTTTCCAATCAACGTGTAGAGGATGTGGCCACCATCGAGTTGTCCGATCGGAAGCAGGTTCAGCGCGGTGATGAAGATTCCCACCCAGCCTGCGAAAACGAGTGGGTTGAGTAGTACCGTCTGGTTCTCTGCCAGCGGGCCGTGGACCCATTCCATCATCCACTGCAAAAGCAGTGGGTCACCGTAGACCATGATCGGAGTACTCGGGTTTTTCGGCAGGTCGACGATGGCCACCGATTGCAGTCCCCAGAGCGTGATGGGGATTGTTACCAGCAGGCCGGCAAGTGGTCCGGTGACAGCGATGTCGAAAAGAACACGTCGGTTTGCCGACCGCGCGGACTGGATGATGACGGCTCCCATGGTGCCAAACGGTGAGATCGGCATCGGGATGAAAAAGGGCAGCGTTGCCGGCACTCCGTACCGGACGGCCTGGAGATAGTGACCCATTTCGTGGGCAATCAATATCCCCATCACAGCGACAGTGAATTGCAGGCCCGACCCAAGCATGGCCCAGATGATTTCCGAATTGGTCATCCCCTGTTCCAGGTCGGCCAGAAAGGATCCTGCGTATGTGGTGCTGAGGCAGGTTGCCACAAAGAGGCCGATTGCCAGCCGCGGCCGTGTTTTCAGTTGTCGGGCCGGCGCAGCCGTCGCGTCGGGTGGGACCTGTTGGTGGTCGTCGTGGTCCGGGGTGTCATCCCAGGAAGGCGGGGAGTGATCAGGAGGGAGGTCTGCCACGTGGCGGGCCCGCGTTGAAACAAGTGGGTGGCTGGAGATTGTAGACAAACCGACCGGGATCTGCCGAGAGTCCTTGGTGGTTGGTGTTGTCCGGGCGTGGTAGAACTGCCCGAGAGCCGACCACCGCGTGCCGTAATGAAGAGGGGATCGTGATGAGGGTGACCAATGTTGATGTGACCGTGGTGGAGGTGCCTCAGATTGCTCCGATTGCTCCCTACCGTTCTCATGTTCGCACCAGTTCGACCACGATGAGCGCGATCGTGCACGTCTCCACCGACGAAGGGTTGGAGGGGTGGGGTGAACACAATGTGAACTTTTTGCCCGATGTCAGTGCCTCGCGAATGCAGGCGGATGCCCGGGCCTGGCTGGTGGGGCGAGATCCGCTCAACTTGCAGGCCTTCCACCGGGATTGCCGGCTCGAGACACGATTGAAATCCGGGATCGAACTCGCCCTGTGGGATCTCAAGGGGAAGGCCCTGGGAGTGCCAGTGGTGGAATTGCTTGGCGGGAAGATTCGGGACGCGGTCGATGTGGCGGCGTGCATGGGGATCCAGACCTACGAACGGGCCGGTGAGATCGCCTCGTTCTATGTCGAGCAGGGATTCAAGAGTCTCAAGACCAAGGCCGGCAGCGACATGCAGGAAGACCTGGAAATGGTTCGGGGGGTTCGTGATGCGGTGGGTGACCGGTTGAACCTTCGGATCGATCCGAATCGGGCGTACTCGTTGGAGGAGGCGATCGAGTTGTCCAAGCAATTGGAGCAGTATGAACTGGAGTACCTGGAACAACCGATTCCGGCTGAACCACTCGCCAACGCAGCACGGTTGAGGTCTGAAACAAAAACTCCGATCGCGTTGAACGAAAGCGTGGTCGATCCGGCCAGTGTCTGGGAGATTCTTGAGGCCGGCGCGGCCGAGTTCATCCTGCCCGACACACACATTGCCGGTGGGATCTGGCCCTGTGTGGAAATCGGTCACCTCGGTCACGCGGCGGGGGTGCCGTGCATCATGCACTGTGGGCATGACCTGGGGCCCAAGACGGCCGCGATGGTCCACGTGGCCGGAGCCTGTCCGGCGTATACACTCGGGAACGATTCGACCTATTTCGGGCTCGAAGACGACGTGACCCTGGAGCCGTTCATCATCCGGGATGGGCAAATTGCCGTGCCGGACGTGGCTGGCCTAGGATGTGACGTGGATCCGGAGAAACTGGAACGTTACCGGGTGGACTGTTGAGTGTTACTCAGAGACGTCCTCTTTTGAGGCCGGCGTCCTGTTGGAATGGCGAGGGAAGATCATGCATTTGAGGACCGTGTTCCTGGGGAACATGCTTTTGTTGACCGCGCCGGGACTGTTGGTGGCCGGCCCGGCAAAAGAACCGGCACTGTCGGTGACGGGGAAGGCTGACAAGCGGCTGGAATCGTTGGATCGGATGATGGTTGGGTTCCTGCGACGCCATCGGTTGCCGGGTGCCGCAGTGGCGGTCGTGCGGCATGGGCGGTTGGTCTATGCCCGGGGGTTTGGAGTCGCTGACCGTCAAAGTGGCGAAGTGGTCCAACCGCAAAGCTTGTTTCGTATTGCCAGTCTGTCCAAGCCGGTGACGGCGGTTGCGATCCTGCAACTGGTTGAGGCGAAACGTTTGAAATTGGATGACACCGTGGCGGGCGTCCTGCAGCTTCGGCCCGAAGTGGATGCGGCTCGGGCCGAGCGGGTGACGATTCGGCAGTGTCTGCAACACACCGGCGGTTGGGATCGCAGCGATTCATTTGACCCGATGTTCCAGTCGATCAGGATCGCACGTGTCCTGGGGACCAAGGCGCCGGCGGGGCCGTCCGAAGTGATCCGATTCATGCAGAAATGGCCCCTGGATTTTGACCCTGGCACCCGGTACGCCTATTCCAACTACGGCTATTGCTTGTTGGGGCGCGTGATCGAAAAGGTGTCGGGCGAGACGTACGAGTCGTATGTCCGGAAACATGTGCTCAAGCCGATGGGTGTGACCGGAATGCGGATCGGGAAGACGCTCGAGTCGGGGCGGTTTGACGGCGAGGTGCGTTACCACGTGGATGGTGAGAGGGTGGGGCTGAGCGTCTTCGACAAGGACCTGGGCCGCCGCGTGTCACGGGCCTACGGTGCCTGGTACCTCGAGGCGATGGACTCTCATGGTGGCTGGATCGCATCGGCTGTCGACATGGCGCGGTTCGCGTCCGCGTTGCAGTCACCCGGGCACAAGCCATTCTTGAAGCCAGGGTCGCTCAAGGAGATGTTCGCACCGCCCGCAGCTCCGGTGTCTCGGAAAAAGGACGGGGCGGTGGAAGACGTGTATTACGGGCTGGGATTCCAGGTAAGAGAACTCGGCGAGGGGCGGATGAATCAGTGGCACAGCGGTTCGCTGCCAGGAACGTCGACTTTGCTTGTCCGTCGCTTTGATGGGATGGTTTGGGCGGTGATGTTCAACAGTCGTCGGCCGTGTGATGGCACGAGCCCTGCTTCGGCCATCGATCGCCTGGTTCACGAGGCCGTGAATGAGGTGCAGGAGTGGCCCAAGGGTGACCTGTTCGAGTGATTCGGTCACCCGGACCGCGATCGAGCGGCGCTGTCATTCGGTGGTGTGTCTGTTGTTGTTGAGAACGGATGGCTTGCAGAGACAGGGTCGGGATTTCGGCGCCGGTGCTGCAGTTGGTAAGATTAGGCTTATGAATGGAATTCAAACCGGACTCGCCGTCCTGGTGTCTATCGTATGTGCCACGTCGCTGGAAGGCCGGGCAGCTGAGCCAGCGAAGCTGGAACTCCGGGTTCGCGAGATCTTCAAGGTCGCTTGCCTGAAGTGCCATTCCGGTGCAAAACCGAAAGGGCAAATTGGACTGGAGACTCGCCAGTCGTTGATCCGCGGTGGAGAGAGTGGCCGCGTGATTACGCCAGGCAAGCCACTGGAAAGCCTGCTGTTTCAACACGTTCATGACGGTTCGATGCCACCGGAGGAAGACAGGCGGCTGAACAAGGCTGACGTTGAGTCGATCCGGGAGTGGATCGCGTCGGGTGCGCCATTTGGCCCGGGTGGTCGTCTGCCGACGATCGTGACCCAGCACGATGTGTTTCCTGTTTTGCAGCTCCGTTGCGTGGTCTGTCATGGTGGTCGAACCCAACAGGCCAAGCTCGATCTTCGGTCGCGTGAGTCAATCTTGCGGGGAGGAAAGTCGGGGCCGGCGGCAGTGCTGGGCAAGCCTGAGGACAGCCTGCTGTTGAAAAAGATACACGACGGCACGATGCCGCCTCGTCGCGACCTGGTGGCGGCCAGTATCAAGGTGATCGAGCCCGGCGAAATCGAAAAAGTCACCCGGTGGATAGCCGACGGGATGCCATTGGTTCCCGATCCTCCCACGTCGGGGCAGTCCCCGGTGGTGACCAATGAGCAACGCAAGTTCTGGTCGTTCCAGGTTCCGCGAGCAGTGCCAACTCCGACCGTTGGGGGTTTCGAGCGTGTCCGCAATCCTGTCGATGCCTTCCTGTTGAGCCGCCTTGAATCCAAGGGGTTGTCGTTTTCACCCGAGACAGACTCGCTGTCCCTGTTGCGGCGAGCGTCCTTTGATGTCACCGGACTGCCACCGAGTGTCGCGGATGTGCTTCAACAGACGCGCGGTGACAAGGCGGGAGAAGCGGTTGCCACGGACACGTCGTGGGAGCGGCATGTCGATCGGTTGCTGGCATCGCCTCACTTTGGAGCACGGTGGGCTCGTTTTTGGCTGGACCTGGCCGGTTACTCGGACTCCGACGGGATTCAGAACGCTGACCCAATCCGACGTGCTGCCTACAAGTACCGGGATTATGTCGTGCGGTCGCTCAACGACGACAAGCCGTACAACCGCTTTCTTCTTGAACAGATCGCCGGCGACGAACTGGCCGACTACCGTGGCGCGAAGGTCGTCACGCAGGAAATGGCCGACAATCTCGTGGCGACCGGGTTCCTGAGGTTCGTGCCCGACGCGACGTACGCGAATATCACCGGTTTTGTTCCGGACCGGCGAGAAGTGATTGACGCGGAACTCGAGGTACTGACGTCCGCGGTGATGGGACTGACTCTGAAATGTGCCAAGTGTCATTCTCACAAGTTCGACCCCCTGCCCCACCGCGACTACTACCGGTTGGCTGCAGTCTTCAAGGGAGCCCTGGACGAGAACGACTGGCTGAAACCTTACGGCACCAAGCAGTTCAGCAGTGGTCCGATTGGTTTTCGCCATATGCAGGTTGTCAGCACAGAGGAACAGCGTGATGTTGATTCTCACAATCAGGCCATCGCTCAATCCATCGCGGCTGCTCGCAGTCAACTGGCCAAGCAGGCTGATTCGGCTCGAAAGAAGCAGCTTGCGGCCCGGTTGGAAAAGCTGCCCAAGTCAATTCGTGATGATGTGCGCGTGGCCTTGGCGGCCGTAGAGGCGAAGCGATCGGTGGTCCAAAAATACCTCGCCCAAAAATTCGCATCATTGAAAACAATTGACGATGCCGCGCTGAAGAAGCTGGAGCCGGGATATGCCAAGGCGGTTGAGGCGACCGGTAAACGGGTCAAGCAGTTGGAGGGGCAAAAGAAGTCGCAGCCCTTCGTTCGGGCGCTCTGGGACCGCGGTGAACCATCGCCGACGTACGTCCTGATTCGTGGGAATTACCTGACGCCGGGCCGGAAGGTGGAACCGGGAGTTCCGGAGGTTCTGTCGCCGGTGGGATTCGACCTTGACGTCACCTCTCCCTACCCGGGCGCCAAGTCGACCGGGCGTCGCCTGGCGTTCGGGCGATGGTTGACCGGGAACGAGCATCCACTGACGGCCAGAATCATTGTCAACAGGATCTGGAAGCACTACTTCGGCCAGGGAATTGTTGGCACGCTCGACAATTTTGGACAGACCGGAGAACGTCCCACTCATCCTGAGTTGCTCGACTGGCTGGCCGTCGAACTGGTCAAGAATGGATGGCGGATGAAATCGATTCATCGCCTGATTTTGACCTCCACCGCCTATCGGCAGTCGTCGGAGGCGACCGCACGGCAGAGGGAACTCGATCCGGAGAATCGGCTGGTGAGTCGGATGGGTTTGAAACGGCTGGATGCCGAGAGCCTCCGGGACACCCTGTTGGCTGTCTCCGGTGAACTGGACACCCGGCAGTTCGGGCCTGGTGACGCGGTCACTTCGCGAGCGGATGGTTTGGTGACGGCCGTTCGTGGGCCACGAGGTTGGCGGCGCAGCATTTTCTTGTTGCAGCGGCGCACACAGATTTCCACCCTGCTGCAGAACTTCGACCTTCCTCGAATGAACCCCAACTGCGTCCAACGGCCCATCTCCATCGTCGCTCCGCAGGCGCTGCACCTGCTCAACAACAAGTCGATTCGCGAATTGGCCGATCGGTTTGCCGAACGGGTTGAGACTGAGGTCGGTGGCGATGCGAGGTTGCAGGTGGTTCGCGTTTACCGGGTGGCGTTGGGGCGGGCTCCCGGTGACCAGGAACTGGCGGCGACGGTTCCGGTGTTGAAACAACTGCGTCAGGAATGGGCAGCGAAATTGAAGAATGACCAGGTGGCCGCCCGGACGCGGGCCCTGGGCAACCTGTGTCACGCGGTGATGAATTCCGCCGCTTTTGTTTACCTGGACTGATCGGCGTGGCGATGACAGGGGAAGAGGAGAGGTGATGATTCCAGACGGACGACAAAGAACGACGATGATGCCACGGGACATGTCGCGGAGGGGGTTCTTCGAGTCAACCGCCGGTGGGATTGGAACGGCCGCGCTGGCTGGCCTGCTCAGCCAGGATCTGTATGGGACCAACGGCCTGTTGGGTGCCGAGGCAGCTGGCGAAACTGGTGGGGCCCCAGGGTTTCCCGACCAACGTCCTCGACGTTCGCATTTCGAACCCAAGGCCAAGGCCGTGATCCACCTGTTCATGAATGGTGGCCCCAGCCAGATGGATCTTTTTGATCCGAAGGAAGAGCTGACTCGGAATCACGGGAAATCATATTTTGACAAGATTGCTGGGGAAGTGGAAAACCCCGGGGCGGCGGGGGCGTTGATGCGGAGCCCGTTCCGGTTTCGCCGTCATGGCGAGGTGGGGATGGATGTCTCGGAATTGTTGCCCCACTTGTCGACCCAGGTGGATCGCATCAGCCTGGTTCGTTCCATGTACACGACCAACCTGACTCACGAACCCGCGTTGTTTATCGCACACTGTGGACGGATGACACCGGGCCTGCCGAGCCTGGGGGCATGGGTGACGTACGGCCTGGGCAGTGAAAACCAGAATCTGCCGGCCTATATCGTTCTGGATGATCCGGCTGGATTGCCGGTCAACGGTGTGCAGAATTGGCAATCGGGTTTTCTTCCTCCGGTCTACCAGGGAACCCGTTTCCGTTCGACGGGCAAGCCCGTGTTGAACCTGGATCGAGAGTACGAGGAGTCCGAGAGCGTCGTGAAGTTGGAACGCGACCTGATCGGCACGTTGGATCGTATCCATCGCCGGCGTCGCACCGGCCAGCCGCAGTTGGATGCCCGGCTGGCGAGTTACGAGTTGGCCGCGAGGATGCAGTTGGCCGCGTCGGACGCCCTGGACATCGCTGCTGAGACCGCCGGGACGCAGAAGCGGTATGGCGTGGGAAACAAGGAGACCGATTCGTACGGCCGCCGTTGCCTGATCGCTCGCCGTCTGATCGAACGGGGTGTCCGGTTCGTCCAGCTCTTTATCAATTTCCAGATCTGGGACACCCACACGAACATCGGTACGGGCCTCCCTGCAGCGTGTCGCAAGACCGACCAGCCCATTGCGGCTTTGCTGGAGGACCTGGATGAACGTGGGTTGCTCGACAGCACACTGGTCGCTTGGGGAGGCGAATTTGGGCGGCTGCCGATCGCTCAACTTCCCGGTGACAAGAACGTTTTGAAAGCCGGCC
>CAWVUS010000117.1:0-15165 GCA_963933195.1 uncultured Planctomycetaceae bacterium
GCCTCGACACCAGCCGACCGACCAAAGTTCGGTGGTTGATCTTCGGCCTGGCGGCACTGGCCAGCTACATCAACTACGTCCATCGTTATTCGTGGGGCGTGATCCGGCCGTTTTTGCTTCAGGACGGGGTGGTCGACGAGGAGCAGGCCGGATGGCTCGACGGCCTGATCGGACTGACCTATGGATTCGGCCAGTTTCCCGGAGGGCTGGCCGGCGACCTGCTGGGACCACACCTGGTCATTCCGATCAGTGCGGTCCTGTGGTCGATTGTCGCTGCAGCACCGGCCGTCGTTTCCGCTTTCAACGGCCTGGCCACGATCCGCCTGGCAATGGGATTGGTCCAGGCGCCCTGCTATCCCTGCCTGGGAAAAATTACCCAGAGCTGGATTCCACGAGCGATCCGCACCACGCAACAGGGGTTCATCTCCTCGTTCGCCGGGCGAGCCGGTGGGGCCTGCTCGTCGCTGATCATCGGAGCCCTGCTGATGGGCGTCCTGGGAACCACCTGGCAAATGGCGCTGGTCATCACGGCGGTGGCCGGGCTGGTTTTCGCTGTCGTCTTCGCACTGCTATTCCGCAACACGCCCCGTGAACACCCCTGGGCCAACGAAGCCGAGGCGGCATTGATCGAGCAGGGCGAGGTGGTGGTCACGGCCGATCAACGACTGAAATGGGACTGGTCGCCGGGAAACATCTGCAACCTGGGCGCCTTCTTCGGTGCCTCCTTTTTCAGCACGTTCGCCGACAACCTGTTCGTTTTCTGGATGCCAACCTACCTGGTCCAGGCCAAGAACTTCAGTGCGGCCGACATGGGCGTATTCGCCAGCCTGCCACTGTTCGGTGGTGCTCTCGGTGGCCTCTGTGGGGGGATTCTCAACGACTGGCTGATTCGGGTCATCGACAACCGTCGCCGGGCTCGGCGACTGATCGCCGGAGGGTGCAAGGTGATTGCCGCGGCACTGATCTGCGGCAGCCTCTATTTCGAGGACGGTCGTGTCGTGATGGGCGTGCTGTTCTTCTGCAAGTTCTTCAGTGACATGAGCCAACCCACCTGGTGGGGCACGGTGACCGACATCGGGGGACCTGCAGCCGGTCGTGTCTTCGGCATGGTCAATACGGTTGGAGCCGCCGGCCTGTTTATCGCCGGGCCGACCATGGCCTGGGTCAAGATTCAGTACGACTTCGACGGACTGTTCTACTTCGTCGCCGTTGTCTACCTGGTCACCACCGTCTGCTGGATGATGGTTGATTGCACCAAGCGACTGGTCATCGTTGACGATCGATAAAACCAAGAATCACGTCGACCGCCTCGGCCCAGTTCTCCTCGGCGGTCCGGCCCGATTTTTTTCGTGGCACCAGGTCGTGGTCCCCGTCGGGCATCCAGTGAACCCGAATTTTCTCCGAGAGTCGGTAACTGGCCACCTCGCCAGGAGTCCCGAACCGGTCACGATCGCCCTGGACGATCAGCGTCGGCGTGAACAGCCCGGCCAGGTGCTCGGTCCGGAGCTTTTCGGGCTTGGCCGGTGGGTGAAAGGGATACCCCAGGCAGACCAGCCCGGCCACACCGCATTCGTCGGCAACCAGGCTGGCCATCCGGCCACCCATCGACTTGCCGCCAATCACCAGGCCATCGGGCCCCAGCGCCTCGATCACCGCACGCCACGTCTCCAGCAAAACCGGCTGCCGATCGGGCGGACGTCTCGTTCCGTCCTCGCGTCGCCGCACCATGTACGGAAATTCGAAACGCACCACCCGGTGCCCCGCCCGCGCCAGGCCTTCGGCAATGGCCACCAGCGACGGGCTGTCCCAACCACGACCTGCCCCATGAGCCAGGACGATGGTCCGCTCGGCGTCAGACGGGCCGTCGCAGAGTAGTTCCGGAACCATCGTCACATTTCGACCACGTGGCCAGGGCTCTACTCGCCGGCGGCTGCGGCCGCAGCCGACTTGCCAATGCAGTACAGGTGCTCGGTCGTGCGGACCAGGATCTGGCCTTTCGAGAAGATCGGGGTGGCTACGGTGAATTCACCCAGCTCATTGGCGGCAACCACCTTGAACTGCTTGCCCGAGTCGATGACGAAGGTCTTGCCATCCTCTCGCGTGATGTAGATGTTTCCCCCGGCCAGGATCGGTGAACTCGAGAACCCCTGCCGATTCTTCTCGG
Organism: uncultured Planctomycetaceae bacterium; assembly: GCA_963933195.1. Classification (GTDB taxonomy): domain Bacteria; phylum Planctomycetota; class Planctomycetia; order Planctomycetales; family Planctomycetaceae; genus UBA8437. The sequence goes on from CAWVUS010000117.1 coordinate 2,165, forward strand.
CCTGGCCGCTCCAGATCGCCTTGCCCGTCTTCACGTCCAGGCAGGTCACCTTGCCGCGATCGCTACAGACGAATGCCCGGTTGCCCTGCACGATCGGAGTCGGCACATCCGCGGCAGCTCCACCCTTGTTGCTCCACGCGACGTGCGACTGGGTCACGTCACCACTGCCACCCAGCCGGATGGCTGTCAGCGTGTTGCCTCGCGAATAGGGGGCCAGCAACAGGTTTCCAGCAATCACCGGCGAGGAAATGCTGCGGAAGTACTTTTGGCCGCTCGGGTTCAACCCGCCAACTCGCCACAGTTCTTTCCCCGAGGCGACATCATGTGCGGTCACGTGGTCGGCACCCAGCACCAGCAATCTCTCGGTGTTGCCTCGCTTCAACACGATCGGCGTCGTGTAACTCTGAGCCGCTTCGAGCGGGGCCTCGAGGTTGCGATCCCGTTTCCAGGCCACCTTGCCGTCGGACTTCTCGAACGCCGCCAGGTACGATCCGCCGGTCTGCATGACCGCGACCAGGACCTTGTCGGCCGAGAGAACAGGCGACGTGCCCAGGTCCCACCACAGGGTGTCTTTGCCCCACACCTTCTGCAGGTTGGTCTGCCAGACCAGCTTGCCGGCCAACGTCAGGCAGGCCAGGTCACCGCTCTTGAAGTAGACATAAATGTGCTTTCCATCTGTCACCGGCGAGGGATTGCTGCCGCTCGCCTTGCGGTGCTTGCCCTTGATGCTCGTGGTGCCCACGGCCGTCTTCCAGATCTCCTTGCCCGAACGGTCCAGGGCGACGGTCGTGTTCCGTGTGACCTCCTGGCAGGTCAGGATAATCTGGTCGGCCCAGACGATCGGTGTCGACGTGCCTTTCCCCGGCAGCTTGAGCTTCCACGCCACGTTCTTTGTGGCACTCCATTCCACCGGATAGGTCCCCTGGGGCGCCACGCCGTTGAGGGTCGGGCCACGCCAGCTGGGCCAGTTGTCCGCCGAGGCGATTGAAGTGACCAGGAACAGCAGTCCAAAGACGATCGCACGGATTCGCATCGAATACTCCATCAGCTGAGTCGTGAACTGAGTCCGGCAGCGGCTGCCGACCCACACAGGATAACAAACCCTCCCGAGATCAGGCATTGCCGTCGAATGATTTCAGCCACCGAGGCTTGCCTGCAACGTGACGATCTCGCGGGCCAACCGTTCACGCAGTTCCAGGAACCAGGCGTCGTTTTGCGACCAGTTGGTGTTTTCCGGAAAAAACCGTCGGATATCCGACAGCGCCCGCTCGGCACCACGAGTGTCCACCGATTTCTTGAGGCCCGCCTTCACGAGATCCTCAAGAATTCGAGCGTACTCGAAGTCATCAACTGATTCGTGGAATGTCGAGAGCCGCAGGGATGGGGTGATCGTAAAATCGGGCTTCCCCTTGTCCGTTCCTTCGGCACGACGTGGCGGATAGAAGAATGCCAGCGATCCGTTGGCATGACGCGTGTACGGATCCTCCCAGGGATTCGACGCTCCTCCGTACAGGTGGTCCCACCCGAACGACTCCCACATCAACACGCCACTGCCACCTCGTTGAAACACGTCGAGTGCCAACACGCGGTTGTTGATGCCCGGAGTGTCGATGGCGATCCGGCTGGTGGCAACGATGTAACACCACAGCTTGCGACGATCCCGGGGGATCTTGTAATCGTCGAAGTAATAGGGCATCCAACGGTCATAATTTTCATCGATCTCGGGACAGTACGTGTCGATCAGTTGCGGGAAAGGAAATTCCTTGAGCCCCTCGTTGCCGGGCGAACCCGGATCCATCAGGCCCAGCCCCTGCATGCAGGCCACAACGCGAATTCGTGCCGTCAGCGGATCGGACTTCAAAAGTTTCAGAAAGTGAGCCAGCCGTTTCGGATTCTCGGTCTCGTCGATCAAGACGTGCACTCGATCCAGCCATCCGTGCTTGTCGAGTTCCTGGGCCGTTCTTCGGAAGAACTGCATCATCACGTTGTCGAACTGTTTTCGGGTGACCCCGATCACGTTCTTTCTCGACTTCGGATTGTCGTACGCCACCAGCGTCATCTTTCGCCAGGTCTGCCAGCCCATCGTGGTGTGCGGTGACGAAACGGCCGGCCCGGCCAGTGGAGCACCGGGCAGGTGATTGAACTGGTTGCAGGCGGTCGGGTTGGTGTGCAGCAGGCAGAGGCTGTTGACCTTACGGCGATTGATGAAGTGATCCAGCTCGGCGTTGAAACGGGTGAAATCCCAGTCCTTGAGCCTGATGAAATTGCCCGGCTGGTCGACGTTGAAGCCGGCCGGAGGCGGTGTCCAGTTCATCCCGATCTCGGTCAGCAGTGCCGTGTTCTTCGGGTAGAACTTCGAGGCCGCCATCCGGTCGTAATAGCCACGGGTCAGCTTCAGGATGTCGGCCTTGGACGAAATCCCGTGGTAGTCGATCACCCGTCGCGGTGACTTCTTGAGATGATTCAGATGCTTGACCAGGTACTGGCCGCCCATGTCCGACTCGAATGACGCGAACTCCGGCAACTCGAATCCAAACACCTCCAGCTCGACCGGCACGTCCAGACCCTCGTCGCCCAACGCCACTTTCAGGGTGCCCTTGTAGGTTCCCGCCGGGGTGCCGGCCGGAACATGCAGCGTGATCCACACCGCACGGTTTCCATCGAGTGGATCAAGTGGCAGGGGTCGAACCAGGGGCAACAGCGGGTCGCCGACATCACCAACAAACCGGGCTGGCGTGATGTAACTGCTGGTACGAACCGGCACGTATTCGACCACCTTCACCTCGGCGGTCCGCATCGAGATCGTATGGCCTGACCCGGTCAACGCCGAGAGCGTGACAGAATCGAGCGTCGTGGCCCGACGGGGAGTCAGCACCAGCTGGAACGATTGCGACTCGTTGGCAGCGGCCTTGATCCGGATTCCACGCCGGACCTGTCGGGGAACGCGACGCTTGCGAGTGATCTTCACCGTCGATTCGGCAAACCAGGCCCGGACTGATGCTGAATCGCCCACGCGGTACCGCGTGTCGCCGGTGTACTCGGCCGCAGCTCCCACCGACCGTAACGTGGCCACCTGGCGAGGGACTTCATCGCGACGGCGAACGGGAACCTGCAGGTGGTGACTGCCCATCGGCTGGTAATACAGGTGGAATCGACGAACACCAGGCTTGGTGATGTTGGCCATCAGGCGGATTTTTGCCGAGCGGACACTGATGTCGTGAATCGTCCCGATAAACCGGCCGCGGACCAGTAACTCCATATCCTTGCCATCGGGCACAAACAACACGTCGTGCGTCCGTTTCGACTGGGGCAGCAGTGGAGCAACGTAACTGATGCGGTAGACGTGCCGCCTGAGTGGCGTTCCCGGAGGGAAAATCGGCTCGTAGGCTAGCGCCGGACACTTGCCACCGCCGGAACTGGTGAACCGCATCAGGTGGTAATCGCCCGGCGTGACGGAAATCGTGTTCTTGTCGCCCTTTCCGGCCAGCGCCTCGGCAGCCAGTTCCGGCCCACCCCTGACCAGGGTGAAGCCACCATCCACCGTGACATCGATCGCCTTGCCCGACCCATCGACCTCGACCAGCTTCACGTGGTTGAAGGCCAGGTACTGCGGATCGAACCGAAACGGCCCAACACGGTTGATCTCCCGGGTGATTCTCTCGGCGTCGACCGGCAACACATGCCAACCAGTTTCCGCGGCCTCCACCTCCACCGGAATACGAAACTGGTAGAAGCTGTCGGCCCAGTCGTCGTCGGCCGCAACAGGCCGTGACACCAGGACCAGGATCACTGGCAGGATCGAGGAGACACAACGCAAGACCGAAACAATCATGAAGACACTTCCTTCTGGAACACAGGACTCATGATAACGAGTCGGCGTTCGAGATGATTCCGGCGAATTGGTATTGAAGATCCACCCCGTCACACTTGCCCACAACCGGTCGAACCGAAAGACTGAATCGATCTCCAAACCGGATTTTACTCCCATGCCACGTCTTACCGGCGCCCAGTTCCTGGCCGACACGCTGCACCTGCACGAGGTGACCCACGTCTTCTTCGTCCCCGCGATCCTCAACCAGACGCTCGCCGAGATGGAACTCCGCGAAACGGGCATCGATCGCGTGATGACTCACGGGGAAAAATCGGCCGTGTACATGGCCGACGGTTTCGCCCGTGTCTCGGGCCGGCCGGGCATCACGTTCGCCCAATGTGTCGGTGCCGCCAACCTGGCCGCCGCACTCCGCGACCCGTACCTGGCCTGTTCTCCGGTGGTGGCACTGACCGGCGGCCCCTACCACGACACCCGACACCGACACACCTACCAGGAAATCGACGACTTCAGCCTGTTTCCGGCAGTGACAAAATCGAGCACACGTGTCGAGACGATCGATCGGCTTCCTGACGCCATCGGACAGGCACTTCGCGATGCGACCAGCGGCACACCGGGACCCACGCACATCGAACTGCTCGGCCACATGGGCGAGATTGAACTCGAAGAACTCGATGTCGAGTTGCGGCAGGAACCAGCGATCACATCCGTGCCTGCCACCCGCACCGCCGCGGCCAACCGCGACGTCCAGCAAGCAGTCCAGGTCCTCCAGGAGTCTCAAAAACCGGTGATCGTGGCCGGCGGTGGCGTCAAGAATTCCGGAGCCGGGCCGGTGCTGTTGCAGCTGGCCGAGACCCTGGGAATTCCCGTCGCCACGTCCCTGAATGCCAAGGACACGGTCCCGGCCAATCACCCCCTGAATATCGGTGTCCCCGGCCATTATTGCCGCAAGAGTGCCAACCAGGCTCTGCTGGACGCGGATCTCGTGTTCTTCGTTGGCAGTCGCACCGGTAGCCAGGTGACCGCTCGCTGGAAAATTCCTCCAACAAGTACCGCGGTCATTCAACTGGACATTGCCGCGGAAGAACTCGGGCGTCACTACCCCAACCGGGCCAGCCTGTGCGGAGACGCGGCGACCGTCCTGGGCCAGATGCTCGAGATTGTCGACGCCACCACCGCCGATCGACGAGCCGCGTGGCGTGACAACGTTGCGTCTTACGGCACTGCCTGGCGGGCGGAATTCGCGTCATTGCTCGAGTCGGATGCCGTACCGCTACGACCCGAGCGAGTCTGCAACGACCTGACACGCCTGTTGCCTTCCGACGCCATCCTGGTATCCGAAACCGGCCACAGTGGAATGTGGACCGGTGGAATGATCGACCTGAATCATTCGACCCAGTCGTTCATCAGGGCAGCCGGGTCGTTGGGATGGGGCCTTCCGGCGACACTGGGGGCCAAGCTGGCCGCCCCGGATCGACCCGTCGTGCTGTTCTCCGGTGACGGGGGTTTCTGGTACCACCTTTCGGAACTGGAAACCGCCGCCCGCTGGAACATCACCTGTGCGCTGATCATCAACAACAACCAGTCATTGAACCAGGAGATCGACCTGGTCAACGACGCCTATGCCGGTGAACCGGGACCCCGCCACGGGGACCTGTGGCAGTTCAGCGATGCAAGTTTTGCCGAGATCGCTCCCACGATGGGAGCTCGTGGAATCAAGGTCACCCGCCCCGGAGAACTCGACTCGGCACTCGATGAAGCCCTGTCGGGCGAGGGTCCGTGCGTGATCGAGGTCATGACCGAACAAACCGCGCTGGCACCGCTGGCGTGGCTGGGAGAGGAAGAATGAACACGACCGACAACCAACCGCACGCGGATGCCCTGGCTCGAGACCTGCCCGTGGCCGTGATCGGCCTGGGCACGATGGGACATGGAATCGCACAGGCGTTTGCGGTCGGAGGCTACACCGTTCGGGCAATCGACGAACGACCCGACACCGCCGACTCCGCACTCACACGGATCACCAGCAACCTGGAACAGCTCGCCACCGTCGGCCTGCTGAAGGCGGAACAGATCCCCGACGTGCTCGGACGGATCACCGTCTGTGACACGCTGGAGGAGACCGTCACCGGAACCGGCCTTGTGACCGAGGCCGCCTGGGAAAATCTCGATGTCAAACAGGAATTGTTACGCCAAATCGAACCGCTCGTTGACGAGCACACCATCCTGGCGAGCAACAGTTCCAGTTTTCCGATTTCCGAAACCGCCCGTGACCTGGCGCATCCCCAGCGGGCTGTCGTCACGCACTGGTTCAATCCGCCTCACGTGATTCCCGTGGTCGAGGTGGTCGGTGGCGAGCGAACCAGCGACCAGACGGTCAACACCGCACTGGCAACCCTCGAGTCGATCGGTAAGACCGCTGTCCGCATCGACAAGGAATTGACCGGCTTCCTGGTGAACCGGGTGCAGGTGGCAATGTTCCGCGAGGTGTTCGACCTGCTGGATCGCGGCGTGGCCACCGCATCGGAGATTGACCGGGCCATCCGCGGCAGCATGGGGCTGCGGCTGGCGGCCCTCGGTCCACTGGCCATCATGGATTACGCCGGATGGGACATCTCGTCGGCCACCTTCACCAACCTGGTCCCGGACATGCGCGGTGACACCGAGATTCCCGAGACCATCCGCCGGATGGTCGAGGACGGCAACCTGGGTGCCAAGTCGGGCCAGGGCATCTACTCCTACCCCCCCGAGACACTTGACGACACCATCGCACAGCGAGATGCCGACTACCTGGCGCTGGTGAAGCTACTCCACTCGACGGAGAACCCGGCGTGATGACACCTGACGACTTTCGGCAACACGGCCGCGAGGTGATCGACTGGATCGCCGACTACATGGAACAGGTCGAACAGTACCCGGTGCTGTCACGTGTCGCACCCGGGGACATCCGCACCCAACTGCCCGACTCGGCTCCCCTGCAGGGTGAGTCGTTTGACCAGATCCTGAACGACGTCAACCAGGTCATTCTTCCCGGGATCACCCACTGGCAGTCACCCAACTTCTTTGGCTATTACCCGGCCAACACCTCGCCCCCGTCCATTCTCGGAGAATTGCTCGCCGCCGGACTCGGCGTCCAGGGAATGCTCTGGACCACCAGTCCGGCCTGTACCGAGCTGGAACAACACGTCCTGGACTGGTTGATCGAGATGCTCGATCTTCCCGAGCAATTTCTCTCCAGTGGCAACGGTGGCGGTGTCATCCAGGACACCGCATCCAGCGCCACCCTGTGTGCCTTGCTGGCTGCCTGTTATCGCGAACACCCCGACAAACCTCGTGACACCCGACGAATGGGCGTCGACTCGTGGCAGGTCGCCTACACCTCCGACCAGGCACATTCGTCGGTGGAAAAATCGATGATGATTGCCGGCATGGGTACCGATCGCCTCCGCGTGATCGAGAGCGACGAAAACTGGTCAATGCGGCCCGACCTGCTGGCCCAGCAAATGGCCGCCGATGCGACACACGGCCTGAAACCGACCTTCGTTTGCGCCACGGTTGGCACGACCTCCTCGGGCGCGATCGATCCGCTGCCGGAAATCGGTGCCATCTGCCGGGACCACGGGGCGTGGTTGCATGTCGATGCCGCAATGGCCGGCACCGCCGCCATCTGCCCGGAGTTTCGACAAATGCACGCCGGACTGGAACTGGCCGACAGCTACGCCTTCAATCCTCACAAGTGGATGTTCGTCAATTTCGACTGCGACTGCTTCTACGTCGCCGACCGACAACCACTGTTGCAGGCGTTGAGCGTTTTGCCCGACTACCTGAGAAACCGGGCATCCCAGTCGGGCGAGGTGGTCGACTTTCGCGACTGGCACATCCCGCTGGGTCGCCGTTTCCGCGCCCTGAAGCTCTGGTTCGTGATCCGCAGCTTCGGTGTCGAAGGCCTGCAACAGAAAATCCGGGCGCACGTCGAATGGGCCACCCGGTTCGCTGAATGGGTCGAGGCCGATCAGGATTTTGAACTGGCCGCCCCGAGATCATTGAACCTGATCTGTTTCCGGCACGTCGGCGGTGACGAGTTGAACCAGAAACTCCTCGATGCCATCAACGACTCCGGCGACCTCTTCCTGACTCACACGACTCTTGATGACCGGTTGACGCTGCGATTCTCGATCGCCCAGACATCGACACGGCTCGAGCATGTCGAACGTGCCTGGGCAGCCATCCAGGGAACCGCCGCCGAACTGCTCTGAACGGCTCCCGGATGCGGCCCTCTACGCGACACCGCAGTACTTCATCGCGGCCAAAAGGTAGATACGGGCCGAGTCGACCACCCGGGTGATCGAGACGTTTTCGATGTCGGCGTGGGCTGTTTCGTTGCTCGGCCCGTAATAGATGGTCGGCACGCCGCTGCCGTGCACGTACAGGTTGGCATCTCCAACGATCCGTCGACCGATGACACGGGGATCCTCATCAAAGAGTTGCTGGTGTGCACCGCCAACGGCCTCTACCAACGGATCATCCAACGGGGTGTCGAACGGCTCGCGTTCGTGTTCCATCGTCACCTCCGCAGTCATCCCCCCGGCCTGGGCAATCGGAGCGACCAGCTGCCGGAGTTCCTCCAGTATCCCGTCGGCACTCTTGCCCGGCGACCACCGCCTCGTCCCGGTGAAGCGGCACGAGACAGGTGTCCGGTTGAAGTAATCGCCGGCATTCACGATCCCCAGGTCGATCCGCTCGGCACCGGCCAACGGATGGACCTCGTTGACATCCAGTTCAGCCTGTCGCGCGGCGACCGCTGCGATCAGGTCACCGGTGAACCGAATCGGGTTGTCTCGAAAGTCGACATACTGCGTGTGTCGACCACCGTTGGATGGGGTCAACGTGATGTTGAAGACCATCGACCCCATGCTCATCACCCACAGTTCATCGTCACCCTCGACGATCACGATCCGGTCAGCGGCGATCCGGCCATCATTGATGTCGTCGATCAGTGCCTTGGGACCGTCCTTCTCGGCCTCGGGCTCCTCGTGACCCACCACCGCCGTCAGCCACAGGTCCCCGGCCAACGTGGTTCCTGATTCGATCAGCGCCCGCGCGGCGCCCAGCACCGCCGCCATTCCACCCTTCATGTCGGTGGTGCCGCGACCGTAGAGCAGATCCCCGTCCCGGTAACACTCCTGGTTGGTCTGGTTGGGAATCGTGTCGAGGTGTCCATTGAGCATCAACGTCGGCCCATCGCCGTTGCCACGAACGCAGGCGTAGAGGTTGGGACGTCCCGGTGTCACCTCACGGACGTCGACTTCCAGGCCCAGTTCCACCAACTGCCGTTCATAAAACGCGCAGATCTCGGTCTCTTCCAGCGTCACGCTGGGGATCTTCACCATCTCCTCGGTCAGATCGGCGATCCAGTCGCCATCGATTCGTCCGAGTGCCGCGGGCAATTCAGTCATCGTCGGTCTCAAGAAACTCGTTGGGTTGTTGAAAAATTCCGATGCCCAGTAATCCATCGGGAGTGTGGGCCTCGTGGATACTTCCCGGATGTCGCCAGACAAAATTGCCGGCGGTACACACGCCCTCCTCATCGACCAGGCTGCCCTCGATGATGAAAGTCTGCTCGACACCCAGGTGGCGGTGCCGGGGCAACCTGGCACCCGGCTCGGCCCGGAACAACGCCGTGAACCCCTCGCCCTGGGATTCCCGGTACAGGATCTTGATCTCGATTCCGGGAAACGGCGTCGCCTGCCATTCCATCGCGTCGACGTCGACGTAGATCGAACCCTTCTCTGGCGTCATGGACTTCTCGTTGTAGAAAACACGTCCGGCGACGTCATCGACCGGCAGGAATTTCGGACACTTCGATTCCCGAGAGCATCGGTTGTTCGCCCGTCTTGGGCACCAGCTCGATCGCCAGTTGATCCTTGACCGAAACGTTCGGGACCTCAAGCACCGCCGTCCCATCCTTGCCGGTCTTGGCCGCATCGACATCTTTCAACACGACCTGGCCCTGGACATGCACGTCAAAGACCCGGCTGCCAGGTTGGGGTGTCTTGGCCGATCCGGACGAGAAGTAAAGCCGCACGGAGTACTTCGCGGGACGGTCACCGGTTCCTCGCAACGGCACGGTGCACCGCTTGATGCCCTGGGCCGATGACGAGTAGACCCACGACGCGGGACGTGAATTCGTTTCGCTGGTGTCTCCGTCCTCGCTGACAAATTTCCCACCCTTCACAAAGGTTTCACCAAGATCCAGGTTCAATTCCAGGCCGGTCGTCTTGGGAGACTTTGGACGTGGATAACTGAGCCAGAGCTTTCCGGTGGCATCGCGGCGATCCCCGGGAGCCCCCAGGTTCAATGCCAGCTTCTTGACTGGCGTCGCCGTGCCAATGCCACTGTAGATGCCCCACGGTCGTCGCGGGGGACGAGGTTCCATCACGATGGTCGAGGCAATCGAGAACAGGCACACGCACCCGGCACTCGCCTCGGGAATCATCACCAGCCCGTTGGCGGGAATCGCGTTGATCCAGCAACCCAGGCGGTGTCCGGCAAAATGCCGCGTGCCACTGTCGGACTGCAAGTCGTAAAACGCGGTGAAACCGGAACGGAAGAACAGCATGTTTGGCGTGGCGGTGTTCATCCCGCAGTGATGCCCCGGCCTCATGAAGCTCCACGGAACCTCCTGGCCGGTCAACGGATGAATCCGCGTGATCTGTTTGCCGGTCTTCAGTTCGTACGACCACGGCTCGGCAATAATCCGACTGCCAACAACGATCGGACGATGCCGGTAATTGGCGTCCTTGGACCACAGCTTGTAGCCGTTGACCGACGAGAGCGCCACCAGGCGACGCTTCTTGAACTCCCCGGAAATGAACTGCCTCCAGTAGTGACCGTTGGCGTTGGCACCGCCCAGCAGCAGCACGCCATCCTTGTACACCATTGTCAACCGGCCACCACCGATGCCGATATCGCTGGTGTCGGTCACGTCGACCGGCTGCCGCCAGAGTTCCTTGCCGGTCTTGGCATCGAGACCCATGGCGGTGCGAGCGTCGATCCGTTTTTGCCGATCCTCGGCCCGCTGGCGTTCCTCACCCTTGAGATTCTGCAACTCGGTCTTGTCCTGGTTCAACAACGCCAAACGCTGCTCGGCGGTAATCGTGCTATCGATGAAATGAACCCGGCCGGGCCCCAGGGCGATCGTCCGGAAATCGATGCTCTTGCCCTGGTAACTCCACAGGTGTTTCCCCGTCTTCAGATCGATGGCAAAGATCGCATCGGTGGCATCGGTGGTCTGCTTGCCGCGACGGGCCCGGGCGGCATCCAACCGCTTGCGGCGGGTGCCGGTACCGATCAGCATCCCGTCCAGCAGTGCCACGTAACCCCACTCGTGTTCCTTCACACTCTTGTTGGCAGGAAGCAGGTGAGTCGCCTGCAACTTGCCCGTGGCAGCATCCAACTGCAGGCAACGGGAATCGAGCATCATGAACACGCTGTCGTCGCTGGCAACAAGGTTGCCCGGTGCGTGGTTCTGGAAGACTCCCGTGCGGATCGCCTTGCTGTTCTTGAATTCCCAGAGAAACTGCCCGTTGTAGGCGTCGTAGGCCATCAGGCTGTCGGTGCCCTGGATGAACATCCGCCCATTGGTGGAAACCGGGCCGACAGCACCGTCGTGACGGTTCACCATCTTGCCGGGACCAGGATCGCCAAACCACAACACGCCCAGTCCGCCCCGGATCAACTGGTCGTCAGAGCAGGCCGTGTTGCCGGCGTCGCCATACTGGTGCGACCAACTGCCGGCTCCGGGCAGCTTGCCTCGTTCGACAACCGTAAATTTCTTACTCGTCTTCGTCACCGACTGCTTGGACAACCCCAGGCTGTTCCGCCAGGCGTCATCAAAAGCGTGGGTGCCGCCCAGGCAAATTGCTCCGCCACACGGCTTCAGGTGCGCCGCAACCACCTCGCCGGCAACCGGAACACGACCGGTCAACAGGTGGGTGTCGCTGACAACGAGATTGGCGAAATAGTTCGAGTACGGGATCTCGCCGGCAGCCGCTTCGTGAATCGTGATCCGGTGGCCGTAGAGACCGGTCCGAACCAGGGCCTTCCGTGCTGCTGCCACCTTGGCTGGATCGGATTCCACACCGTAGATCTTCAACCCGCTGTTGCGGGCCAGGGCCAGGGCCAGTCGCCCCTGCTCGGCACCCACGACCAGGCAAAAACCGCTATCGATGCCGGTCCGCGCGAGAATCGACTTGGCCGACGCCTCGTACACATCGGTCCACTTGTCCCGTGGGTAGGGATCGGCAACCGGCTTACCGGCAGCAATCTCCTTGCCCGCCGGCCCGGCAGAGAAACAGTGAATCCGACCCGTGTCGGTGCTGACCATCAGCCGACCGTCGGAAATGGCCAGTCCGCGAGCCGCTCCCTGCACCGCCAGTCGCCCGGTCGATTTCCCCGTTTTCGCGTCAAAAATCTCAACCGTGTCCTCGCCACCAACCACCACCTGCGTGGCGGTGACAATGACTGCAGCATTCGAGGCACACTTGACCTTCCACTCGACCCCGACCTCCTCCTGCGAATTGAGCTTCGCCCGTACGGCCTCGGCCTTGACCAGGTAGGCCTCCTTCTCGATCTTGCCCGAGCGGTATTCGCTGTACACCGCACGGAGGTCGTTACGGAGCTTGGCGCGATTGCTGTTGACCGTCGAGTAGACCTTCTGGTTGATCCGCGCCAACGTCTCCCCGGTGGTCACATAGGTGGATCCATTCGAACCGCCAACCTGGCTTCCCAGCGTGAAGGTCCGCAACGCCCCGTCCAGGATCACGGCATTGGCACCCGCCACCTGGCCGGAAGAGAGGGTGAGCGTTTCACCGGCCGAGCCACCTCGCCAACCGGCGATGACCTGGATCTTGCCGGTCTTGCGATTCACCGCCGAGGGGCGGGATCGGCCCGAGGGAAAATACAGTGCTGCCTTGGTCGCCAACAGGTACCCCTGCGGCGACAGGTCGGCCCGGCCCGCGTTGCCATGGCTGACCTGGTCATTGCGCCAGATCGGCTTGCCGGTCTTCGCGTCGACTGCTGACAGGTAAACGTTTTCGTGAGGGAAGATGCCCGCACCAAAGTAGGCGACCCCGTCTTCCACCAGGATCCCCGTGCGGACCGGCCATCGCGA
>CAWVUS010000118.1:0-14864 GCA_963933195.1 uncultured Planctomycetaceae bacterium
GGAGACGACGTGGACCACTAGCCCTCGTTGGTGTTGAGGGCCAACTGGGCAAGTCGCTGTCGGGCTGTTTCGGCCCAGGGGCCGCGGGCGTCGAACGTGAGGTAGCGTTCCCAGTGTGGAACCGCTTCGTCGGTGCGGCCCAACTGGTGCAGGATCTCGCCCTTGTGCCAATGAGCATCGGGAAAGCCCGGGTGCACTCGTAACGCGACCTCGAACGCCTCGAGTGCCGGTTCGAGTTCCCCCAGTTCGGCGTGCAGGCAACCCAGTTGCGTCCAGGACTCGATGTAGTTGTGGTCGTGCTCGACAGCCGCGTGATAGCGTTCCAGCGCCGCGCGGGTGCGGCCACAACGGTAGAGGGCCTCGGCAAGATGAAAGTGGGCCTCCGCCTCGTCGGGACACTCCATCAGGCACATTCGGAAAGCCTCGATGGACTCCTCGGCCGAATCCTCTTCCAGCAATTGTCGTCCCTGGTCGAACCAGTCCCGGAAACTCCAGTGCTTGTGTGGTCGCTCGGGGGACCAGTTGGTCATCGGCAGTGGGCTGCGGAATTCGACGTCCGTGTCGTCCGGCTCTGGAAGAGCGTCCTCGTCGAATCCAAGAAGTCTCTGTCCACTGGCCGGTTCGATCAGTCCGCGTTTGTCGCGGAAAACGACCTTGGAGTCATGAGCGAGCATTTCGAGTTGGTCGAGCGAGCGTTCTCCGTCACGAAACAGCGGGGCCAATTGCCCCAGGCTCTTTTCGATTTCACTGCGGGGAACTCCGGCAGCGAGCAGTTCACTGAGCTTGCGAGCCCCGGCAACTTCCTGGAAGGAAAAGTACAGCAGGCGATGAACCTGCCGAATCGGCGTGATCAATCCGGCTCGCGTCCAGCGACGAATCACGTGGACGGTGACTCCCAGCAATTGGCTGAGCATCGCCGGCGTGTAGGCCTGGTGGATGTCGTGTCGGGTTTCGTCGAGTCCCACCAGGTGCAGCCAGTCCGACTCGTTGATCGTCCGCAGCGGGTGGCCCTGGCGGGTCAGTTCGTTGGCGTCCTGCCACTTGATCGATGGTTGCCCGTTGGATTCCAGGGGCCAGCCTTCCTCACCAACAACCAGCAGGGTGGTTGTTCGGCTGACGTGCTGGGTGGATGTTCCGCCATGACGGGCGACCACGTCCATCGCTTCGCGATGTGTCATCGACGCCAGGACACCCGTGAAGGCAACCTGCTCGCCCTGCAGGCAGGGAGAACCGGACAGCGGGGCAGGTTCTGAAGCGGTGTCGGTCACTGGAAGCCGATGCCAGGAGAGAGTTGCAGGGACCAGAAAGAGATAGTGGCAAATGAGCGTGTCGAGGTCTATAAACGGACGGTCCCGAGTGAGAGGATCGGGTCGTGATGGACCGGCGAGACGAGGCTCGCAGATCCGGCGCGGCAATTCAAGTTGATCGAGTCGGCCCGCCCACGCGGGTGTCGAGGAAGGGAGTCCCGCAAGCAATGAGTGATCTCCAGCAAACGGATTCGGCGGTTTGGGATGCGATCCAGGCCGAAAGAGCCCGGCAGGTTGATGGACTCGAGTTGATTGCATCTGAGAACTACACCAGTGCCGCTGTCCTGGAAGCGGCCGGCAGCGTGTTGACCAACAAGTACGCCGAGGGGTATCCCGGGCGGCGGTACTACGGTGGGTGTGAGCACGTTGACGATGTCGAGAGCATCGCGAGGCAGCGTGCCTGCGAGTTGTTTGGTGCCGAGCATGCCAACGTGCAGCCGCATTCGGGCAGCCAGGCCAACATGTCGGTCTACCTGACGGAGCTTGAGCCGGGTGACACATACCTGGCGATGGACCTGGCCCACGGTGGTCACCTGACTCACGGCATGCACCTGAATTTCTCGGGCCAACTCTACAACGTCGCACACTACGGTGTCCGAGAGGACGATCATCGGATTGACTACGACCAGGTTGCGACGATGGCCCGGGAGGTGAAGCCGAAGATGATCGTGGCCGGGGCGAGTGCCTATCCACGTGAGATTGACCATCCGAAGTTCGCCGAGATTGCCCGGGAGGTGGGTGCACTTCTGTTGGTCGACATGGCTC
The DNA here is from genome assembly GCA_963933195.1 of uncultured Planctomycetaceae bacterium. Taxonomy (GTDB): domain Bacteria; phylum Planctomycetota; class Planctomycetia; order Planctomycetales; family Planctomycetaceae; genus UBA8437. The sequence goes on from CAWVUS010000118.1 coordinate 2,073, forward strand.
ATTACGCCGGCCTGGTTGCTGCCGGGTTGCACAACAATCCCGTCGAGGTGGCCGATTACGTGACATCGACGTCTCACAAGACGTTGCGGGGTCCCCGGGCGGGGTTTGTGTTGACTCGTGAGGAAAATGCTCGGAACCTGGACCGGACCGTCTTTCCCGGCATGCAGGGCGGGCCACTTTGTCATATCGTTGCCGGCAAGGCGGTCTGCTTTGGTGAAGCCCTGGAGCCGTCCTTCCGGGATTACGCCCAGGCGATTATCGACAATGCCCAGGTACTGGCCGAATCGTTGCTCGAGGGTGGGATCCACCTGGCCAGCGGCGGGACCGACAACCACCTGGTGTTGGCTGACGTGACCCCGATCGGGCTCACCGGGAAGATTGCCGAAGAGGCTCTCGACCGCGCCGGCATTACGGTCAACAAGAACATGATTCCCTTTGACCAGAGAAAACCGCTGGACCCCAGTGGGGTTCGGATTGGAACCGCCGCGTTGACAACGCGAGGGATGGGCACCGAGGAGATGAAGCGGGTCGGGGCCTGGATTCTCGAGGTGTTGGGAGCGGCTGACGACGAATTGGTGGGCCAGAAGGTGCGGGCAGAGATTGCCGCGTTCTGTGCCGACTTCCCGGTACCGGGGATCGCCTAGCCCTGCCGGCTCAGTCGCCGAGCACCTGCAGGTCGTCAATGGAGACGACGGAGTTGAGGCTTCCCGAGCGGAAGCCCTCGAGGTCGATGGTCACGAACGAGAACCCGAGTTCTCGGAATTGTGCCGTGATGGCCTGCCGGTTGGTCGGGTCGAGCAGCCGTGGCAACTCGTCAACGGGGACTTCGATCCTGGCCAGTTCGTTGGCCTCGTGGCGGACGCGGAATTCTGTCAGTCCGAACTCCGTCCGCAGGAAGCTCTCGGCCGCGTCGACCCGTCGGACTCTTTCGGTGGTCACTCCAACGCCGTAGGCAATCCGGCTCGAGAGGCATGGCATGGCCGGCTTGTCCCAGACCGGAAGGTCCCAGTACTGGGCCAGGTCCCGGACATCCTGCTTGTTGAGCCCGACTTCCAGCAATGGACTTCGTACGGCGTGTTCATCGGCCGCGACCATGCCTGGCCGATGGTCGCCGCGGTCGTCGACGTTGGCACCATTGGCGATGACATCGACATCCAGTTGTGGCAACAGTCGTTCGAGTTGGTCGTAGAGTTCGGTCTTGCAGAAGTAGCACCGATTCGGCTCGTTCTTCAGGTAATCGGGATTGTCGAACTCCTCGGTCTCAATCACGACGTGCCGGATTCCGATCTGCCGGGCGAGCGACTCGGCCTGTTCTCGTTCGCCAGTGGCCAGGCTGGCGCTGACGGCGGTCACCGCCACCGCCTGTTCGCCGCAGGCCTCGCGGGCGGCCCGTGCCACCACCGTGCTGTCGACCCCTGCAGAAAAGGCCACGGCGACGCGTCCATAGCCGGCCAGCGTGGCCAGTAGGGTGTCGAGTTTTTCGAGCAGGGCAGGGGACAAGGGCTCAGACATTGCGGCGAAAAATTGATCGAGCTGGGGATAGACAGGCGTGTTCGTCCCTCGATGCTAGCACAGCCACTCGGATGGACTCAACGAGATAGCGGTGTGTTGTCGGTTGTGGCGACAGTGTCGAGCGGGGGCGGTCTTTACCGGTCTCGTTGATCGCCTATACTGAAGTCACCGACAGGGACAGTCGGGCGGCTGTTTGGTGCGGTGGGACATTGACATGCTGGTCCCGTCGTGGATGGTCACCAGGGCACTTGAGGTTGCGATGCCATGACGGCAAGACGATCGGAAAAATTACTGATCCCGATGTTGGTTGCGGTGCTGTCAGTGGTGACAGTGACCGAGTCGGTCGACTCGGCGCCAACAGTGGCCCAGCGACGAGAATTGACCGCCGCACGTCGCACGATCACACGAGCCTCGTTGCTGATTCGTCGCAAGAAATTTGATGATGCCGAGAAAATGCTGGGCGAGGCCGAAGCAGCGATCAAGAAAGTGATCGATGCGGCCAAGCTGAAACCCACGGACCGTTCGGTTGCCGGGTTGGTGAGATTTCTGGCGTTGCAAAAACGTCAGCTGAACATCAAGCGGGGAGGTAAGCCAAAGCCTGAATCGTCCAAGGCGGTCAGTTTCGTCAAGGACGTGGCTCCGATCCTCGTGTCGCGATGTGGCAACTGCCACGCGGCGAGGGCGTCGGGGCGGCTGAGACTGGACACGTTTGCCGGTTTGACCCGTGGCGGGGCCAGTGGTCCGGCAATTCGCGCTGGAAACCCCAAGTCCAGTCCGTTGATGCTACGGATCGCCGCGACCAATGCGAACCAGCGGATGCCGAAAAACGGTGCCGCGTTGACCGGCACACAGATCGCGACGATCGGCAACTGGATTGCCCAGGGGGCCAAGTTTGACGGCAACGGTGCCAACACGAAATTGCGGAGCCTGAAGTCGGCCGACGGTGGAACTCCGAAGGGAACACCCAAGCCGGGGACGGTCAAGATCGCCAAGGCGACCGGTCGCGAGAAAGTGTCGTTCGTCAAGGACGTTGCACCGACGCTGACCACGTTGTGTGCCACCTGCCACGGTGGTCGCAACGGTCGAGGAGGATTTTCGCTGGCAACCTTCGAATCGTTGATGCGGGGTAGCGACAGCGGCCGCGTGGTGCTGCCGGGGAACCTGGACGGAAGCATCATCTGGCGACGCGTTGCGGCACTGGACCAGGACAAGCAAAAAATGCCGCCGGGAAACCGTCGGATCACCCGCGAGTTCTACAATAGCCTGCGGACATGGATCCAGGAGGGAGCGAAGTTCGACGGCGAATCGGCGACGGTGGCGATGCGGTCGCTGGTTCCCACCGATGAAGACATGAAGGCCGCGATGCTGGCCAAGCTCTCGCCGGGGGAATTCAACGACTTCCGCGAAAAACGAATCGATGAACTCTGGGAGCGGGTGTCCAACGATGACCGTCCGCGTTTCGTCAAGACCGAGGAGTTCTTCGTTTATGGCGATGTTCCGGCGACACGGTTGCAGCAGGTTGCCGAGTGGGCCGACGAACATGGTCGGCAGTTGAGGACGATGTTCGGAGAAAAGAGCGGCCAGTTGTTCAAGGGACGACTGGCGGTTGTCGTTTTCAAGGAGCGGTTTGGTTACACCGAATGGAACCAGGTGATTCACAATCGCCAGACACCTCGTGCCATGACAGGGCATTCGGTGGTCACGCCGTCGTTCGAGGATGCCTACATCGTGTTGCAGGATGTGGGGGACGTGGTGACGCCCGATTCGGCCGGGATGAAGATCCAGTTGATCGATCACATGACCGGCGCCTTTCTGAAACGAAGTGGGAGTCGCCTGCCACAGTGGCTTGTCCGTGGAGTGGGGCTGACCCTGGCTGCCAAGGCCGACGCCAAGAACGAGCACATCGCCGGACTGAAATCCGGAGCCGTCGACGCGTTGCAGGGAATCACCAAGCCGGAGGACCTGTTTGCCGACGGCACGTTTTCGCCGCAACAGGTCGGCGCCGTGGGCTACACGCTGGTGACGTTCATGATCAAGGCGGGTGGTGGAGCCCGGTTCGTGCTTTTTGTACGCAACCTCCAGAAGGGGACGGGCGTGGCCGCGTCGGTCAAGGCGATTTACGCACCGACTGACCTGAAGCGACTGGCGGCAGCCTATGTCCAGAGTCTCTCGGGAAAAAAACGATAACCGCGGGACGGACGAAGGCGATGCACAGGGACGGTGGCATGACGGACGTGGTGGTTGTCGGCGGCGGCGTGATCGGCATGTCGATCGCCTGGGAGTTGTCCCGCCACGGTGTTTCGGTCAAGGTCCTCGAGCAATCGGACTTTGGTCGCGAGGCGTCCTGGGCCGGAGCGGGCATTCTGCCGCCGGGCAATCCGGACGCGGCTGCTCATCCCTACGATCGGCTGCGGGGAGAGAGTTGCCGGTTGTGGCCCGAGTGGTCCGAATTGCTCCGCGAACTGACCGGCATTGACAATGGGTTTCGGAATTGCGGGGGACTGGAGATTCGCCTGGCTGGGCCCCCTGATCAACTCGACGACCTGGCCGATGCGTGGCGAGACGAACAGGTGTCGGCCGATGTACTGGGGCCGGACGAAGTGCTGGACATCGAGCCGGCGTTGAACCCGTCGACGGTCGTTGGTCTGCACCTCCCGCAAAAATGCCAGGTTCGGAATCCTCGACACCTCAAGGCATTGCTTTCGGCAACGTCGGCTGCCGGGGTCGAGTTGGTGTCCGGATCGCCGGTGGTCGAGGTGGTCACCGAGAATGGGCATGTGACGGCCGTCCGGACACCCGATGGAGAGCACTCTGCCGGACAGTTCATCGTGGCGACCGGTGCGTGGACACGGCGTGTGTTGGCCGGGTGTGGAGTCGAGGTGTCGATCGAACCGGTCCGTGGCCAAATTGTCCAACTGTCGGCGCGACCGCTGCCGTTCACCCGCGTGATCGGGTTGGGAGCCCGGTACCTGGTTCCTCGCCCTGATGGACGGATTCTGGTTGGTTCGACCGAGGAGTGGGTGGGATTTCAGAAGGACAACACCGCCGACGGAGTGGCCGGGCTGATTCGTTTTGCCGAGGACCTGGTGCCGAGCCTGGCCGGGGCCAGGTTCGAGCGATGTTGGTCGGGGCTAAGGCCCGGCGCCTCGGATGGGTTGCCCTACCTGGGGGCTGTGCCAGGACACGACAACCTGCTGATTGCCGCTGGTCATTTTCGGGCGGGGTTGCAGTTGTCTCCGGCCACTGCCGTCCTGATGCGACAACTTGTGCTGGGCCAGGACCCGCTCGTGGGTCTCGAGCCCTTCGCCTGCCACCGGACCGCCGGAGTCAATGGCGCCATTCCCTCGGCGCATTGATCGACGTCGGCCGGGGCTCACGATGTGGTGCAACCCATGATCCCAACACGCCCGTTACGCGTTGCGGTGATCGGCGCCGGGCCGATCGGGCTCGAGGCAGCGTTGCGGTTGTCGACCAGTGGCTTTGAGACGGTGATTCACGAGCGGGGCACGGTGGCGGCCAACGTGCGGCGATGGGGGCACGTGGAATTGTTCAGCCCATTTGTGATGAATTCGTCACAGGCCGGGCGGACGACTGTTGGCACGGGGCGGCCCGGCGACGACGCGTTGCTCAGTGGCGACGAGTTTGCCGCCGATTATCTCGAACCTTTGGCACGAGCCATTGGTGGCGAGGTGGCAATTCACGAGCACTCACAGGTGGTGGCGATCAGCCGTGAATCCACCTGGAAGCAACACCTGGTGGGGCGGCGATCTGAAGTGGCGGATCGGTTCATATTGCTGGTTGAAGGCAGCGAGGGAGAGAGTGTCGAAACGGCCGATGTGGTACTGGACTGTTCGGGGACGTGGGGGAACCACAACCCGATCGGGGCAGGGGGGATCTGGTGCCCAGGCGAACGGCGGGTGATGACAACGGGTGACTACGAGATTCCCGATACCGAGAGTGATGGGGCTGATTGGTACACGAAACGTCATATGCTGGTTGTCGGAGGTGGGCATTCGGCGGCAACAGTGGTGGTGGCGTTGTCCGGAGCGTCCGAGACCCGGGTGACATGGATCACTCGTGGCCCGAGCGACACTCCACTGGAACGGGTTACCGATGATCCGTTGCCAGCACGGGCTGCCCTGGTGACCGCCGCGAATCAACTGGCAACCGACGAATCATCGCCGGTTGACTGGTTGCCGGGAGCACTGGTGCTGGCCATCGATGGAGGTCCCGGTCATTTCTCGGTGGCCGTCGACGATCCGGGACGTGGTCGACAGGTGATCGCCGCCGATGGCGTGCTGGGGCTGACCGGGTGCCGGCCCGATCGATCGCTGTATGGCGAATTGCAGGTGCACGAGTGTTACGCGACGGGTGGACCGATTCGCCTGGCGGAGGAATTGTTGGGAGATGCCTCAGGTGATTGCCTGGGACAAACGGCGACCGGGCTGGAAACGTTGCAGTCACCCGAGCCGAACTTCTTCATTCTTGGTTCCAAGAGCTATGGCCGAGACTCCCGTTTCCTGTTGCAGGCTGGACTGGAGCAGGTCGATATCGTGGCCGAACACCTTGTCGGGCAGTACGGCCGTGGACACGTGGTGTCATGAGCGGCATGCAGGACGGCGCGGGACGCGTGGAGTTGGACGGCCTGGATGAACTCTGGTTCCAGGTGGCCGGTACCCGGTGCAACCTGACCTGCACGCATTGTTTTATCAGTTGCAGTCCGCACAACGACTCGTTCGGATTCCTGTCGCTGGAATCGGTGAGAGAGTCACTGGTCGAGTCGGTCCGGTGGGGCGTCCGTGAATACTACTTCACCGGTGGTGAACCGTTTTTGAACCCGGACCTGGTCGAGATGCTGGTGCTGGCCCTGGAGTATGGGCCGGTGACCGTACTGACAAATGCGACGGTGTTGAAGGACGAGTGGCTGGAGCGTTTGCGGGTGGCCGAGGAACGTGGGCCATTCAGCCTGGAGTTCCGGGTGTCGATCGATGGTCCGGATGCCGCCACCAACGATCCCATCCGCGGCGAGGGAACATTCGACCGGGCGATGCGAGGCGTGGGAATGTTGGTTGGCCATGGTGTGTTGCCGATTATCACGATGACCCGGACCTGGCCGGATGCCGACGACCAACGGATCCTGCAGCGGTTCCACGAGGTACTGGCCCGTCATGGGTGTGACCGGCCGCGACTGAAAGTGCTGCCGCGATTGTTGATCGGGGCCGAGGCGGTCAGGACTTGTGGTTATGATGACGCCGATGGAGTCTCCGAGAGAATGCTCGAGGGGTACGACAGTGGCCAACTGATCTGTAGCCACAGTCGGACGGTGACCGATCGCGGGGTGTTCGTGTGTCCCATTCTGCTGGATGAACCTTCCGCGCGGTTGGGGGGAAACCTGGAGGAAGCCAACCGGTCGTTTCCATTGAGCCACGGAGCCTGTGCCACCTGTTACCAATTTGGTGCGATCTGCACCAACCCGTCGGGCCAGACATTTGAAGTGATGGATGGCGGGGCAGGGGGGTGGGACTTATGAAGCTGGCATTTTTTGGCGGCCTGTACAGCAATTACCTGGCCCTGGAAGCCGCCATCCTCGATGCGCAGCGCCGCGACGCCCAGGAACTGTATTGCCTGGGTGACATGGGCGCCTTCGGGCCGTACCCGGATCGGGTCGTCGCCATGCTGCGAGACGCCGGTGTGGTCTGTCTCCAGGGCAACTACGACGACAGCATCGGCAACGAACTGGCCGATTGTCAGTGTGGCTACACCGATCCTCGAGACAACCTGTTTGCCCAGATCAGTTACGACTACACGCTGGCCAGGACCAGCCCGGAGAATCGGAAGTGGTTGAAGCAATTGCCCGGGGCGCTGGACGTGGAGCGTGACGGTGTTCGAATGCATCTCTGCCATGGCAGTCCACGACGGACAAACGAATTTCTGTGGGAGTCGACGACGAGCGATGCGTTCCTGGATCGGTTGATCGAGCCGACCGGTGCCGAATTGGTCCTGGGGACTCATACCGGACTGCACTGGATGCGGGCGACACCGCGAGGTCGTCACTTCGTCAATGTCGGTGTGCTCGGACGTCCGGCAAACGATGGCCAGTCCAATGTCTGGTACACGCTGGTCGACGTGGCCGAGAAGACGGGGAGGGGGGTGCAATTTGTTCCGGTGGAGTACGACTTCCGCAGGTTGTCGATGGAGATGAAACAGGAAGGCTTGCCGTCGGAGTTCGCCGAGACGATCGAAACCGGATGGTGGACAACATGCCTGGAAATCCTGCCGTCGCGGGAACGGCGCCGTGGACGATTTTGATGCGAATTGAAATGGAGAGCCTCGCACGATGCGTGTCGCATGGTGGTCCACGGGCGGTGCAATCCCGGCACGATGGCGCCGTGAACGAAAAAGGATGTCATAGTGGTCCGCCTTCTTCCGAGAGAGGGCAGGCCGGTTCCCGGGTAGTCAACCAGGGTGATTCAACATGCGTGCGGTGATCCAGAGAGTGTCCCGGGCGAGCGTGACCGTGTCCGGAGAAGTGGTCGGTGAGATTGGGGTCGGCCTGCTGGTGTTGCTGGGTGTCGAGCAGGGGGACACCCAGGACGATGTGGTCTGGATGGCCAACAAGGTGGTTGGCCTCAGGGTGTTCGAGGATGACGACGGAAAAATGAACCTGGATGTCGGCGAGGTGGGTGGCGCGGTTCTGGCGGTCAGCCAATTCACCCTGCTCGGCGATTGTCGCAAGGGGCGACGCCCCAGTTTCGTGGCGGCGGCCCGGCCGGAAGAGGCCAACGGGTTGTACCGCGGTTTTGTGACCGAGGTGGCAGGGCAGGGGCTGGAGGTCCAGGAGGGCCGATTCCAGCAGCACATGGATGTCGAGTTGGTCAACGATGGGCCTGTGACCTTGCAGGTCGACAGCCGCAATCGTCGCTAGTCGCCCTTCCCCGCATGGATCTCAAGAGCCTGGCTGCTTCGCCCGTGGTGTGGTCGCAGTTCCAGGCAGCGACGATAAGCGGCTCGCGAGGATTCACCTCGCCCAAGATGTCTCAGGCTCTCGCCGAGAAAGAAGTACGAATCGGCCTGGTGCTGGTGAGCGATCGGTGCGGCCTGTTCGAAGAACCTGGCCGCCGCTTCGAGTCGGTTCGTGCGATACGCCTGCAAGCCCTGGGCATGCTTGAGGAGTGCTTTCAGTCGATCGACATCCTGCTGCTTGCCGTGCTGGCTGACATGCTGGGTCATCAGTCGGCAGATCTCCGGATCGAGGCGGTACCGCAGCGCTCGACGAAAGACATCGTGGGTCCGAACCGGATCGGTCTTGGCGGCCTGCATGGCGAGTCCCAGTTCGATCAGCGTGTCGGCGGTGGCACCGTCGCGTGTGATCAGTTGTTCCAGGAGTTCAACGGCCAGGGCGGGGCGGCCTCGTCGCAACTCGATCGAAGCCAGTAGCCGAGCGACACGAGGGCGGAACGAGATCTTGAGAATCTCGTTCAATTCGTCGGCAACAGAATCGAGATTGCGAGGATTGGCCAGTCGCCCGGCTCGGACAATTCGGTTGTCCAGTCCAAATGACGACGACCGGTTGTCCAATCGGTCAGCGACGGCGTCGGTCGCGATCGTTTTGGGGACCCGGTCGGCCCATTCCCGGTCGCGGCGGGCCATGTCCTCGTCGCCCAGCATCTCAGCGGCACGCGAACGCAACTGGTAAAGCCGGTGCACGTCGGGATGCCCGGATATCAGCTGGTTGAGAATCGTCATCGCCTCGGCCGGGCGGCTGGTATGAACCAGCACGTAAGCGAACAGGTAGTGGCCGGCCAGGTGGTCGCTCTTGATCTGCCGGAGTTCGGCTTCGGCCTGTTGTGGCGAGTTGTCTCGCAGGTGATTTCTTGCCGTGATGTAGTGGCACTCATCGACGTGGCGTGGATCCAGTTGACTGGCCCGTCGCAGTTGCGAGGTGGATTCGGATGTCTGTCCCAGCCGGTTTTGAACCAGGCCACGCCAGAACCAGTTGTCGGCCGATTGTGGTTCGGCCCGGGTGGCTTGCTGCAGGCACTGGTCCGCCTCGGGAAAGAAACCGTAGACCGAGAAGGCCTGTCCGAGTATGAGCCAGTCGCCACGTTGAGGGTTCGCGAATTGTTTCCACAAGTCTTCGAAGTGTCCGGCGGTCTCGGTGTCGACCATTCGGGCGATTGGCGGTCGGGGCGGAACGGGGCGGTTCATGTGACCGACGATCGCCGTGCCACACGCGGCCACTTCAGCCACCAGTAGCACCGTCAATCCAAGCCGGAGCCAGTTCATGGCCGATCTCCGTTACCGTTGATCCACGTGGTGACCCCGCCCAGGCGTCGAAACGGCGGGATGACGTGCCAGCCACCGGCGACGATGTCCGGGCGCCGGTCTCCGTTGAGATCTCCGGTGGCGACGGTGACCAGGTGGGTGGGGCTGGAGGCGATTTGCTGGTGAGTGAATTTCTGGTGGCCGTCGTTCTTGAGCCAGACCAGGCTGGCCGTGTCGTCGCGGTACCAGGCGTTGAACATGCTGGCCAGCACAACATCGTTGTCGCCATCGCCATCGAGATCGGCAACTGAGGCGGCGTGGGTGCCGCCGAGACTGCTGATGCGTTGGACGTTGAAGGACCAGTCGCCGCGGTTTTCGAACCAGAAGCAGCCATGGTAGGGCTGGGGATAGGTGTAGGCGTACTCGAGATTGTCACCGACGGTCACCAGCAGATCGGTGTCGCCGTCCTTGTCGAGATCGGAGGTGATCATGCCCGAGCCACCGATGTCAAAGTTCAGCCACTTGTGCAGCAACCGTTTCTTGAATCGGCCATTGCCCTGGTTCTCGAACGCCCAGATCTCCTCGTCATCCTGTGTCACGTTGGCGGCAATATCCAGGTCGCCGTCCCCGTCCAGGTCGGCCAGTGGCACGTTGACGGTGCCGGGTGCAAACAGCAGTTCGTGGTCACGAAAACGGCGTTGCCCCATGTTCTCGAGCCACAGGACCCGTCCCCGGGCGTAGCCGAACTCGGCAACAGCCAGGTCCAGGTCGCCGTCGCCATCGAGATCGCCGGCCTGGATGTCGGCAATTCGACGGGTCTCGTCGAGCAGGACATGCCGGTCGTAACGATCGCCATTGCGTTCGAGCAAGAGGATGCGTCCGACATGGCTGTCGTCGGGGAACGCGTTTCCGAGAATGGCGACCAGGATGTCCTGGTCATTGTCGCCGTCGATGTCGACCACGGTGGCATGAGCCGGAGCGGCCATGTCGACCTCGAGCGGGTGTTCGATCCACTCGCCACTGGCATCCTGTCGGTAGGTCAGCAGGCGGTGGGAGAGGGCATCGCAGGCGAGGATTTCGGGCTTGGAATCGTTGTCGAGATCGACCACCTGGACGTGGCTGATCCGGGGCGGGATCTCGATGGCGGGTCCGAGGGGCTGGCGTTGAAATGGGAGAGTGGTTGCCGGGTAGATCGAACCGCCATTGAAGGGTGCTGCAAGTGAGCCGGTGGCTGGCAACCGTGGCCAGGCGATCCACGTGGCCAACGGGACAGCCACGACCAGGATCGCCAATACGATCTCGGTTCGCCGCGTTGGGGGCTGTTCTGGAGTGTTTTCAACAGGGGGGGTGATGACTCTGGCCCGGTTGGAAACTGGCGATAATCAGTGGGAAATCGCGGGGGAACTGCAAAACTCGCGAATTGGCGACATATGCCAGAAGCTTAACATAACAGACATTATCGGACGTTGCTGTGCCAGTCATTCAACTCGGTCAAAACCAGCGCGCACAAAAACGACCCTCACTGAATGAATCGGGCTTTTGAAGAATCCCGGCGTCAGAAAACGGCACGCGCTGAATCTGCCCCACTCACGATCAAAGCGGCGGAGGAAAAAACGATTCAGGAATCCGAATCCGGTTCTGGGACAGCCGTTTCTTCAAACACGCCCAACTTCCGAAATCGCTCGTACCGGCGTTCGAGCAAATCCTCATTCGAGAGTCCCTGCAAACTTCGAATCGCCTCGATCAAAGATCCCTTGAGCGTCATGGCCATCTGGCGATGATTCCGATGCGCCGCACCGAGCGGTTCGGGGATGATTTCGTCAACCACGCCGAACTGCAACAGATTGTCGGAAGTGAACTTCAAAGCCTTGGCCGCTTCCTCACGGTATTTGACGTCTTTCCAGAGAATTCCGGCACAGCCTTCGGGACTGATCACCGAATAATACGCGTACTGAAGAATGGCGATGTGATCGCCGATGCCAATTCCCAATGCGCCCCCGGACCCCCCTTCCCCAATCACGACGCAGACGATGGGGGTTTCGAGTTTCGAGATTTCGCGAAGGTTGTAGGCGATGGCGTAGGCTTGTCCGCGTTGTTCGGCTTCAATACCAGGGTAGGCTCCCTTGGTGTCGATAAAGCAGACGATCGGCACGCCAAATTTTGCTGCCATCTGCATCTTGCCCAGGGCCTTGCGGTACCCCTCCGGGTGAGCCATTCCGTAGTTGTGCTTCTCCTGCTCCTTGAGATTGCGTCCCTTGTGCTGGCCGACGAAGAGAACCTTGACTGAATCGAGAGTTCCGAATCCGGTGAGTATCGACGGGTCGTCGCGATAGGCTCGATCGCCGTGCAACTCGACAAACTCGTCGAAAAGCAACTCAAGGTAGTCGAGAGTTTGCGGGCGTTCCGGATGTCTGGCGACCTGGGTGATCTGCCAGGCATCCAGGTCGGAAAAAATCTCGCGCCGTTTTTGCGTGATCTTGACTCGCAGGTCACGGATTTCCGACTTCGTCTCCGACGCCGGTTTCTCCTGTTGCTCAAGTTCCGCCAGGCGATCTTCCAGCTCGTAAATCGGCCGTTCGAAGATGAGTTGATTGAGAGGAGGCATAAGAGGTGTGGCGATCGAGGTTGGGTGACGAGTGAAACGCTGGAACGAATAAGAAGGAATACCGTCATCGTGGACCGGCAACTTATTCGATCTCGGGCAACTCCTCCATTAACGGCAGGTCATCGTCGCGATTGGTCGGCGCGGGACTGCCTGCAGCTGGAAGTGGAGGTTGTGGGGCTGGTGCCCCGGGGGTCGGCTGTTCTGGAAGCGAAGCTTGTGGAGCAGCTACAGCCGGCACGGTGGGTTGACCAGGAAGTGGCAGTGCACCCCCTGCTCCACCTGGCACAGGGGCGCCGGGTGCTGCTGGCATACCGGGTGCTGCTGGCATACCGGGTGCTGCTGGCATACCGGGTGCTGCTGCTGGCATACCGGGTGCTGCTGCTGGCATACCGGGTGCTGCTGCTGGCATA
>CAWVUS010000119.1:0-14817 GCA_963933195.1 uncultured Planctomycetaceae bacterium
GTAAGGACGGCAAGAGTAAGGACGGCAAGAGTAAGGACGGCAAGAGTAAGGACGGCAAGAGTAAGGACGGTCAGCAATCTAAGCAGGACGACACCAAGACTCCGGGGCGGGACGAAATTGAGCGTGCACATCGCGAGATGGAACGCGCTATCGAAGAACTTAAGAAGAAATCACGTGAAACGGCTGCGGATCATCAAGACGAAGCTCTCAAGGAGTTGATCAAGGCCAAGGAGAAGCTTGAAGAGATTCTCCGACAGTTGCGGGAGGAAGAACGAAAGTTGTTGTTGGCGGCCCTGGAGGCTCGTTTCCAGAAGATGCTGGCGATGCAACTGGCCGTGTACCAGGGCACGGTGACGCTCGGCAAGGTGTCGGAGGACGACTGGGTTGGGCGACATACGACGCAATCGATCAAGTTGGCTCGTGACGAAGAGGAGATTGCTGTGGAAGCGATCAAGGCTCTGACTCTGTTGAAGGAGGAGGGGTCGTCAGTTTCGTTTCCCGAGGCGGTGATCGAATTGCGAGAGGACATGCTGGTTGTGTCCCGTCGTCTCGAGGAATCAAAGGTCGGCAAGCTGTCTCAGGCCATCGAAAAGGACATCATCGAGTCGCTTGAGGAGATGATCGACGCTTTGCAAAAGGAGTTGGAGAAGGTCGAGGACGAGCAGAAAGACCAGGAGAAAAAGGACCAGCAACAGCAGCAACAGGAGCAGGAGCCTCCGCTGGTGGACAAACTGGCCGAATTGAAAATGCTTCGGGCGTTGCAGTTGAGGATCAACCGCCGGACGCGCAGGCTGGCTCGACTGATCGACGGTGAAGAAGCTGTCGAGAAGGATGTGCTTCAGCAATTGAAAGAACTGGCTCGACGTCAGTCTCGGGTGCAAAGGGCTGCCCGTGACCTGGCGACTGGGCGGAATCGTTAGCCGATCAGTCTGGAAGGGGAGGGGATCATGTGTCGACTGGCCCACTGGCCGGCTCATAGCCTGGTCCTGGTTCCGACGATCATTGTTTTCGTGGTGCTGGTGTCCGTGATGCCGGCGACGGGACAGGGGACCGTCGAGATACTGACACTTCGTGACAAGCCTCAACCGGTGGCGACTGGCAAGGGCCACGTTTTGGCCGGAGAGAAGATCACTGGTCGCCTGGTGACGTTGAGTGTGAAAGGCGTGACCGTTGACGGGGAAAAAGGCCGGGTCGAGGTGCCCGCGTCGGAATTGCTTGATGTGCGGTTTCGTGTGTCGGGTGAAGCGGCACCGACGTCATCCAAGCCAGCGTTGGCCAGTGTCCGGCTGGTCGATGGGAGCCAATTGAGTTGTCGCGGGCTGGCGGCCACACCAAGGCAAGTCAAACTCCAGACCGAGCACCTGGGAGAACTGGCGGTGCCGGCGGCACAAGTGTCTGCGGTCCGGTTTGGCAAGGCCGGCCAGGGAGTGACGGAGTCCTGGCGTGAATTGCTGGGACGCCCGGTCAAGCGAGACCGCTTGGTGATCCTCAAGGGAAAGACGCTGGATTATCTTGATGGCGTGGTCGGGGCGATCACTGACAAACATGTCAATTTTTTGCTGGATGGTGACGAGATTCCGGTTCCCCTGTCTCGAGTGTACGGCGTCATCTTTTTTCGGAAGCCGGGTGGAGGGGCTCGCGGTACGTCGGCGTGCCAGGTGGCGTTGCGTAACGGCGATCGCTTTGGTCTGTCCACGATCATGATCGAGGGAACCACCTGTCGTGGAACGTTGTCCGGTGGTCCTGGGGTCAGTTTGCCTCTTGGGCAGATCGACAGGCTCGACTTTGCCGGTAGCCGAATTGTCTATCTCTCGGCCATCACACCGCGTGATGTCGAACACGTTCCGTATTTCGACGTGACCTGGAAATACCGTCGTGACCGCAACCTGGACGGAGGCCCGTTGACCGTTGGTGGTCAGCAATTTGCCCGGGGCCTGGCAATGCATTCCAAAACACGGTTGGTTTACTCGCTGGCTGCGCGGCATCGCCGATTTCAGGCGTGGATGGGAATCGACGCATTGGTTGGACGTCGTGGAAACGTACACGTGGTGATTTCGGCCGATGGCAAAACGTTGCTCGAGACAGACGTGAAAGGGACGGACAAACCACGGCTGGTGGATCTGGACGTCACGGGTCGGCGCGAATTGCAGATCCTTGTCGATTTTGGTGGCGATCTCGACATCGCCGATCACCTTGACCTGGCCGAAGCCCGGTTGATTCGCAAGGAACCCTGATCTGACAACGGTCCGTTGTGTTCCTTTGATGGGCTTGAAAACGCGGAGGCATGAACGACTTGAGACCTCTTGAACGACAATGCCGCAGCATGGGGCCGTTGTGCATGGCTGCGGCGATGCTACTGGCTGTCTTGCCACAAACTGGCTGGGCTGTTGACCCGGCGGTGCTGGCCGCCGAGGCCAAGCGTATTGGAGTTGCCTCGCGGCTGGCTCCGAGCGTTGTGGCCATTTTTTCTCGAGGTGGGCAAGGCGGTGGCTCGGGAGTGCTGATCAGTGCTGATGGTTATGCGCTGACAAATTTCCACGTCACACGAGGTGCCGGCACGTTCATGAAATGTGGGCTCAACAATGGCCAACTTTATGACGCCGTGATTGTTGGGATCGATCCGACCGGCGACGTGGCCCTTGTGAAACTGCTGGGCCGCGACGATTTTCCGCATGCGGTACTGGGCGACAGCGACACCTTGCGTGTGGGGGACTGGACTTTCGCGATGGGCAATCCGTTTCTGCTGGCCACGGATTTTCAGCCGACGGTGACCTATGGCATTGTCAGTGGAGTGCACCGCTACCAGTATCCAGCCGGTACGATCCTGGAATACACCGACTGCATCCAGGTTGACACCTCGATCAATCCCGGCAATTCGGGCGGTCCACTCTTCTCGGCCGCTGGTCAGTTGGTGGGAATCAACGGACGCGGTTCCTTCGAAAAACGTGGCCGTGTCAATTCCGGTGCGGGTTATGCGATCTCGATCAACCAGATCAAGCTGTTCATGGACCATCTTCGTAGTGGGCGTGTTGTCGATCATGCCACGCTGGGAGCGACCGTAACGACGCGTGAAGATGGAGCCGTTGTGGTTGATGGAATCCTGGACGATTCCGAGGCGTTCCGACGCGGTTTACGCGAAGGAGATGAAATTGTCTCGTTTGGGAAGCGACCCGTTCGTAGTGTCAACCAGTTCAAGAACATCCTGGGAATCTATCCCAAGGGGTGGAAACTCCCCCTGGTCTTTCGACGTGATCAGTCGCGGACCGAGACAATGTTGCGGCTCAGGGGGTTGCATCGAGTGAGCGAATTGACCGGACCGTCCAAACCCAAGCCCAAGCCGGGGCAACCCAAGAGACCGTCTCGTTCGCGGCGGCCGGTGGCCAAGCCGCCGGAGAAATACAAGCATCTTCACATCAAGAAGAGTGGTTTTGCCAACTACTACTTCAACCAGCAGGAACAAAAACGGACGCTTGCGGGGATGAGTCGACTGGGCGATTTTGGCGGAGCGTCGGGTGCTTGGGTGCTGGCCGGCAAGACGGCAGCCGGTGAAACCTATCAGTTGACCGTGGCTGGTACCGGCGTGGGGCTGTCGTGGAAACAGAAGGCGTATTTCCAGGAACTCAAGTCTGCTGATCCGCTGGACGAGCCAAAAGGCAGTGGTGGATTGCTGTACGCGATGCACATGTGGCGGACCTTTCTCGCACAACGAGAAAAGGGGTTTGGTGAGTTCTATTATCTTGGCAGTGAGCCACTCGACGGCGTGGGTGACCGTGTTGATGTCGTCATCAGCGAACTGGGCAATGTCCGTTGTCGATGGTATTTCGATCGCAAGGAGGCCCGGTTGCTTGGGTTTGATTCTCAACGCGAGGAAGACGCCGACGAGTGCGAGGTTCGGCTCAGTGGTGACAATCAGTCGGGGGGACGTCACTGGCCCAAGACGATCCTGGTCCGGTCGGCGGGAAAGGTCCTGGCGAGTTTCGGAGTCGAAACGGTGACGGTTCGGACGGAGACGGCAAAATGACGAATCGAGTGCTCACGGGGCTTCTTGGCCTCGTATTGACTTGCGTGAGTTTTCCCAGGGACGTGATGGGGCAGTCGTCGGTTCATTCGACGATTCAGCGGGTTCAGCAGCGGATGGTCAAGGTCTTTGGGGCGGGAGGCATTCGCCGTCTGCACTCTTACAGCACCGGATTTGTGGTCTCTCCGGCTGGTCATGTGGCGACCGTGTGGAGTCACGTGCTGGACACCGAGGAACTGACTGTTGTGCTGGCTGATGGTCGCAAGGTCACGGCCAAAGTGTTGAACGCCGAGCCCCAGTTGGATCTCGCCGTGCTGGAACTTCAGGCCGAGGATCTCGATCTGCCGTCCTGGGATCTTGAGAAGGAGTCCTCGGATGCGGGCCCTGGCACGCGAGTGCTGGGTTTCAGCAACATGTTTCGTGTGGCCACCGGCGACGAGATGGTGTCGGTCTTGCATGGAGTGGTGGCTGCCAAGGCTCCGCTGGCGACGCGTCGTGGAGCGTTCGAGACCTCGTATGAGGGCACGGCTTTTATCGTGGACGCGGTAACCAACAACCCCGGGGCGGGTGGTGGAGTGTTGACAACCCGCGGCGGCAGGTTGCTGGGGATGATTGGCAAGGAGTTACGGAATGCCGAGAGCAACACGTGGGTCAACTATGCCGTCCCGATTGCCGAGTTGAAGCAGCCGATCCAGCAGATCATTTCCGGCCAGTACAAGGCGCGTCAGCGTGAACCGGACGAGACCGAGGCGATGGCACGGTTTCGGCCACTGGAGTTTGGCATCGTGCTGGTGCCCGACGTGTTGTTGCGGACTCCTGCGTTCATTGACCGGGTGCAACCGGGATCGGTGGCGGCCAGGGTGGGCTTGCGTCCCGATGACCTGGTGCTGTTCGTCAACGGTGACCTGGTGCAGTCGTGCCGTGTATTCAAGCAACGACTGGGCCGCATCGAATCTGGCGGAGTGTTGAAACTGACCGTCCGACGGGGCGACAAGTTGGTGCCGGTTGAGTTGCCGGTGCCCGAGAAGCCGGCGACACCAGGAGACAACAAGTGATTGCGGCAAAGCGGGTGTTTGGATGCGTGATCCTGGGGTTGGCGATGGTCCTGGTGCCATCGGTTGCGGTTGGTCAACCAGCCGAGCCTGACCTGGAAGCTCGCGAGGAAAAGGCCTTCAAGGAAGCCTCGGCAGTGGTGGCGCCCTCGGTTGTCAGGATCCAGACAGTCGGTGGTCTTGATCGAGTCGGTCGCGTGTTGACCGGTACTGCCGCCACGACCGGCGTTGTGGTTTCGGCAGATGGCTTTGTGATTTCCAGTGCTTTCAATTTTGTGTCACGTCCTTCGTCGGTGCTCGTCACCCTCTTTGACGGTCGTCGTTTTCCTGCCAAGATCGTGGCCAATGACCGGGCGCGGATGCTGACATTGTTGAAGATCGAGGCCGACGGCCTGTCCGTGCCCAAGGCCGCTGCTCGTAAAGAATTTCGAGTGGGACAGTGGGCCATTGCCATGGGCCGAACCTACGAGAGTCCGCTGCCGAGTCTCTCGGTTGGCATCATCAGTGCGTTGGACCGGATCTGGGGTCGTGCCCTGCAGACGGATGCGAAAATCTCGCCAGCCAACTACGGAGGGCCGCTGGTGGATATTCGCGGCCAGGTCATTGGTGTGCTGGTCCCACTCTCGCAACGCCAGGCCGGACGGACGGCTGGCGTTGAGTGGTACGATTCGGGAATCGGGTTTGCGATCCCGATGGCCGACATACTGGGCACTCTTCCCAGGCTGAAGACAGGTACAGACCTGTTGCCCGGCTTGATGGGGATCACGTTGAAAGCAGGCGATGTTTACGCGAGTGCTGCGATTATCGACAGGGTGCGATTCAACTCGCCGGCGGAAAAATCCGGCCTGAAACCTGGCGACATTATTGCTTCGGTTGACGGCCAGCCGATTCGCAGGTTGGTCCAGGTCCGCAATGCTCTCGGTAACAAGTATGCGGGTGACACGATCACTGTCGTCGTCCGGCGTGACAAGGCCTCGGTTGAGCAGAAGATCGAACTCACCGGGAAACTCGAGCCCTACACGCCCACGTTTTTGGGAATCCTGCCGATTCGAAAGAAACAGGGAGAGATGGCCAACGGTGTTGTTGTCCGCGGGATATTGCCCGAAAGTCCGGCGTCGATGGCGATGATTCGTCCCGGTGACCGGGTGGTCCAGTTGGACGAGACCCCGGTGACAGATGCCGCTGTTCTGTTCGATGTGATCAGTCGTCGGCGTGTCGGCGAGAAAGTGACCGTGCACGTCGATCGTGGCGGAGCGCGGCAGTCACTTGTGGCCACGTTGGCGGTCGTACCAACCGAGGTGCCGGCAGTACTCGAATCGGAGGTCATCACCGCTCCGGATCCCAAGCCGGCCGATTTGCCAAAAACAGGTCGGTTCAATCAGAACCTTCCTGGTCACGACCAGGATTTCTGGGCGTATGTGCCCGAGAACTACAATCCGGCTCGCGGTTTTGGCCTGCTGGTCTGGATCCACCCGGGCAGTGATACCAAGGAAGCTGACATCCACGATCTGTGGAAACCTGTCTGTGACGAGCGTGGCCTGATCCTGGTTGGACCGCGTGCCAAGGAGATCGCCGGCTGGAACCTGAACGAAGCCGGTTTCATCGAGGCGATGGTCAAGCACATGCAGGAGAAGTACAACATCGACGATCAGCGGATCGTGTTGCACGGATTCTCCGATGGTTGCCGTTTCGCCTACCACCTGGCTTTCAAGTACCGCTCTTTGTTCCGTGGAGTGGTGGCTTCATCGGAACCCTTGAAACTGCCGCCACCGGAGAACCGTCCAGATCTCCGTCTCCAGTTCTTTCTCTCGTGTGGGGACAAGGACAACCTCTACCGCCAGGTGCAGCAGACCCGCAGTCGGCTTGCAGCGATGAAATTTCCGGTGACGTTGACTAGCGTGCCCGATGATGGCCACAACTACCCACCGATTCCGGTTCTGGACGCTATTGGCCGTTGGATCGAGATGCTTGACCGGATTTGACCAGTCCGGGTTACTCGCTTGAATCCGTTGAGATCTGCGGCGTGACTGTCGTCTGTCGGTGCAGTCGGTCTCGCAGCAGCACGGCGGCCATGGCGATGGCGAGTCCAAAGCCGATGGCCCCGGCGACTCCGGCCAACCACCACCCAAGTCCAATCAGTAGCCAGGCAATCGGATCGTGACGTCGGATCCATTCCTTGGGCCCGGATTGCCAGGCACGAGGCAATCCCCAGGCGATCAGGGCGGTGAGAGAAATCGAGAGCACGGCCTGCCAAACGATCCACCAGGCAGAGGTTGGGCCCGATGGCGTGGCCGGCCGGGTGTCCTGGCGGACGGCGATGTTTGACCGGCTCGCGGCTTTCTTGTCCATCGCTTGCCGATCGTTCCGTGAGAGGCTCCAGTTGGGGCCATCGATTCTCCAGAGTGTGCTATTGAGGCCAGTGGCGGACTCGTCCTGCGGGACGTTGTTCGGCCAGGACTTCAGTTGTGTGACATCTCCACCGGGAGTCCAGCCGATCCGATTGGGCAGTACGAGAAACCGCTGACGAATCTGTCGGCCTGAAGTGACCGGTAGAGGTGGGTTCCAGCGTTCGGCGTTCGGTGCATCTGGCAGGATTGCATCGAGTGTCATTGTGGAGACGTTTTGGAATTCGGCTTCGAGCCGGTTGTCCTTGATCGAATCCGTATCGGGCGAGGGCTGCCATTGAATTGGATTCTCGGTCCCATTCGATGCCAGGAGTGCTGGCCCAATTGTGACCGACAAGGGGCCCTGGGGACGGGGGCCCGGAAGTGGAGTGACGCTCATTCGCAACTGCCAGGGGCCATTGGGATTGGGGCTCAGGTGATACAGCATCTGCACTGGCGTCGGCAGGATCTTGCGATCGACACTGAGTTCCACGCGTTGTCGATCATCGGGAAGTTCGAATCGACCGGCCAGCACTTCACGGGTGTCGACTATTGGAGTGGCATCATCGGAGGACGTCAGGCGTTGGGCACCGATCACTGCGACGGACAGTTGAGGAGTGTGATACAGGCTCAGTGTTCGAGACGTGGTCTCGGCATCTTCAAAAATCACTCTGGGCAACACGAGTCGTTGGGGGACCGCCAGGGGCAATTCTCCCTGGATTGTGATGTTTTGTGTGCCGGCCTGGTTGTCGTCTTCGGAGAGGTTGGCATCCTTGAGAAACATCACCAGTTGATTGCCAATCCGGGAACTGCGGGCCAGTCGTTCGGCGTTGTCCTGTTGCTTGATTCCGATGGAGGTGATTTTCAATCGTGAGTCGATGGTCATGAAGTGGTGAAAGACCGATGCTCCAGTCGTGCGTACGTTCATCGTGATGGTCATTTCCATCCGGTCCTGGCGGACGTGCAGGAACTGTTCGATTCGAACAACCCGACGCGGTTTCAGTGGCTGGATGTTCAGTGGCAGGTCCACCGGTCTCTCGAGCGACAAGGCCATCGAGGCGATCGGTTGAGTCGCCTCCTTGTCGCTCCTCCAATTCTTGGTGAACTCGGCGGTGTCGATCGCGGTGGCACCCTCGGGCAACGGACCCGACATCGCCAGTTGAAATCCACTGGCTGGGTTGATTCCCATCTTCAGGGGCGCACTAGAGACAGCAATGGGAGGATTGCCGTGTGAGAGGGTGATTTCGGGTCGAATGGTGAGTTGGTTGTTGTTGGCTGTCAGAGGCAGTCGTCCGCGGACCTGGATTTCGAAGTCCTTCGTCTGGGGTTTGTCGAATTCGACAACGAGACGTTGGTAACCGGACCTGCCAGGCAGGCTGCGGACAGTCCGCAAGTCGGGTGCGGTAATGTCTTCGGGACGCAATACCAGGGCCCCGGGCAGTCCGAGCGTGATAAAACTCAGTTCACCGTTACGGACCTTTATGGGGAGTCGAAGGTCGAGTCGCGATTCCAGTGGATGAATCACGACGAGACCGCGTGGTGCGACGGAAGTTGTTGTGCGGGGACGTGTCTGGCCGGCCGCAGGACTGGTGCTCCACGTGATCCGGAGTCGGCGGTTGTCACCCAGCAAGTAGTGTTCGGGAGTCGATTCGACTTTGACGGCCGAAGAGACAGTGATTTCCGGTGGGCTCGTTGGCAATTCCAGTTCCAGTCGCCCGGCCAGGATGCTGGGGATGGCGAGATCAACTCGTCCTCCTCGAGCGATTGGCTGCACGGTGGGACGCAGGTCGATTTCGATTGTGTCGATTCGGGGTGTGTCAGAATTCGCCGGTTTCAGGGTCAGCAGCAGGTTGCTTCCATCGTTGTCCCGTGCCAGCGGATACCGCTGGCCGTTAACGCGGCAGGCGTCCGGGCCCAGATTGACACCGTCAATGGGCACTGCCACGCGAACACTGGCGTCCCGACCGGTGACCACGGCTTCGAAGGTCGCCTGCAATCGCATCGAACCATCCTGCTGGATCGTCCCGTTGTAGGTGGCTTGCCTCAGCAGGACACCTTCGGTTGTGTGATCGGCGCGTCGTTCGGCCTTGAGTGATTCGAGCAATTTCGGACGCACAAATGCGAATGGAGCGAGTCGGGACGGTCGTCCATTCGAATCAACTGGCAACAGAACGTTCGGGCGGTTGATCCTCCCTGGCTGTGCTGGTTCAGCCAGGGGTGAGGAGGTGTTCTGTGCGACGGCGTGAGAGAGTCCCGTGACTGCCACCAGCAGGCTGAGTCCGGACCGAAGGCCTCGATAGGTCCGTGTGGATTCGAGTGACGTCAGTTGGTTGTCGTCGAGATTTGCCAATTCTGTTGGCAAGTCCTCAAGCGATCGCCGTCGCCAGAGAGATGTTGGGAACAACAGCAAGAGCCAGCAAGCCGCGAGGGCAGCCCCACTCAAGAGTGTCCATGGAACCGGAGTCCACCATCCCAGCAGGACGAGTCCGGCCAGTGCGCCCGCGGTCCAGGTCGCTGCCGGTTGTCGATTCGACACCCGGCAGCAGCCACCCACAATCAAGGTCAGCACGAACACAAGCCAGCCCAATGCGGTGAGGCGATCGTGGCGAACCAGTGTGACGGTCAATGTGGTGGGAGCGGTGGCCAGGCTGGATCGCCAAGCGTCTGCTTCGGAGGGATTCCAGTCGGCATGCGTACTGGTGACCAGTTGTCGCCAGTTGCTTGGCGCGAGTGGGTTGAATATGGCCTGGTGAGGGCCCCGGCCCAGCGGACCGAACCAGCGGGCGGTCCAGTGCCCACTGGGGAATGGACCGGTTGTTGCGCTGTTCCCTCCGGGTGTGGTGACCAACTGGTCGGTGAGGGCTTCGATCTGCCAGGCAAAAGTGACATCACCCTGGATGCGAGGGAAGGGGATGGTGCGGCTGTAGATCAAAAACCCTGTTTTCGCTGGAGTGGTGTATCGAATCTCGATCGTGCGCAGGACACCTTGTTCGAGTGGTGGAATCGAGATCCATTGGCCGTCGGATTCGGTGCCCGCAGCCTGGTCATTGACGAGTACGGTTTCGAGGTGAGATCGGGAGGGGAGATGGAATCGAAACGGCCGTCGAAATGTTCCGCCGGCGAACGTGATTCGAGCCGCGTGGTGATCGAGTTCGGCGTTGATGGGGGCAAGTCGCGAGAGCACCAGCATCGAGGCAGGTCGTCCCGTGTCATCAGCGCCGGAGGGGGCAGGTACTGTTTCGCCACCGGACTCTACCACGGGAGGGAGCGGTTCTGGTTCGGATGGTGATTGAGGTGGTGTGCGAGTTGGTTCAACTGGTCGGGATGGGTTGACTGGAACTGTCGTTGAAGCCGGTGACCAGCGGAAACATCCTCCCGCTGCGGACTCGGTCATTGCCTGGAAGCTTGTGAACGATTGCCACGGCTCTCCCAGGGCTTCAGGGAGAACTGGCTCGAGATGTTCGTGGGCCGAATCGCCAAGTCGCGTGTCGTCCAGTGGGACCGAGGAGACGAGGACGAGTCGGTGGCGATCGCAGTCGAGTGGTTCGATCACCGGCAGATCTTCGACGCCCAGGTTATTGCCGGTCCGGCTGAGTTGTATCAACAGGGGACGCGGCGTGGCTGTGTCGACGGCATCAGGCCATTCGACGATCAACTGT
Source organism: uncultured Planctomycetaceae bacterium (assembly GCA_963933195.1). Classification (GTDB taxonomy): domain Bacteria; phylum Planctomycetota; class Planctomycetia; order Planctomycetales; family Planctomycetaceae; genus UBA8437. The sequence goes on from CAWVUS010000119.1 coordinate 11,114, forward strand.
TGTCGATTTCCCTTGACCGCGACCGCCCTCCATTCGACGCGGACCGTCGGATCGGCGGCACGCAGGTCGACAATATTCCATCCCGGGGCCAACAGGGCCCGGGTGGAGAACGAACTGCCGGATGTGGCTGACCAGGCGATTTCGGTTGATGCGGTCCAGCCGGCCTGATTGCGGTCGATTCGGGCCAGGACGTCCGCGGCGAGTGATCGTTGCGGCTGACCGATGACCAGTTCCAGCGAGTTGGTGGCCGCGATGCAACTGAAGGTGAAGCTGCGTCCACCAACTGCATCGGCCGTCTGTCTCCAGCCGACGGTTCGAAATGTTTTCAATTCCAGTGGCTCCCGGATACTCAGCGTGAGATCCGGTTGCACGGTTCCGGGCAGGCTCCCCACGGTCTGGGTTCCCGGGACCGAGATCCTGGGAAGTTGCCAGGCGCGGCCTGGTTGAATATCCGAATCGATCGTCACCTGAAGGATTCTTGATGGGCCGTCCTGCGCATGTGGCAGCGGATCGGGCAATGTGATCCGCCAGGCCTGTTCAGGACGTGATGTCACTGGACGGGCGTCGACCGTCTCTCCGTCGTAAAGGATCGATTCGACGCGAACAGACTTCGGCATCGAGAGAATCAGGTCGCGTGTTGGTTGTCCTGTTCGTTCGAAGACCAGTTCGGACACAATCCGGGCTCCATTGACCGCGATTTCGCAGATACTGCGCTGGCGGAGGAGCAATCGTGTTGGGGCAGAACGACTCGAAGGCGCGGCGCGTTCGACAACGAGTTGGCAGCGAGTCCGCCGTCCGAGGTTCACTTCCATGCGACGATGCCCCGCCGGAATTTTCCGGGCGGGATCGTCTGCCAGAGGAACGGCCTGGCCCTCGGACGTGGTCAGGCGATGCGAGATGGGGAGGTCGAGCACCAGCGAGGATTGCACGGCGGGTGCGAGAGTGGCGGCGAACTCGATGAGAGAGACAACTTCACGGCCGGCCAGAGACCAGCGGCCACTGACGGTACTCTGGCCGGGTGGCGCGATCAGTACCACCGTACCGTCTGCGGTTGTTCCCCACGTGGGGGTGGCTCCGCTCTGCTCCAATGACTCGATGGACAATCCCAGTGGAGTCAGCGGGATCACCGCGGGCCCCGGAGAGGTGTTGACCAGTTGGAGGCTGAGCCGACCGTCGCGAAGCCGGGGGCCATCGATCCGTGCCGAGTACTTGGCCGTCTGGATCCAGGCGGAACGAGGACGAGATCGCTGAATGGCGATGTCGCGGAGCAACTCGAGATAATCCTGGCGGGGGACGGACTGCCAGGGGCCTGCCGGCCAGTTGGCGGTTTGAGTCTCGTCGACGGCCTGGACTCGAACCGGACTGATGTCGTGTTGCTGGGCGCGGAGGTTGGAGCCGGAACCGGCGAACAGGATGCCAGCCACCGCCACACCCATCCACCACGCCAGTGACTCGCCTTTCATCCCTCGGCCCCCGAATCCAGTTGAAACGGTGTCTCGGGGTTCGTGACCGGAGTCGACGTGGGTGAGGAGTGGAGTGCGGTCGACGGTTCCTGGCTCTCCTGTGCCTTGCCGAGGCTGATTTCACCAGAGGAACCCTGCAGCCGGTTGGTGGCGGTGAGTGAGGCGAGGTCGATGGAAGGCCGCTGGCCGAAGCGATGATGTAGAAATGCTGCCAGTGCAGCCAGGGCCAGGCCCAGCCCGGCGGGTTGCAACAGCAGGGTGATCGGTTCGGCCAACCACAACGACAGCATGGCGACGAGGAAACCGACTGAGAGAAATGTGACCGCGTGCCGGGTGCGGGGAATGTAGAGCAGCACCAGTCCGGCCGACAGGGCCAATCCGGCACCCAGCAACACGAAGCTCCATTGGGACGTCGAGCGGATGGTGAATTGTTCCGGGGGGCCGTACTTGGTGAAGACGTAGGAGTTTCCCTCGCTGATCGCCGGAAGCCGTGGGGAGCGATCAGGGATGTTGAGCCATTGCGCGGCCCGTTCGAATCCCTGGGTGGTGTCCCGGCCGAAATGCAAGGTCTGCCACTGCCAGCTGAATCGGGCTGCGTGGCCCCTGGCTCCGCTGAGCAGATGATGGCCGACGGGGAGGTGTACCTGCCAAAGAGTTTCGGCAACGTGGACGGTCTCGGCCAGTTGAGGAGCTGTCAGGCTGTGGCGACTCGAGAGAAGATCGTTTTCAGAACGGTTGCTGACCCGGTAATCGATTTGCAGCAGGTGGTCGGGGCCCTCGGCAAACCGTGAAACATCCAGGCGGAACTCGGTACCCCCACCGGGAGTCACTGTTTGGCGAAAGTCGTCACTGTTGAGTAAATGGCCATCCCAGGCAAACACCGGTGAACGGCTCATGCGGGCCCCGGATGAAAATTTCAGTGCCAACGTCGTGACCTGCCCCTGGATGTGGTAGCAGGCCCAGGCCTGGGCGACACCTCGTTCAACGTCCTGGATGACCTGGGTGATAGCGACCCGTGGAACGGTGAAGCGATGTGATTCAGCCAGGTCGCTCAGTCGTAGGGCCAGGTTGATCTGAGGAGGAGATCCGGTGGCGCGCCAAACCGGGCGATTCTCGACATCCAATTCCGATTTCCACGATGCGGTGTCAAGCACAGCGTCAATTCCTGCACCACCGGTCAATTCAAAACGGGTTGAATCGAAGGCGGCATCGGTGCTTTGCAGCAGCGGGATCGGAATCGCCACCGAGGCAATTGCGAACACCTGGGGAGCGGGCAATTCGAAGTCGGCGAGGATACGGAAGGAACCCAACCGGTCCTCGTCGAGCTGGATGTCGACCTGTTGTTGTGTGCCGACTTCAATTCCCGGTCGTGCTTCCAGCGGGATTGGCTCGGCAATGCGATCGGCTTGCAATCGGAACGAGACCTGCACATCCCGCAGTGGCCTGGGAACCATCAGCCGGATCGAGCCGATACGTGCATATTCGACATCGTAGTCGACCTTTTGGGTGACCAGCAGTTTTCCATCCGAGTAATTGGCGACAACCGACGAGGCCGTGGAAATGCGACGTGGCTGTTGCATCACGTGGGTTCGGAAATTGCCTGGCCCGGGGGCCAGGCGGAAGTAGTTGTCGGCTGGGACGACACAGTCACCGAGTTCTTCTGGGAGCGTGATCAATTGCTTGAGCTGTGCCGAGAGTGGTCGCGTAGTGTTCTCGGTCGTGGCGGTAAATTCGGTGTCGATGTTGATTGCTCGGCCGACTACCAGGATCGGTTGTGGCGGCGTGGGCGTGAGCAGCGCGGGCAACGTCAGCGACACGTCATTGTCGCCGGTGATTGGCCGGTTGACCCGAAAGCGGACGGCGAAGCGGCCATCGGCTGAGCTTTGTCGAGACGCCAATCCCACCCGCAGCTTCTGGCTGGTCTCGTCATAGCGAAATCCCAACTCCGGCGAGTCACCAGTGGCCACCTGCCAACCCTGGTCGGTCCAGCCAGGCCAGTGGAATTCGAAGGCCTCGATGGCACCACGGAAGACCTGCGCACGGGGGATGTCGATGACCAGTTCGGCGGAGGAATCGGTGAGTTTCAGGAACAGGTGCGGCTCGGCGACAAACCGCGGTTTGATTTCGAGGAGATCAAATTCCAGCCGAAAGGGTTGCCGGAGGATTTCCCAGGCACTGGCGACATCATCTCCAAATAGTGATGCCAGGTTTGGAGTGCGTGGCAAACCACGCACGTTGATG
>CAWVUS010000120.1:0-14811 GCA_963933195.1 uncultured Planctomycetaceae bacterium
GCCCATCTGTTGGACGAAGTCGAGGGGCTTCGGTCGCGCGCTGAACGCGGCGAGGTTCTGTTCGGCACGATTGATTCGTTCCTGGCCTGGCGTTTGACCGGGGGCCGTCGTCATGTCACCGACGTCAGCAACGCCAGTCGAACCCTGCTGCTGAACATTCATACGCTGGAGTGGGACGAGGAATTGCTGGAGATCGTGGGTGTGCCACGAGCGATGTTGCCCGAGGTGGTGGAATCGTCGGGCGTGGTCGGCGAGATCGATGCGGATCTGCTGGGTGCGGCGGTTCCCCTGGCCGGGATGGCCGGAGATCAACAGGCGGCAACATTTGGCCAGGCCTGTTTTTCGGCCGGGGAGGCCAAGAACACGTACGGCACGGGATGTTTTCTCTTGATGAACACCGGAAACGAGGCGGTGCGATCCGAGGGAGGCCTGCTGACGACGGTTGGTTGGAGTCTCAACGGGGAAGTGACCTATTGCCTGGAAGGGTCGGTGTTCGTCGGTGGAGCGGTCGTGCAGTGGCTCAGGGATGGATTGGGTTTGATCTCCGAGGCATCCGAGATTGAACAACTGGCGGCCGAATGTGACTCGACCGACGGGGTGTACCTGGTCCCCGCGTTTGTCGGCCTGGGGGCTCCCTACTGGGATCCGGCGGCTCGTGGCACCCTGGTCGGTATCACTCGTGGCACGGCTCGACCACACCTGGCCCGGGCGGCTCTCGAGTCGATTGCCTACCAGAGTCGTGACCTGTTGCAGTTGATGCAGCGCGAAGCCGGGGTGAGCCTTGGTGGACTGAGGGTCGATGGGGGGGCCGCCGCCAACAACCTGCTCATGCAGTTCCAGGCCGATGTACTTGATGTCGACGTCCTGAGACCGGAGGTTCTCGAAACGACCGCGCTGGGTGCTGCCCGGCTGGCGGGACTGGCGACCGGTGTTTGGGACAGCACAGACGAGGTGGCCACAGCGTGGCAACTGGAACGTCGCTTCACCTGCGAGATGGAGGCGGAACAGCGTGACCTGTTGTACGCGGGGTGGGAGCGGGCGGTGGAACGATCTCGCGAGTGGGCGGAATGATGTACCGTCGAGCCGGGTGTTTGACTAGGATCATGCTCGCCTGACGGACCGATACAGATGCCACGTGATTTCAACACCGAGAGTCTGTCGCACGACCCGATTCATGGGTACATCCCATTTGTCTCGTGCAGTGAGCTGCCCGCTGGAGAAGTGGCCGAGCAGGAATTGATCGATCACCCGTGGGTGCAGCGGCTGCGACAGATTCACCAACTGCAAACCGCGTGGTGGGTTTTTCCCTCTGCCGAACACATGCGGTTCCAGCATGTGTTGGGGGCGATGCACCTGGCCAGCCGGGCGATCGACTCCTGGTACGACTCATTGGTCGAATCGTGTGAGAATGTCCCGTCACGTCCCTGTGTCGAGAGTCTCGTGCGTTTGGCGGCCCTGTTGCACGACGTCGGACACGGTCCGTTTGGTCACTTTTTCGACGATCACTTCCTGGACGACTTTGGGATCACACACGAGGACCTGGGGGCGCAGATCATCGAGGAGGAATTGGGCGAGATGATCCGTCGGGTGCGGCGAAATCCCAATGGCCAACTCCAGCCTCTGGAGGAACTGGATCCGCGTCAGGTGGCGTGGTTGATCCGGCGGCCACGAGTTGGAGAACAGATCGAGGGGACTCCCGATTGGTTGTGCAAATTGCGGTCGCTCTTCAGCGGCATCTACACCGTCGACAACATGGACTTTGTCCTCCGCGACGCCTACATGACCGGCTACAACATCCGGGCCTTTGACCTGTCCCGGTTGTTGCACTACAGCTTTTTCACTCCCCAGGGTTTGACCATTCACTCGCGTGGCCTGGCGACACTGGTGAATTTTATCGAGACCAGGGCCAATCTGTTTCGGACCGTCTACTTTCATCGAACGGTTCGGGCGCTGGACCTGTCGTTGGAGCAGGTCTTTCCTGAAACCATGCAACGCCTGTTTCCGGGAAATCCGAGTGAAGACCTGGAGGCTTACCGGCGATTGACCGAGTCGAGTTTCCTGGTGGACGTGGGACGATGGTCCTTGTCGGATGATGATGCGACCCGCGAGTTGGGAACGCGGTGGGCCAGGATTCTCAACCGGGATGTCGACTGGAAACTGGCTTGCGAGCGGACCCTGCATTTCCGGGAAGGGGAGTCCGAACGAGTCACCATCTTTTCGGAGCCGGAACTGGTCGAGACCCGTGTGCGTCGCGCGTTGCCAGATGGACTTGGCGAGATACCGATGCGAGTTGACGTGGCACGGCATTACCACCGACCCAGTGGGCCGTTGCCGGCGGGAGGGCAAAACTTCGTGCTCGATCCGTCCGAACCCGAACCGCAACCACTTGATGATGATGAACTGTTTCGCCAGTTGCCCGCCAGTTTCTCGATTTTCCGCATCTACTCGACCGACCATTCTCACGACGCCCCGCTCAACCTGGCACTCAACGCCGTCATCGGGGACGTTGACGATGCCAAGACGAATATGTGAGTGGGCCCCTGCTGGCCGTCTCCGTCCTGTGCAGTGGACGGGGGACGTGACCTCTCACAGGCCGGGTTCGGATTAGGCTGTCTGTAACGGTTGTATAACTGTTGGGGCGGCCGTGGCCCGGGAATCGTTGTCTGGTTGTGACGGTTGTACGGGCGGGACGGGGCGAACTGTCTTTGAGGTCGATGGTCGTCGATACGATGGACGATGATCGATATCGACGCAGAACTGCTCGACCTCGATGCCGGCTGGCGCGAGGTGCTGGAGACCTACCGACCGGCCGAAGAGGTTGGCGGGCGTGTGGGCAAAGTCCCGTCCCCGGAGGAAGCACAACCGGTGGCAGGTTCGGATGCACAAGAGTCCGGCCAGGCGTCCTCTATCGGGCTGGCCGAGTTGCCGGCCGAGGAAGACCGCGACGACTGGCTTCCCCGTATCAAGTCACTTGCCGGATTCGACGATCAACGTCTCTCGTCTCTTCACGGACGGTTGATCGCGCTGGGATGGCTTGGATTTGAGGTGGGCGACCGGAATACTGGCATGCGGTATCGTCTCACTCGAGAAGGCCAGCGGGTGCTCGACGGGCTCGTTCCGATCCCAACCCTGCAGGTGGTAACCACGGATCCACAGGGCGAGCCCCTGCCCGATCGGTCTGCCGAGACGGCATCGGAAGACCTGGTCGGCGATTTTGAGCCGGCTGAAGCCTGACCGCTTTACTGGCGACTGGTTTCAGGACTCCAGCGGGCGACGACTGCGTCGGAATGCAGCACGAAAATCTCGACGCGGCGGTTCTTTTGTCTCGCCGTGTCGTCGCTGTTGGGCACCAGGGGCTGGTTGGGCCCGTATCCGGCGACTCCCAGGCGACTCGACTCGACCCCGAGCTTCTGTAACGACATCAGCACGGCGTTGGCCCGATTCGTCGAGAGGTGCCAGTTGGTGGCGTGCTTGGAGCGGGTGTTGTCCCTGGCGATGCGACGATCGTCGGTGTGTCCGACGACAAGGATATTCAGATGCTTGGCGTCGCCCTGGTTCATGATGCGGGCGAATTCCCCGAGAATCTCGGGAGCAGTTTTCTTGTTGACCACGTCACTGCCACTGTTGAAGAGAATGTCCACGCCGATCCGACTGACGCCGTTCTTGGGATCGAACTGGAACAGGGGGTATTTCTTCTTCAACGCTTCGAGTTGTCGAGTTGCTTCCGGCGAGAGAGGACTCTGTTGTTTCAACAGGTTGACGTAACGTTGCTGCAACAGCGTTCGTTCATTGTTGAGGTTTGCCAGTCGCTGGTTGGACACGTCGAGATTCGACTTCAACGCCATGTTGTTCTGGCTGAGTTGCCGGTTCTGTCCGGCCAACTGCACGGCCCGGACCTGCGACTGCCGCAGGGTCTGTTGTGGGACCATGTTGCAGCCGATTCCAAGCGTGAGTGTCAGGGCCAGGAGGACGGGGATTGATTGGCGGACCGTTACGGACATGGGGCACTCCTTTGCCGACCCGGACGGAACCGTCGTGGAGTGCTGTCGAGAATGCTCGCACAACACGCAACGTGGGGACCAACCGAGCTGAGATTGCCTCGGGTGTGGTGGGAGGGTGGGAGAGTTGTGAGAAAGGTGAGAGAAGAGATTTGAGGGTCGTGAGAGAGCAGGCGTGATGTTGCTGAGAGACGCAACGAGCCACACCCGGTGAGTGAGGGCGGACTTATAGCGTGCCGGCCGGGAGCATGCCTAGGGCAAACCGCTGATTTTTTGCGATCCGGCCGCGAGACGATCGGCGCTAGTTGAACATGCCGCCGACGCTGTCGATCAGCGTGCCAGTGAAGCCAGGATCTTCCGCGCTCCAGATCGATTTGACGAGCTCGAAGAGAACCATTCCACAGACGATCATCAGGCCGGTGCCGGTCAACAGGGACAGGAACGTGCCAACGCCCCACTCCTGTTCAACCGGGGCCACGATCCGTTCGACCGGAACCGCGTAGTCGTCGACTTCCTCGTCATCAAAGACATCGTCGTCGGCGTCGAAGACGTCGAGATCTTCGAGTTCGTCGTCCTCTCCGAAGATGTCGTCATCAACGACATCGAGGTCATCGTCGTCGCCGATATCTCCAAACTCGTCGAAAATGTCATCGTCGTCAGATTTCTTGACGACGGTGGCCGAATAGTCATCGGCGTCTTCTTCGTCGTCGAACAACAGCACACTGGTGTCGGTGCCGGTTTCGTCGTCGTCTTCGTCGCCTGCTCCGGCCATTTCGAAATCAGTCCCGTCGTCGACCAGCGCGGGCACTTCGAGTTGGGTTTCGTCTGTCTTGTCGTCCAGGTCCAGCGAGATCCCGCTTTCTCCGTCCAAGTCCAGAGAGATACCACTGTCCACGAGCGTCATTTCGCTCAGTTCAACGCCGCTGCCGGACGGTTCGAGGCTGATTCCACTTTCGTCGGCCGCTTCGAGGCTGATTCCGCTCTCGGCGACCGCTTCAAGTGAAATACCGCTGTTGGCATCCTGGTCGATCGAGAGACCGCTTCCCTCGGCGATCTCGGTCATTTCCAGGTCGTCAGATTCCAAGGGAGTCTCGATCACGGTGGCGTCGAGAGGATTGGTGGCAACCAGCTTGACGTCACTGTCACTGCCGGCCATGTCGTCGGTCGCCGCGTCATCGGCGACCAACTGGATCTCGCTGTCTGATTCGGCGAGCAACGGTTCGTCGTCCATCACCAGTCGGACGTCGCTGTCGGATTCGCTGAGATCGCCTGGTTCGAGGCTGTCATCGATCACCAGACGCACGTCGCTGTCGGAGGTGTCATCGAGTGAGAGCAGGGGTTCGTCGTCGGTCGCCTGCTGAATCAATGTCGGTTGATCGGCCGAAACTTCGTCGTCTTCATCGAGCAACGAGGCTGTTCCCAGCGATTCGAAGTCGTCGTCATCCAGTGACAACTCGTCGTCGCCCAACCCGACATTGTCGGAGGAATCGGCCTGACGGGATCGTGAAAATTCTTCGACATCCTCGGCCCGGAATTTCCATGTGCCGCGGTCGGCAAATCCTCTCAAATCTCCGGATTCACGCAGCCGGGTGATTTCTTCCTGGGGGATTCCAAGAAGTTCGATTGTCTCTTCGATGCTCAGATACTTGCTGGCCATGATGAAAATCTCCGCCGATTCGGCCCGTAAGCCGTTTCAGCACAACGAGTTGTCGTGGAATTTGGATGTGGAGACTTGGCCGAGTGATCGACCGCGGAAGGCCGCCGGAGAGTCCAACTTGCCCGTTGTATTCTAGGTGCCCCGGACGGCGATGCAAGATGATTGGCCGGGGGTGTGTGAGAAACCGGACGACTGTGACGATTGTAGCGACGGCCTTGCGTCGGCGTGAGTCGGTTGGGAGACTCGCCAGTCGTTTCCGTTTCAGAGCCTGGTGGTGAGCGTCGATGGAACCGTCGAATTTGCTGTTTATTCTTTCGGACCAGCACAACCGGGACACACTGGGGTGCTACGGTCACCCGACGATCCAGACGCCCAATCTCGACGCATTGGCGGCCCGGGGAGTGCGATTCGACGCGGCCTACACGAATTGTCCGATTTGTGTTCCGGCTCGTGCCAGCCTGGCCACCGGACAATTTGTGCACCAGATCGGGTACTGGGACAACGCATTTCCCTACGACGGGAGGGTGTCAGGTTGGGGTCATCACCTGCAGGCTGCCGGTCATCGCGTGGATTCGATCGGAAAGTTGCATTACCGCAGTGTCGAGGATGAGGATGGTTTCAGCGAACGCATAGTCCCGCTGAACGTCGTGGATGGCGTTGGTGATGTGATGGGAGCGATTCGCGACGATCCGCCGATACGGGCCGGGATGCGAGGTGGCGTGACCGAGGCGGGGCCGGGGACGTCAACCTACTCCGACTACGACATCGAGATCGCCGATCATTCGATCCAGTGGTTGCGGAACCGCGTGGCTGAACCCGATGAGAAGCCGTGGATGTTGTTCTGCAGTTTCGTATGCCCGCACCCTCCCTTCATTGCGCCACCGGATCTCTTCTCGCTTTACCCACCCGAGGAGATTCCGTTGCCCGTGCAGAATCGTCCTGGAGAGCAGCCCGATCATCCTGCCCTGGAGGTGCTTCGGCGAACCATGAACTACGACCGTCCCTTCACCGACGAGGAGATCCGGAAGGTGACGGCAGCCTATTACGGCACCTGTACGCACCTGGATCGCCAGGTCGGTCGCGTGCTGGAGGTTCTTGAGGAGACCGGGTTGGCCGAGTCGACCCGGATCATCTACACGAGCGACCACGGGGAGAGCATGGGACGGCGTGGGTTGTGGGGCAAGTTCACGCTCTACGAGGAATCTGCAGCCGTGCCATTGATCCTTGCCGGTCCCGGCGTGCCGGCCGGGCAGGTTTCTGATGATCCGGTCTCACTGGTCGACTGTCATCCGACGATTCTCGAGGCGGTCGGCGTCGATCCGGACGAGCAGGATGGTGAATTGCCCGGTCGATCGCTGTGGTCGATCGCCGACGGTCAACCGTTGGGACGTGCGGCGTTCAGCGAGTACCACGCGGTGGGGATGACCTGTGGAAGTTTCATGATTCGCCACGGGAGGTACAAGTACATCCACTACGTGGGTGAGCTGCCTCAACTGTTCGACCTGGAACGGGACCCAATGGAGTTGGTTGACCTGGCAGACGATCCGGAGAGTGCGGAGGTCCTCCAACGCATGGAGAGCTTGCTGCGAGACATGCTGGACCCCGACGAGGTGGATTCTCGGGCCAAGTCCGACCAGTCCGAACTGGTGTCCGCGCACGGCGGTCGGGATGCGGTGTTGGCCCGCGGAACATTTGTCAATTCGCCTGTGCCGGGAGAGGAGCCCCGCTTTGCACCCGGAGATGAAAACGAGTGATTCCCCGGAACTGCCGATGACTGGTGACCCTGAGTCGCGACATTTGCGGCAATGCCTGCGCGAGGCCCGGGTCGTGGTGATCTTGTACCTGTCGGGCCTGGCCTGGACGCTGGTGGTGGTGATTGGCTGGGGGTACGTGCCCGTCGAGGAGCGACCCGCCGTACCCGAACTGATCCTGGGAATGCCGGCGTGGGTGGTCTGGGGGCTGTTTGTGCCGTGGTTCTTGCAGATCGCCGCGGCATGGTGGTTTGCCCTGAGAGTGCTGGCCGATGAGGACCCCGATCAACTTCTTGATGACGCAGTCAGTCCGGAGGTGGTGGCATGATGAGCCTGCTTGCCGAAGCCGGGCAAGGAGCGGCCGAACCCGCCTGGTACCACATAGCCCAAAGGGATTACGCGATCCTGGTTCCCTTTGGCTTGTTCATGTTTGGCGTGGCCGTGATCACGGTGCTGTCGCACCGACATCAAAAGACCGGTGATTTTCGCACCGAGTACTACGTGGCGGGGCGTAGTTTTGGCGCCTGGGTTCTGGCCATGTCGTGGGTGGCGACGCTGGCCAGTGGCGGCAGTTTCCTGGGGTATCCGTCGCTGGTGTATTCCTACGGTTGGAGCATGGCTTTCTGGGTCAGCGGCTCGATTGGGACGGCGGTGGTCGGGTTGGGGATCGTCGGCAAACGGATCAACCGTCTGGCGCGACGGACTGGTGCGTTGACGCTGGTTGACCTGCTGCGCGACCGCTTTGGTTCAAACGCCGTGGGGTTGACCTATTCGGCGGTGATCCTGGTCACGACCAGTGTCTACCTGATTGCCCAGTTCGTGGCCGGGGCCCGAATCCTGGAGAACCTGCTGGAGACCAGCTACGCGATGGGACTGCTGCTGTTTGCCGTTTCGGTTGTGGCTTACACCACCGTGGGCGGATTCCGGGCCGTGGCGTGGACCGACACGTTGCAGGGCATTGTGATGATTATCGGAGTCGTGTTGCTGGTTCCACTGACACTCTCGGCTGCGGGTGGCCTGGAACGGGCGACGCTGACCGGGGATCGATCGCAGGCGGTGCGTGTGGATCCCGAGGCGGCCGAGCACGGGGTGCAGACCGAGCGTCACGCGTACCTGTATCCGCCGGGTCCACGCAAGCAGACCGAGCCGGGTGACGGCGAGATGGGCGGAGTGTTTCTTCCCTTTGGCATGGGGCTCTCACTGTTTCTCATCCGTTCACTGGGTGCATTGATGATGCCCACCACGGTGCCGAGGATGCTGGCATTCCGGGACACCGCGGCGCTGCGGCGGGCGTTGATCGTATTGGCACCGTATTTCCTGCTGATGTATGGCAGTAGCCTGATCACGATGAATTGCGCGCCGTCGTTGGGAATCGATCTCGAGCCGGGAAAATCCGACCAGGCGATGCCGGCGTTGGCCCAGAAACTGGTGGAGTTGAAGGCGGCGCCGGCTTTGTTGGCAGGCTTGTTGATCGCGGCTCCATTTGCGGCCGTGATGTCGACGGTCGACTCGGCGCTGTTGGTCATCAGTGCCTGCGTGGTACGAGACATTGTCGAGAAGTCATTTGGAATCCGGTTGTCCGACACTGCCGTGCGGCGGCTGAGTTACTCGGTCACGGCCCTGGCCGGTGCGGGTGTCTTTGTGGGGGCCCTGATGATCGAGCCGAGGTTCCTTCAGCCCCTGGTGATCCATTACGTCGGCGGGGCGGCCTCGGCACTGTTTTGGCCCGGATTGGCAACGTTGTTCTGGCGCCGGGCCACTGCGACGGGTGTGACCGCGGGACTGGCCGGCGGAGGTGTCATCTACGTGGCCGCGATTTTCTTCAAATCGTGGATTGATCCGGTCGTGACCCTGCATCCGTTCGTCTATGGCTTCGCCGGCTCGGCAGTCCTGGTGATTTTCGTGAGCCTGTTCACCACCGGGCAGGACGAGGAACAACTCGTCCCGTACTTTGGCCGGGACTGATAGGTATTGCTGCTGCTTGCATGCAATCGGGCCACTGTTTCTACTAAATGCACCTCCCGGTTGGCGGTCTCGCCCACCACGTCACTCTCCTACTCATCCTTGGGCTCCATGACTGACAACCTGGTCTTCATGATGGGTGAGTACGAGGCGCTGGTTCCGTCGGATCGGCGGTATGCGGAAAACCATCTCTGGCTGCAGGAAGACGGAGATGCTCTGAAAGTGGGGCTGACGTCCTATGCGGTTCGTCTGTTGCAGGACGTCTTCTTCCTCGACTGGACGATTGATCCGGGCACCGAGGTGCGGGCCCGGCAGGAGATTGGAGAGATCGAAAGTTCCAAGGCGGTGTCGAGTCTTTTTGCGCCGGTTGACGGACACGTGCTAGAATTCAACGACGCGCCACTGGAAGACCCGTCGTCCATCAACACCTCCGGGTATGATGATGGCTGGTTGTATCGGTTTCGTACCGATTCCACGCTGCTCAGCCCCCAGGATTATCTCGCGGTACTCGAAGGCGGCTGGGAAGACACTCAACGAATGATCAAAGGACAACTCAACTGATGGCTTCCAAGTTGTTGACCGTCGTTGTTTCGCAAACGCCGAGTAAGAATCCGGCGAAGCGCCAATTGGAGGAAGAACTGGTTGCCGCGTTAATGATCGACGACACGGTCGATGTGGCAGTTGTTCCGCACCTCTACAACCTCGACTCCGCTCACTCCGGCACCCTGTTTCTGCAGGCTCTGCAAGGCCACCTGGTGGTGCTCAGTTGGATGTACTCCCGGGCGGCTCACTGGTTGCTCGACCGGTCGGGAATCAAGGGACACCAGGTCGAGACCTTGTTCGACGGACAGGATGAGGGGGATGAGGACATCGAGATCCCTGAACCACAGGGTGTTGGTGGTGTCGAGTTGCCCGATCGCAAGATCTACTGCCTGGACCTGGGTGTCGATGATGACTCCCGGGTGTATCTCGAGGAGATCAACCGGATTGGCCAGGAACTGCGTGCCGACGCAAACCCAACCTCCGGGACGCTGGATTTGACGGACTGGATTTCCGGGTCACCCAAGCCCGAACAACTCCAGAAGTATCTCGACCCATTGTCTGTTCTCTCCGGAGACGGCGATGTCGAGCCGGTCAAACGTCGCTGGTATCCGGTGATTGACTACGAGCGGTGTACCAACTGCATGGAGTGCATCGATTTCTGCCTGTTCGGCGTCTATGGAGTCGACAGGCTGGACCGGATCCTGGTCGAGCAACAGGACAACTGCAAGAAGGGGTGTCCGGCTTGCAGCCGGGTGTGTCCTGAGAACGCGATCGTGTTTCCGTTGCACAAGGAACCGGCCATTGCCGGAGCGCTGGGGGATGTTGGAGCCCTGAAAATCGATCTGTCACGGCTGTTTGGTAGTACCACGGGGCTGGATGCCGCGGTCGCCGAACGTGACGTTGAGTTGATGCGAGATGGTCGCGACGCGGTGGGGGCCAGTGTCGGAATGCCCAAGCGGCAGACTGACCGCGACTCGCCCCAACGAGATGATCTTGATGATCTCTTCGATGGCCTCGACGCCATGGATCTCTGAGCGCCCGCGTCGCCCGCACAGAGCCACCAATGACCTCCCACGACCTCGCCGACATCCCGTTTCAGCGGCTGTCTTCTGCTGAACAGGTGGCCTCCGCCGCGTTGTTGGCCGAACGGGACGAGAGTGGGAACTGGGTGGGAGAACTCTCGGCCTCGGCTCTCTCGACCGCCACGGCCACACTGGCGATCCACCTGTATGCCGAATCTGGAGATGGCGGTGATCGTGTCGGTGGGTTGAAGAGGCTGGTTGCGTCTGGTTGTGATTGGCTGTTGGACCATCAGAACGAGGACGGCGGCTGGGGGGACACGATCCGGAGTTTCAGCAACATCTCCACCACGATGCTGGCTCACGCCACCCTGACCGCGGTGACCCGATCCGGGTCGGAAGCGGCCAGCGATCGACTGGTCGGGGCGTTGGTCAATGCCCAGGCGTACATTGATCGCATTGGAGGCGTTGAGGCGGTGCTGGCCCGCTATGGGAAGGATCGGACGTTTTCGGTTCCCATCCTGACGCACTGTGCCCTGGCCGGACTGGTGGAGTGGAGACGGGTGATCGCCCTGCCATTTGAACTGGCGGCCTTGCCATCGGGGTTCTACAAGACCGTTCGGCTGCCAGTGGTTAGCTACGCGTTGCCGGCATTGATCGCCATCGGGCTGGTTCGATTTCATTCGCGTCGACCGCGGAACCCGTTGGCATGGCTGATCCGCCGGTGTGTCCGCGGTCGTGTGTTGCGGGTCCTGGAATCCATTCAACCCACAAACGGGGGATTCCTGGAGGCGGCACCGTTGACAAGTTTTGTGGCGATGAGCCTGGTGGGATGTGGGTTGGCCAGTCATCGGGTGACACACCAGGCGATCAGTTTCCTTGTTGATTCGGTTCGCGACGATGGCAGTTGGCCGATCGACACGAATCTGGCGACATGGGTGACGACACTGTCGGTCAATGCCCTGGGAGATCGTTTGCCCGAGGCGGGGCGGAAGCCGATCACGAACTGGTTGTTGGGACAGCAGTTTCGCGAGGTGCATCCATACACGAATGCTGACCCGGGAGGGTGGTCGTGGACCGATCTTCCAGGTGGCGTGCCTGATGCGGATGACACGCCCGGCGCGATGCTCGCGTTGTTGGCCTTGGAGGGCAGTCCGTCGCGAGAGTCGATCGAATCGCTCGAGATGTCGGCCAACTGGTTGCTGTCGCTACAGAACCGTGACGGGGGCTGGCCCACGTTCTGTCGCGGCTGGGGCACCTTGCCCTTTGACCGTTCGTCCCAGGATATCACTGCTCACGTGTTGCGGGCACTGATGGCGGCTGGTGCTGCGTTGCCGAAGATTGCCGATCAATCGGAAAAACCGATTGATCGTGGGTTCGAATTCCTCAGACGCCGGCAACGCGACGATGGGGCATGGGTGCCACTCTGGTTTGGGAACCAGCGGGTGGCTGGTGACGAGAACCCGGTTTACGGCACCGCTCGGGTGCTGGCGGCGTGGCGGGCCGCGGGCCGTGAGGACGAAGAGTCTGCCATTCGGGCTCGAGAATGGTTGGCTGCGGCCCAGAATCCCGACGGTGGATGGGGTGGAGATGTCGATACGATTTCCAGTGTCGAGGAAACCGCGTTGTCGGTCGAGGCGTTGCTGGGGTGTCAACGAGGGACTTCGAGTGCATTTATTGGCCAAAAACAGGCTGTTGACGGGGTAGAGTGGTTAATTGGGCGAGTGGAAACCGGTACTTGGATCAAAAGCGAACCGATCGGTTTTTATTTCGCCAGATTATGGTACTTTGAAAGGCTCTACCCACTAATTTTTACAGTTTCCGCCCTTCGCCGGGCCCTTTCGGCGACCGGGTGTAAAGACGATTCATTGCCGGACGACATGCCCCTGGGGGCGTAACTGGTGCTGAATCCGGGAGTTCTGAGTGTCGATTGCCCCGTCCGAGCCGCGAGAGACGGCATCAACGTCAGATGACGCCAATCCGGCGGCTGAAACGACGTCAAAACGGCCAACCAAGCGCCGTCGTCGCAAGAGCACCAGCCATTTGAAGTTGGTGCCCGAGACTCTGTCGATGCGCGAACGGGTCAAGGCCGAAGCCGAGCGGTTTGCTGAATCCCTGGATCGGTCACAGGCTTTTGACGGTGGCCAACTGGAAGTCTGGGGTCGTGAGTTGCTCGAGGAGATGGAGCTTCCTGAAAAGTATTTGGGCTTCGCCGCGGTACTGATCGGGAATTTCTTCTGGAAACGCCAGTTCCTGTCGGTGCCTTTCGAGCGACGGATGCTGCTGTTGCCGCATTGCCTGAAGCACGCTGAAGGATGTCCAGCCGAGTACGATGAATTTGGACTGGATTGCGACAAGTGTGGCGCCTGCTCGATCGCCGACTACAAGGTGCGGGCCGAGCAATTGGGATACAAGGTGTTGGTGGCCGAAGGGTCCCCGGTGGTGCTGAAGATTATTGTCAGTGGCCACGTTGACGGCATCCTGGGAGTCGCCTGTCTCAACGTTCTCGAAAAGGCGATCGACAAGGTGCTGATCGCCGGTGTGCCGTCCTACGCCATTCCTCTGCACTCGGGCGACTGCAAGAACACCTCGCTGGATGAATCCTGGGTTTGGGACGTGCTGGAAAAGTACGAGCCATTGCCCGAACCGGTGACCAGCAGCTACTTGCCACTGATTCGCGAATCGAATCGGCTCTTTGAGAAGGATTTCGAACGTTTGCTGCCGCCAGTCCGCAGCAAGGGGGCGGAGGCGTCGGGAGGGCCGTTGGCCAAGACCGAGGAAATCGCCTACGACTGGTTGTCACGAGGCGGCAAACGCTTCCGACCGTTTATCACGCTGGCAGCTTACGACGCCATGACCGGTGGTCAGAACCTGAAGGCCGTTGACCGCAATGGTGATGGACTGGGGTTGCCCGACTCTGTCTGCCGTGTGGCGATGGCGATCGAGGCCTTTCACAAGGCATCACTGGTACACGATGACATCCAGGACGACGACCTGTTCCGGTACGGTCGCGAGACGCTGCATCGCCGCTATGACCCGGGCATGGCGATCAACGTTGGTGACTACCTGATCGGGATCGGTTACCAACTGGTCCACTCGGCACGTGAGGAAGCGGGAGCCGAAGTGACCTGCGACGTGATTGACCGGATGGCCACTGCCCACATCCGGTTGTGTGATGGCCAGGGAGCCGAAATGGCCTGGCACGAACAGGATGTTGAGTCGATCACGCCCCTGGATGCTTTGCAGATCTATGCCCTGAAGACGGCTCCAGCCTTCGAGGCGGCGTTGTACGCCGGAATGCGAATGGCCGGTGACGTGGCGCCCTATGCCGAGATGATCCCGACCTTCTCGCGGCACCTGGGCGTTGGCTTCCAGGTGCTCAATGACCTCAAGGACTGGCAGGGCGACGCGAACAACAAGCTGGTGGCCGGACAGGATCTTCTGGCCGGACGGCCGACGGTGATGTTGGCCCTGGCGTTTCAGGCGGCCGACGACGCTCAGCGAGAGCAGTTGCGCAACGCAATGGCTGACGAGGACCTGGACGACGACGCGCGGCAAACCCGGCTCAAGCGGTTGATGAGCGACTGCGGGGTGTTCGAGCAGGCCGAAGCACTGGTCGACAAGGCCCGTGTTCGAGCCGAGTCGCTGGCCGACGAGGTCGACGTCGAACCGTTGCGGCGATTGCTGTATTTTCTGGTCGACACCGTGCTGACGCCCGAGGACGAGGCGGCGACGCCGGTTCCGACTCCCGAGGACGTGCTGCTCTCACTACCGGTGGCGCAGTAGAACCACCGGCTGGCCCGTTTTCTGATCGAACTCCGAGAGGTCCGGTTCAGGCCAGCGGCAGTGGTTCCGGGCGGAGCAGAAACGGGAAGACGCGG
>CAWVUS010000121.1:0-14710 GCA_963933195.1 uncultured Planctomycetaceae bacterium
GGGACAATCACACCTCGTGAGAGCGGCCTGTTGTTCCTGAAGATCAACGCTCCGGCCGGCCACAAGAGTACCGGGCGATTGAAGGTCAGGATGACCGGCACCGTCCGCAAGCCGTAACCGGTTGTCCTGCTGGTGACGAGGCATCCCGTGATGAGCATATCGACGCGACGGCTGAACGTGGGGCTGATCGGTGCGGGACGGTCCGGGCGGTTTCACTTCCAGCGGTTGTGTCTTCGTGGCGACCTGGTGCCGGTGGCGGTGGTGGCCGGTGGGCCGGAAGAGTTGTCCGTCGCCGATTCGTCCGGGTGTCGCGTCGTGGCGGATGACCACGAATTGCTGGCCGACGAGAGTATTGACCTGGTGCTGGCCACCTCGCGTGCACCCGACCGCATTGAGACGGTGCGGCGGGCCATCGACCTGGGGCGGCCCGTCGCGGTGGCCTCTCCATTGAGCGAGCCGGAGTTGGCCCTGGTTTCTGAAAGCGAGTCCCCGGCACGGTTGCTGGTGCTGTCGGAGTGCCTGGCCGACGAGGATTTCCAGGTGGCACTGGCGCAAATCCGCCGGGGTGGTTTGGGCCAACCCCGGACACTGGCCCACAGCACCTGGGGATTCACCGGTGCCGGATCGGTGTCGACGTCCGGCGACGAATTGCCGGTCTCGTTGCTCGAGCGGCTCGAACAGCTGTTGTTGTTGTGCGACGCTGAGCCGTTGTCGGTTTCGGCTCGACTTCTGGCGGGAGCGAGAGAACCGAAGGGGATCGGCATCGCGGCCCGGTTGTCCGGCGGGATGACGGCCAACCTGGAGTACCACCCGTCCAGCCCGGTGCCGCTGGCGACCGGATGGGTGATCGCTGGGACCACCGGGGGCTATCGGGATTGCGAACTGTTCGCGTTGACTGATGACGAGGAGGTCTATGGGACGCCGCTGGAGTCGTGTTCGATCGATCTGGACCGGGTCTACGACGACATCCTGTTGCAGTGGGACGATGCCTCGCATCACGGCGAAGTGTTGAACCGAGCCGACCGACTGGTGCGTTTCATTTCCGCGGTCGGTGAATCGCTGGTGCGGGGGACCGATGTCGAGGTGGCATCTTAGAGGAAGTCGATCACCCGTTCCTGGGCCAGTCTCGCGACGGCAAACGCACACGCGGCGGTGGCGACGTCCCTGGAGAAACAGTCCCTCAGGTCGATCTGCCGGGACGCAGCAAGGTCGCGATGTGCAGCGACCAGGCGACGGGCCAGGAAGCTTCCGCTTCCACTGATCAGGATGGTTTCCAGGGGGTGTGGGTCGTCCTGGGAGACACCGATCACACGGGTCACCGCCCGGAGCAGTCGCTCGAGTTGAATCGAGGCGATCTGTTGGGCAATCTCCAGCAGTTGATCGTCACGGATCTCGGTCGTGTCGCAACACAGCATCCGTGCCAGGCGGCTGGAGGCGTTGGCCCGCGTGGCCGGACGGCCATCGGCGGTGTCACAACAACCGGCGTCTTCCTGGTGGTCGCCGGTCAACAGGTAAACATCCCGGGTCGTCGCGAACAGCTCGGCGGCCAATCCGATCGGGTGGTCATCCAGTGTGACCTGGGTGGCGAGTGAACAAACCGGCGTACGACCCACCCCGGTGTAGACGAGTTCGTGGCTGGCCAGGCGGTTGCGGTCGGTGCGGCCCCAGGGAATGGGGATCCCGTCCTGGATCGGGATGAAGTCCGTGGTGGTGGTGCCAATGTCGATCAGCAACGCGTCACCTTTCTCGGCGAGCCGTCCACTGAACGTGGCCAGTGCGTGCCAGTTGGCGGCGGCCACAAATTGCGACAGTTCCATTGCATCGGCGACCGTCACGAATTCGCCGCCGGTCTGCCAGACAACGACCGGTCGTCCCGATGCCGCGTGGAGTACCGACTCGAGAATCCGTCGGACCCCCTCCTCCTTGGTCTGGAAGCAGTCGGCCAATTCGGCGGTCATTGTCACCGCCAGGGCGTCGGCGGTGGGCAGGTTGGCAAGCAGGCTGTTGAGTTGTTCGCCGAGACGATCCGGTTCGCGCCAGATGGCGAATGCCCGGGACACGGCCTGGCCGTCGACGCTGGCCGCCTTCAGGTTGGCTCCGCCGATGTCCAGGCCGATGATGTGCTGGTTGGTCGTCATCAGGTGCTGCTAGTTGTTGGGGACCAGGGTTCCACTCGGGGTGAATTCGACGGGTTCAGCCTGCCAATGGTCTCCGGGACAGTTGACCGGGGGCACGTCGTGGGGGCTGGTGACGTAATGGCTCAGGGCGAAATTGGTGGCCAGTTGCCGATATCCCAGGAACGAGGTCGTCAGCCTCGGGTTGATTTCGAGAATCACGGGCTGGTTCTCGGCGTCCACCAGCAGATCCACTCCAACCCATCCACACGGGTTGCCGATACAGCCGCAGGCGTCGAGGGCCAGTTTGCTGACGGCCCGTGAGACCGGTGAATCGACCGGGAAGCAGGGGACGCGACCGCCGCGGTAGGTGAAGAGACCGTCGGTACTGAGATGCTGTTGGGCGACGGGCAGGATGACGGTGTGAGGATCACCACACAGGACGGCAACCGAGACAGGATTTCCCGACAAGAGTGGCTGGACGACATGGTCGGGGTGTGGAGCCGCCTGGCCCGCCAGGCTTGTCGAGATTCCCAGTGACCCGGCCCCGTCACGTGGTTTCCAGACGACCCATTCCGATTCCGGGGGTGGCTGGTCGGCCGTGCGGGTCTCGACAGCCGGGAGTCCCGCGTCCCGGAGGCGTCGTGATGTGGCCAGCTTGTCCGAGCAGAGGGCAATGGTCTCGGGACTGCAGCCGATCCACGATCCACCGGCGTCGGCCACCTGTTGGCAACGCTGTTGCAGCACTCCATCGATTTCGGGTGCGATCACCAGGGTGCGATCGGTCGAGGCGGCCAGTTGGACAAAGGTGTCCTCGGCTTCTGCGGTGCTTCGGACAAGCGTGACCTCGGTTTCCCTGACGGGGAACTGGCCCAGCCGCTGGTCCCAACTGGTGACGACCTGCGTCCGGGGGTCACCGGCGAGATCTTCGGCCAGTGCCACCAGCATGGCCTGGCCCTCGGTGGCCAGTGACCCCACCAGCGGCCGATCGGCCCAGGCACCGCTGGTGATGTATTCGGAGATGAAGACCCGTGGCAAGGAGCCGTTCCTCGATGTGGCTGGTTCGGAGCCCGTCCCGTGGATCAGTCGCCGTTTCTGGCAGCGAAAAGCTGCAGCACCTCGTCGGCACTGTCGGATTGGACCAGGACGATGGCCGAGTCACCGGCCTTCAATTGGTCGTCGCCTCCCGGGACCCAGATTGCCGGTGAACGAACTATTGTTGCGATCAGTCCACGGGTCAGGGGGAGTTCCTTGAGCGGGGCCCGCGTGATCTCGGCTCCCTCCCCGACCTCCAACTCGACCACCACGGCACCACCATCCGAGATTTCCCGGCGGCTGATCACCGGTCCACTTTGCAGGATCGCCAGGATTTCCTCGGCCAACACCTCGCGGGGACTGACCGATTGTCCGATCCCGACCTTGGCCAGGACGTCCGAGTAGTCGGGTCGACGGACGACCGACAGGATTCTCGGGCACCCCATCTCGTTCGCCTCTACCCCACAGACGATGTTGTCCGCGTCATGACCGGTGCAGGCGACAAACACGCTGGCGGTGCCGACCCGGGCCTCTTCGAGTTGGCTGCGTCGTGTTGCGTCGGCGTTGAGAACGGTGGAGGTGTCCAACTGTTCAGCGAGCCATTCGCAGCGATCCTCGTTGCTCTCGATCAACGTCACGTGAAAGTGGCGACGGTGCTCGAGCACCCGGGCGAGCGAGAAGCCGATCTCACCGCCACCGGCGATGACCACGTGCTGTCGAGGCGGCGGCTTGTGTTCGAAGATCTGGCGGACCGAGTCGAGTTCGCCATGTCGTCCGATCAGGGTGACACGGTCACCAATCGAGACGACATCGTCGGCGGAGGCGATCACGGTTCGTTCGGAGTTGGCGATCAGTCCGACCAGCGTTTCACCGGGAAAATCGAGTTCGTGGAGTCGTCGTCCCGTTGCGTTGGCGTCCTCCTGGACGGCGACCTCTTGCACTTCGACCGCGCCCTGGGCGAGGTTTTCCAGGGCCAGCAAGCCAGGGACTCGGATCTCACGGGCCAGTGCCAGGGCGGTCAGGTTCTCGAGACTGATGAGCCGGGCCAGCCCGAAGTGATCGGCGATATTGAAGGTGGTGGTGTCCAGGTAGGACGGGTGGTGGATCCGTGAAACGCTACGCTCAGCACCCATTTCGCGTGCAATGCTTGCCGCGACAATGTTCACCTCGTCGGAACTGGTCAGGGCGAGGCAGAGCGTGGCCGAGGCGATTCCCGCCTGGAACAGCGTGATGGGGTCACTGGCGTTGCCACGGACAGTGTGCACATCGAGCCGGTCCTGGATCTCGGACAAGGCCGACTTGGATTGGTCAACGACACAGACGTTGTGGTGTCGTGCACAGAGTGCTCGCGCAATGGACGTGCCGACCGTGCCGGCACCCAGGATGACGATATTCATGTCGGTTCGCTCGCGGCGTCGCGTGTCTGGTCACCAGTGATGTGTTCGCATTGCCGGTTGTTCAGGCACTCGTCGGCGATCACCAGGTCCTCGAGCACCCGCCCACCGACAATCGTTTCTTCCACGATCCGTGGCACGTCCTCGAGCGTCACGCCACCGTAAAAGATTCCCTGGGGATAGATGGCCACCACGGGGCCGTGTTCGCACTGGTCGAGGCATCCCGCGGAGTTGGCCCGGGCGTCCGGTTTCAGACCCCGGCTTGCGATCGCGGCTTTCAGCGCGGATCGCAATTGGGCCGATCCGTCAGGATCGCAGCAGCCACGACTGTGGTCGGGACTGCGCTGATTGCAGCAGACGAAGATATGGTGCGTGAACGCCGCCATGAACTCATTTGTACTCCCTTGATCGGGCAATGGCCAGCGACGTAATATGGGCCGCCCGGTCGGGGGGGCAAAGTCGTCCCCGCGGTTGTGAAGGCCGATCCCAGCCACAAACAACGGACGTCTGATCGATGTGGGTCAAGGTCTGCGGGATCCGCAACCAGTCGACTGCCACGGCCCTGGCCGGTTTGCCCGACGGCGATCGTCCCGATGCCGTGGGGTTGAATTTCTTTCCCGGCAGCCGGCGGTGCATCAACATCGCCATGGCCGGGTCGATCCTGGCTTCGCTGGACAGGAAGATCGAGCCGGTTGGACTGTTCGTCAACGCGCCGTTGCGGCAGGTGGTTTCGTTCCAGGACGACATGAACCTGCCGACCCTGCAACTGCACGGGGACGAGTCGCCAGAGTACGTGGCGGAGGTGCAGCAGTCGTGCGGAGGCGTTCGGATTCTGAAGGCGATGCGGGTCGGCGAGGAGGGGTTGGGCGAGCTGGAGGATTACCTGGGGCGTTGCCAGGTCCTGGGAGTGGTTCTGGATGGGTGCCTGGTCGATGCCAGCGTGGACGGCCAATTCGGTGGTACGGGTGAGTCGCCACCCTGGTCGTTGCTGGCCACCGACTACCAGGCTGTCGCCTGGCCACCGCTGCTGTTGGCTGGAGGATTGCGACCCGATAATGTTGGCCGTGCCATTCGCGAGGTGTCTCCAGCGGGAGTCGACACCGCCAGTGGCGTGGAGAACAGGGACGGGGACAAGGACATGGAGGCGGTCGTGGAGTTCGTCAGGAACGCGCGCGCGGCGGCCAGTGAGAGTCAGGAGAAGTGGGATGGCTGATATTGGACCGTTCCGGGGATGGCGGTACGGGCTGGAACAGGTCGGGGCACTGGCCGACGTCGTGGCTCCGCCCTACGACGTCATCGACACCGCGGCCCAGGACCGGCTTTACCAGCAGCATCCGTGCAACGTGGTGCGGCTGATTCTCAACCGGGCCGAGCCGGGAGACGTTTCCGAGTCAGCCCGATACGAGCGAGCCGCAGGGTTCCTGGATCGTTGGCAAACCGACGGCGTGCTGGTCCGTGACGCGGCTCCCTCGTTGTACGTTTATCACCAGCAGTTCACCTGGGAGGGCGTGTCCTATGACCGCCGGGGTTTCCTGGGACGGATTCGACTTGAAGAATTCGGCACCGGCAGCGTGTTTCCTCACGAGCAAACGATGCCCGGTCCCAAGGCCGACCGCCTGGCGTTGTGGGAGCATGGTCGCACCTGTCTCTCTCCAGTCTTTGGTCTGTACCCTGCCGACGCCACAAGCGTGCAGGGGCCACTGGATGCCGCTTGCAGCGGCATGCCGGCCCACGAGGTCGTCGATGCTGATGGTGTGATTCACCGGTTGTGGGCGGTTGACGATGCCGAGGCGATTGGTGCCGCGTGCGGAGCGTTGGTCGACGTGCCGGTTTTTATCGCCGACGGTCACCATCGCTACGAGACGGCTCTCAACTACCGTCAGGCTCATCCACAGGTCGATGCTGCCGGCTACACGATGATGATGATGGTGGCGATGAACGATCCCGGGCTGGCGATCCTGCCCACTCACAGGCTAATCAGCGGGGTCGACGGACTTGATGCCGTGCGATTGAAAGAGCTGCTGAGCGAGCATTTCGAGGTCAGCGAGATGGGTGAGGGCCGCGAGGCGGCCCGGACGGCGTGGGCCCAGATCGAGGCGACCGGCGACCAGGGGGCCCTGGCCCTGGGCACGTCGTCGGATCACCAGTGGTTGCTGGCCCGATTGAAGGATCCCACCGTGATGTCGCGACTGGCTGTCGATCGCAGTGACGACTGGCGTGGCCTGGGTGTCAGTCGCCTGCACACCCTGCTGGTTGATGAGATCCTGCGGCAGGCCTATTCCGACGGCGAGGTCGATTGTCGGTACGTGCACCTGATGGATGAGGTGGACGAGGCGGTCGAGGGCGGCGCGGTGCCACTGGCGGTGTTGGTTGCTCCGGCGTCGCTGGAACACGTTCGGGCGATCGCATCGCAACTGGAGACCATGCCACCCAAAAGCACGTTTTTCTATCCCAAGCTGCTCTCGGGGTTGGTCTTCTACCCGCTGGGTGACGATGGCTGAGAGCCGGAGCGATCGATTTGGAGTTCGACTGACCAGTGTCAGCGAGAAGTGTCAGCCGTTGAGAATGGTGGGTCGTGTGGTCACAATGGTGTCGTGAACGAGACTGCCAAGACCATTGTGTTGATCGAAGACGACCGCGAGACGGCCGCGACCTTGGTCGGGGTGCTCGAATCGGCCGGTTATTCCGTCGAGCATGCGATCAACGGGATCGAGGGCCGCAAGCTGGTCGAAGAGAATGATCCGGGCCTTGTCATCACAGACATGATGATGCCACGGATGGGCGGCTTTCCAGTGCTCGAATTTTTGCGGACGCTGGAGCATCCGCCGCGGGTGATCATGATCACCGCCAACGAGGGCGGTCGACACAAGGCATACGCCGAGATGCTGGGGGTCCACGATTATCTTCGCAAGCCCTTCACCATGGACGTGCTGCTCGCTTCGGTCGAGCGGGCTCTTTCCGACGGAACTGAGGATGGACAGGAGTGAACCCGGTCGGGCCAGGTTCAGCCCGGCCAGGTTCAGTCGACTCCGAGATGGCTTTCCGTCTGTCGTGCTTTTTCGGACATGAACCAGCGACGGTACCACGGATCGGGGTCCTTCTCGGCCACGTGGGCCGCCTTGGCCTCGCGAGTGAACTCCTGCCACTTGTCCTCGGATTCATCGGTCGCATCGCGGTAGTCATGAGGCGATGGAGTGAATTGTCGGGTGAATTGCCTGGTCGAGGTGCGGGTCGAATCGATTACCGACTGGCAACCGGTGCTCCACACCAACGGAACCACGAGCATCGAACCGAGGCCGATACGGACAAAGACGTTGGCGTTTGTGTGCTGGAAAGTCATCTGATCCTCGCTCGTCCCCTGTGCGAGGCGGTATTCTGTTGAAAATGGGTTGAGCGTCCAGAGCGGTTTTCCGTGGATGGGCTCGTGGCTGACTTGAAGGGTTGATGATGTCGGATGATTCGAATGCCGCCGGTGTGGTTTACAGCGGTGAACCCCTGGACCTGCTTGTTGTGGCGGCACATCCTGACGACGCTGAGATCAGCGTGGGCGGGGTGATTCTGTCGTCGGTCGCCGCCGGGCGTCGCGTCGGTGTGCTCGAGTTGACCAACGGTGAACCCACTCCGAAGGGAACCGTTGAACTCCGTGCCGCTGAAACCGCGGCAGCAACCGAGGTGCTTGGCGTGACCTGGCGGGGCAACCTGGGATTGCCCAATCGCAGCCTGCAGGCCGACCTCCCGGCGCGACAACAACTGGCCGAGGTGTTCCGGTTGACGCGTCCCGCGGTCATCCTGGCACCGTACTGGGAGGACGCGCACCCGGATCACGTTGCTGCCAGTCAACTGGTGGACGACGCGCGTTTCTGGAGCAAGCTGAGCAAGACGGAAATGGCTGGCGAGCGATTCTGGCCTCCGCGTTTGTATTATTACTTCAGCATCCACCTGCGTATTCACCCTCGGCCGTCGTTTGTATTTGACATCAGTGATTGCATCGACGCCAAGATGCAGGCGATCAGTTGCTACCAGAGCCAGGTGATCGAAGGGCGGAGCACGGAGTTTCCGACGGTGTTGGACGACATTCGTGATTGTGCCCGTTACTGGGGCTGGTCGATTGGCCGAAACTACGGGGAACCGTTGATGAGCCGTGAGGAAATCGGAGTGTCGGCGCTCGAGGTGATCTGCTGATGCCGGACGAGACACTCGAGGGGGTGATCGTGGAGTTCTTCGGGATTGCCCGTCAACGGGCCGGACGGACCCGGATCGTCGTTTGCCGAGGCCAGGAGGTGGTCCGACTGGGTGACGTGTTTCAGGCCGTCGGGTCGGAGTTGCCGGGGCTGGCCGAGGAGTGCCTGGACGGTCAGCGGCCCCGAGAGGGTTACCTGGCCAACATCAACGCCGGCCGCTTCACGACTGATCCGGACGTTCCGGTGCAGGCCGGTGACCATGTCTTGTTACTGTCTGCCGATGCGGGTGGATG
Organism: uncultured Planctomycetaceae bacterium; assembly: GCA_963933195.1. GTDB lineage: Bacteria > Planctomycetota > Planctomycetia > Planctomycetales > Planctomycetaceae > UBA8437. The sequence continues at coordinate 9,018 of CAWVUS010000121.1, forward strand.
AGCGGCGTTGTTGCAATTCGTCGCTCGGCGGTCTGCAATTGGGCTATGGATTCAATTCCCGGTTACCACGGTGGATATCTGCGCGTCGATCTGACCGACCGCACCAGCCGTCGGATCGAGTGGCCAGACGGCGTGTTGCGACGGTTCATCGGCGGAGCGGGGCTGGGTGCCTGGGTGCTGGGGCACGAAACTTCCGGTGTGATCGATCCACTGGCGGCCGAATCGCCCCTGGTGTTTGTCTTCAGCCCACTGGTCGGAAGTCCACTGACCACCTCCGCCAAGTTTGCCGTTCTCGCCAAGAGTCCTCTGACCGGCCGGATCAACGATTCTCTCTCGTCGTCACACTTCGCCATCGCCGGCAAGAGAACCGGTCACGATGCAATAGTGATCGTTGGGAAGGCCCGTCAGCCCACGATGCTGGTGGTCACACCCGAGGGTGTGCGTTTCGAATCGGCCGAATCGGAGTGGGGCCTGGGCAGTCGCGAGGCCAGTCGTCGGGTGCAGCGGCGTCTTGGAGACGACGGTTTCCAGGTGGCGGCGATCGGGCCGGCCGGCGAACGCCTGGTCCATTACGCGACGATCTCACACGATGCCCGTCACGCCGGTCGGGGTGGACTGGGAGCGGTCATGGGGGCCAAGCAACTCAAGGCAATCGCTGTCGCCGGTGACCGTCGGGTCCAGTACGCCGACCGGGAACGTCTGGTGGAGATCTCCAAGGATCTGTCTCAACGCTCGCTCGGAGCCGCCACGGCCAAGTACCGTGAACTGGGTACCGTCGACAACTTGTTGACGTTCAATCGACTCGGTTCGCTGCCGACCCGGAACTTCCAGTCTGGCGTGTTTGACGAGGCTTCCCGGCTGGCTCCAGAGTCGCTCGAGGCTGACCGCGACCGAACCCGCGCCAGTTGTGCCGCCTGCACGATCGGTTGCGAACACATTTTTCCTCTCGCCGGGACCGACGACAGTTCTGGTGAACAGGGCGTGCGGATGGAGTACGAGAATCTTTTCGCGCTCGGCCCGCTGTGCGGGGTTTCCGACCCCCAGGTTGTGCTGGCGGCCTCACACCTCTGCGACGAGTTGGGAATCGACACGATCAGCACCGGGGCGAGCATCGCGTTTGCCATGGAGTGCGCCGAACGGGGGCTGGTTGACATCCCCGGTTTGCGGTTTGGAGAGGGCGAGGCGTTGTTGGCCATGATCGCCGACATCGGCCACCGTCGTGGTTGGGGCGACATGCTGGCCGATGGCACACGGGCGGCTGCCGAGCGGATTGGCGGTGGGTCGCACGAGTTCGCACCTCACGTGAAGGGGCTCGAGATTCCCGGTTACGAACCCCGTGCCCTGCAGGCGATGGCACTGGGATTTGCCGTGGGCACCCGTGGAGCTGACCACAATCGCTCGGGGGCCTACGAGGTCGACTTTTCACCGCACGTTGAACGGATCGACGCGGGGCCGGAGACGATCGAGCCGGTCGTGCGGGTCGAGGACGAGGCGGTGCTGATGGATTCCCTGATCCTGTGCAAGTTTCTCCGTGGCGTGTTCCCCGACCGGTTGGCCGGGATGGCCGAACTTCTGAAACCGGTGACCGGTTGGGATCTCACGATCGAGGAACTCCTTGAAATTGCCAGTCGAATCGTGACGGCCAAGAAGGTGTACAACATCAACCAGGGCTGGACTCCCAGCGAGGACACCTTGCCAGCCCGATTCTTCGAGGAACCTCTGGTTGACGGAGGAAGTGCCGGTGCCCGAATTGATTCGGTTCAATTGGCGGCCCAGGTCGAGGCCTACAATCTGCGGCGGGGTTGGACGACCGAGGGTTTTGTTCCCGAGGGCCGGCTGGTCGCCCTGGGGTTGGACTGATCGTCCCGGGCGAGCGTGAATTGACCTCGGTGACTGTGGTTGCGAGAATTGGCCAATCATCCCGCTTCACTCGACACCTGCTTTCATGGCCGAAGCCTTCATCCTGATTCCCGGTCGGACCAGTCGCCAGGGCACGACGCTCAACGAAGGCAAGTACACCGACGGGTACATTGAGGAGATCAGCACGTTGCAGGTAGCTCCCGAGGACATGCAACGCCTACAACTGGTCGATGGGGATCTCGTACGGGTTTACAATGATGTCGGTGAATTCACGGTGCCGTGCAAGTCGGCCCGTGGCGACGAATTGCCGCCGGGGATGTTGTTTATCAGTTACGGAGACAACTCGAGTCGCCTGATGGGCGGGGACACCCAGGGCTGTGGAATGCCCGACAGCAAGGGGCTGGACGTGTTCCTGGAAACGACCCCAGGTTAGCCAGCGACGACCAGGAAATCCGACGCACCAATGAGCACGATTGAATCATCGACAGCCACGCAGGAGCCGACCCCCGAGTTGCGGGTGGTCGAGGACGCGACCTGTACGTTTTGTGGGTGTGTCTGTGACGACATGGAGTTGACCGTCGAGGGCAACCGGATCACGAAGGCGAAAAACGCCTGTGTGCTTGGAAAGGCCTGGTTCTTCAATCATCACATCGAGGACCGGCCCGAGGCGTTGATCGATGGCCAGCCGGCCGGTTACGAGCAGGCGATGGATCGGGCTGCTGATATCCTGCTCTCGGCTCGCTTTCCGTTGACCTATGGGCTCAGTGACACCACGACCGAAGCGCAGCGTGTGGCCGTGGCGATCACCGACTGGATTGGTGGGATCGTCGACACCACCACCAGCGTGTGTCACGGCCCCTCGGGAATTGCCTTCCAGGGAGTGGGCGAAGTGACCTGCTCGCTTGGCGAGGTGAAGAATCGTGCCGATTACGTGATTTTCTGGGGCGGGAATCCGGCCGAGAGTCATCCCCGTCATTTCACCAAGTACAGCCTGATGCCCAAGGGAGAATTTGTTCCCAACGGCCGCAAGGATCGTACCGCGGTGCTGATCGACGTGCGTAAGACCAAGAGCGCCAAGGCGGCCGATTATTTTCTGCAGGTCAAGCCTCGTCGCGATTTTGAATTGGCGTGGGCATTGCGTGCCCTGGCCAACGGCCTGGAACTGGATGCCGCGACAATCGAAGAGACAACCGGGATTTCGCTCGAGACGCTCGAAGAAGTGATGGAGGGGATGAAGCGAGCCAAGTTCGGTGTGATTCTCTTCGGCATGGGTCTGACGATGACCCGTGGCAAGCATTTCAACAGCGAAGCGGTTTTGGCCCTGGCCCGTGACATGAACAAGCACACCCGTTGGAACGCCAAGCCGATGCGAGGACACGGCAACGTGACCGGGGCTGATAATGTCGTCAGTTGGTCGACGGGTTACCCGTTCGGGGTTCACCTGGGAGGTGGCTTCCCGCGTTTCAACCCGGGTGAATTCACCGCGTCGGATGTGCTGGCCCGGGGCGAGGCCGATGCCGCCCTGATTATTGCCAGCGATCCGATGTCGAATTTTTCTCAGCCCGCGCGAGATCACCTCGAGGGCATCCCCAGCGTGGTTCTCGATCCGAAGTTGTCGGACACCGCCCGCACCGCCGCGGTCGCCTTCACGACCTCGACCTACGGGATCAATACGGGCGGAACCGTGTACCGAATGGATGACGTGCCCATCCCGCTGCGACCAGCATTCGAATCGCCTTACAAGAGCGATCTCGAGATCTTGCGGGGCATCGAGTCCCGCATCCGGCAACGCCAGCTTGCCGGGGACGTCGCCGGTCAGTCAACGGGTGGTACAACATGAGTTCGCTGCGGATCACGGGTGGGACGATCTACGATCCTGCCAACGGGATCGACGGTCAGGTTGGTGACATCTGGATCGTTGATGGCCAGGTGGTCGAAACTCCAGTCGATCCGGCCGCGTCGGCCGATCGGACAATCGACGCGACCGGCCTGGTCGTGATGCCCGGCGGCATCGACATGCACTGTCATATCGCCGGGCCGAAGGTCAACACCGCCCGGAAAATGATCCCCGACGACAAGCGGAATTCTGATCCGGTCCACCGCACGCGATTGACCCGGTCGGGCACCGGCGGCAGCGTTCCCAGTACGTTTGCGACAGGGTACCTCTACGCTGGCCTGGGTTACACCACCGCTTTTGACGCTGCCGTCCCCCCCCTGGGAGCGCGGCACGCTCACGAGGAACTCGCCGACACCCCCATCATTGACAAGGGATTTTATGTCCTGATGGGCAACAACCACTACGTGATGAAGCAACTGGCCAACGGTGAGCCCGGGTTGCTGAAGGCCTACATCGCGTGGCTGCTCAACTCGACAAAGGGCTACACGGCCAAGCTGGTCAATCCTGGTGGAGTGGAGATCTGGAAGAGCGGTGGCGGGAATGCCCGGGGGATCGACGACACGGTGGACCACTTTGAGGTGACGCCCCGGCAGATCATCCAGGGTGTGGCCGGTGCGGTTCACGAACTCGGGTTGCCTCACCCCGTGCACATCCACTGCAACAACCTCGGGATGCCGGGGAACCATGCCACCACGATGGAGACGATGAAGTCGCTCGAGGGGCACCGGGGACACCTGACTCACATCCAGTTCCACAGCTATGACGGCGATCCCGACGACCAGTCGACTTTTGGATCACGGGTGGAGGAGTTGGCCGAGTACGTCAATACGCACGACAACCTGACCGTCGACGTCGGCCAGGTGATGTTTGCCAACACCACCTCGATGACCGGCGATGGCCCCCTGGGCTACTACCTGCACCAGGTCACCGGTCGCAAGTGGTTCAGCGGCGATACCGAGATGGAGTCCGGGTGCGGGATCGTGCCGATTGTCTACAAGCAAAAAAGCCTCGTGCATGCCTTGCAATGGGCCATTGGGCTCGAGTGGTACCTGCTGGTCGATGATCCCTGGCGGATCGCCATGAGCACCGATCATCCCAACGGGGGCTCCTTCCAGGCGTATCCCGAGATCATCTCGCTGTTGATGGATCGCGAGCGGCGGCTGGAAGTTCTGGCCGGAGCACCGCCGGCGGTGGCCGATCGTTGCCTGCTGAAGGATCTGGACCGCGAATACACCCTGGGTGAGATCGCGATTATCACCCGCGCCGCGCCCGCTCGTATGCTCGGTCTCTCGCACAAGGGCCATCTTGGACCGGGAGCAGACGGTGACGTGACACTGTACAGCCCCGATGACGATATCCAGCGGATGTTCGAACTGCCTCGCTACGTGTTCAGCCGAGGTGAACTGATCGTTGACGATGCACAGATCCTCCAGGACACGCGGGGCCGCACGTTGCACGTAGCACCCGAATACGATTTGGAAGCCGTGGACGACATCCAGGCGTGGTTCGAAAAAACCTATTCGATCCAGTTCCGCAACTATCCGGTCGACGACCACTATCTCGAGAATCCATTGGTTGTGCCGACACGTTCTGATTCCGCGTGATGCGGCCTCTTGCCAATCACCAACCGCTTGGTGAGAATGCTTGGCCGAGGAATCGTGTTTTCAATCCTGGGAGACCGGTTGCTTTCAATCGTGTCTCAAATCAGACGGAGGGCTTTGATGTTGTTCCCGATCCGGATCGGCCTGTGGCTGTTGCTGGGACTGTTGGTGTTGGCGACCGGGCCTGATCAGTTGCTGGCCCAGAATGAAGAAACTGGTCGTCGCGACGAAGTTCCGCCTCCGGGCTCACAAATGTTCCCTCCCGATGCTGAGAGGGAGGCGTCTGGTCCGTTGGATGTCAAAAAGTTCCAGCAGGGTGATGTGAAAATCGGGGG